>CAZCSS010000034.1:0-8134 GCA_964501515.1 uncultured archaeon
CGAAACGCAGAACTATACCTCGGCGAGCAATTCGAGTTATTATGTGGTGGGGAAGGCCGGTATAGATGCTGTTCTTTACCTGAACGGGACACAGGGGAGTCTGGACATCACGTTTGGCGAGACAAGCAATGCAAGCGCATATTCCAGGAACGGGACTGTTCATCTCTACAGGAACGGCTCTCTTGTGGGGAATCCGGAGATAGCGAATCTGGGGGCAGGGACGTGGAAGTATCTCGCCAATGTGACAGGGGATGATAACTACACGGACAATGTGACAGGGGTGGTGTTTTATTTGAACGTTCAGAAGGCGGAGAATCCGATATTTCTTTATCTGAACGGGACGCAGGGGAATGTCACAATAAGCTACGGGGAAACCCTGAACGCCTCGGGGTACTCGAATTTCGGGGGTGTGGAGATTCAGCTGAATGAGAGCAACAGACCCAACCCGTTGCTGGAGAATCTGGGAGGTGGTTTCTGGAATGTGACTGCTTTTGTAACAGGAAACAGCAACTATACAGGAAACTGGACAACGCTGTATGCGACTGTTAGCAAGATATCCCCGAACCTTGTCTTGCTCCTGAACGGGACAAATGGGGACTGGAGAATGGACGAGGACACTGTGCTGAATGCAAGTGTTTACATGGACCTTTCTGATACGGTTTCTGTGTATGTGAACAACTCCTTTTATGACTCAGGGCCAACACCATTCGAGAACCTGTCTGTATTCAGCGAGCCTGGAACATATAATGTGACAGCATATTATTCAGAGGAACACCAGAACTACACCACTGATTCTGCAATGCACTGGCTTCATGTTAATGACACCACGCCTCCGGAGTGGTCAGATATCAACCAGACAATTGGAGATACATGGTCTGATATTGTAATGAGGGACCAGAGCATAAATCTGTCAGTGAACTGGAGCGACAACTTTGCGCTTTCCATGGCATGGCTGGAAACAAATGAGAGTGGTGTTTGGGAAAACAAAACTGTTTACGATTCTCCGCAGGAAATGTCCGGGGCTACTGACGATGTTCTTTTTCAGTGGCAGAACACCTCTGCAGAGCCTGGAAGCACAATAGTATGGAGGGTGTACGGAAATGATACCTATGGGAACCTGAATGTTACAGATAAGTCCTATTTCATGGTCTGGGGATGGTCAGAGATCAGCATAGTTGAACCTGACCAACCAATCTCAGGGATAATAGGGGATACCGTAAACATAACATGTCTTGTGACTGACAGTGTTTCTTCGAATGGAATTTCAGGGTATACGGTGAGTTTCTACAACGTGTCAAACGGGGATGCATATTTTCTGGGGACAAACACCACGAATTCCAGCGGATATGCTCATATGCAGTGGGACACCACTGGTACGGACCCGGGAGCCTATTACGTGAGGTGCAATATTACAGATGAAGGAGAGCTCCACTACAACGACAGCGCGAGCAGCGAAGACGAGGAATCTGTCACTCTGGCAAGCAGCCTTGCGCCTGAGAGGGTTATGCTGAAAACATACGGGAAGGGGTTTTCAGAGGAAATGAAGTTCTTTGACAGGAGCAACAGCACGCTTGAGGATGTTGTGCATATTGAGGCCAATGTGACAAATGTGAATGGTATTGGGATAGCAGACGCTGATGTCAATGCCAGCATATACCTCTATCCTTCATTTCAGTTTGTCACCAGCATGACACTTGATCCAGTGGGAGAGGGCATCTACAGGGGAAACTGGAGCCCGTCACCAAGCAGCGGTTTGGGAGTTTACTGGATAAATGCCACTGCAAACAATTCGTATGGAAATGCATGGTCAAACTCCAGTTTTCACCTGTATTCAGGAAGTGGGGTCTCAGGGTATGAGATGGACTGGGACGATAATGGTGAAGATGACAGCGTGCTTGAGTCAAGGAGAATAGTGGCTGTGTACAGCGGCCGTGGGGGCAACAGGCTGCCACTTCTGCATCTTTACCAGAAGGAAGCCATGCTGGGGGTGAACCTTACCCCAACAGGCGAGAACACATCTGTTCAGGGGGGGATAACCTGCGCAAACCAGACCGCAAGTTTCTCAGGGGTTTCCCTGGACAAAGGAGAAGGGCTTTCGGAAAGCGTGCTGGAAATCAGGGTCGGTCTGGACAAGCCCTACTGGTGGGACCCTGAGTGGTCCTACAGGAGAAGGCTGAACATAACAAACAACAATGACACGGAAAAGCTTCTCAAAGGATATTCTGTTAACATCACTGTGGACACCACCGGGGGCAAATTCCTTGCAAACGGAAGCGACCTGAGGATAGTTTACTGGAACGGGGGAAATGCCACAGAGCTGGACAGGATTAATACCAGTGACTTTAATACAGCATCCACAAACATATGGTTCAAGCTGCAGGAGAACATATCTGCAGGGGGGTATAATGACAGCGCCTATTACATGTACTACGGGAACCCGGGCGCAGGAGAACCCCCGACTGACAGGAGAGGTGTGTATTTCTTCTTCGATGATTTCGGGGATGGGAAATTAGGAAGCGGGTGGTCAAAACTCAGGGAGCCATCCACATGGTCAGAGGAGAACGGGATTCTCAATGTAACAATAGACCCCAGCGAGTCCTTATGGTTCAATACGTATGATAATGCACCCCTCTTCTATGTGAATCCCCCTGAGGGAGGATACGAGGCCGCGGTCAGGGTGTTTGGCCAGCCTGATGAGAACTACGAGACCGGGTCGCTCATGGCATACCAGGACGATGACAATTATATAGAGCATGCGCACTACTATTACTCACTTTCCAGCGGAGAGAACATGGTGTTTGCATATGAGCAGGATGCCTCAAGGACCTTTTATGACGATCCTGTCTCCGTCTCAGACATCTGGATTATGCTGAGAAAGCTTGGCCAGAACTACACAGCGCTGTACTCTACTGATGGGGAATCATGGACAGCGCATGCGGAGTCGAGAACCCAGTCCCTCTCGAATGAGGTCATAGGACTGTCAGCGTATTCGCACGGTGTTAAGAGCATGTCTTTCCGGTTTGACGATTTCAGGGTCAGGATGTATATGGATCCTGAACCAGGGGTTGCTCTTTTGGGAGAGGAGCCTCTCAAGAGTGTGAACCTTTCTGTGCGGATGAGGGGCGAGGAGTCTGATTATATTATCTACAGGGTGAACATGAGCATTGACGATTCCCTTCTGGAGAAGATATGGGCCGAGCTCCCCGGGAGTCTGAAAGAAGCCAATGACAGCTATCATGTGGGAGACTTCCTCGGAGACGGAAGCATAGGTTCGCTTTCGTCTGGCTGGAATGATTACGTCCCGGTGACAGACAGATACGTAAGCGTGTATGACAATGAGAGCCTTTCAGAGAGCAATGTTTCCCTGGTATGGATGCACTACAACATGAGTGATAACATGGGTCTGGAAAGTGTGGGAGTGTACAGCGGAGATGGGAACCAGAGCATGAGGATTGTCTACAACTTTACCGCACTGGGCTCAGGGGATTTTGCAGAGTTTGTTCTCGGGTTCCTTATGGATGATTACACAGCCCTTGACATCAAGAATGACGAGGTCAATCAGGGGATCTTCCCGGAACAGCTCTCCGTGCCTGACCTGAACATAACAGAGATCAGGGTTTACAATGTGACAGGCCTTTCTGACCAGCATTCGAATACAAGCTATATAGTGGGTTCAGGGCTTAATACAACCTTCCGGGTGTATGAAAAGGGTGTCTACAGGGTTGAGGTTGTGGTTTACAATCCCCAGGGGGCATGGCTTGTGAAGAACGGGAACATTTCCCATGGGGGACTGAATGTGACATGGGAGATAAACGGGAGTGATGATATATGGTATGAGATAAACGGGACAGATTACACAGGAGGGAACTGGAACTACGGGAACGTGACATGGAACCAGTCGCTCGGAGGAAGGGTAAGGCCGGGGAGGACGGTGGTGTTTGAGTATGTTATGAACCTGAGCAACTCCTGGATGGACAACAGGACTGTGCACTTCACTGCCAATGACAGCTATGCTTTGTATCAGGACTATTCTGTGTTTGATTACATGAGATTCGGTTATCTTGCAGTAGAGCTTCTGAACCCTGCGAATACATCAGGACCCTACAATGTAGGGCAGAACGCCACGTTCTGGACCAACGCCAGCGTGACATGCGTGGACGGGTATTGCGGAAGTGTGAACGGAACTGCCAGATACAATCAGTCAGGAGACGAACCCGACACCAATATTCCCACGTCACCTGCAACACCCTTTTACACAACAGACGCTGAAAACCCCCAAGAATGTCTGGAAAACCCCATGCACCATGACGAGGTATGCAACATAAGCTGGAGCGTGAATGCTACAGGAAACCAGGGTTCTGTGTACAAGATAGGAGTGCTTTTCAGAAGCAATCTCACGCAGGTGGAACAGAACCACACCGGGAACGGCACTGTAAGGATTGTGTCCTGCATTCTTGATATGACGATCCAGTTCGACAATGTAACATTCGAGCCAATAGGGCCTGGCAAGATAAGCAATGCCACTGGAAATGAGAACAATGAGTATAATATAACCATTGAGCCCATAACAACGTGCAGTGTGGATATCTACGGAAGGGTGGGTGATTTTGAGAGAAGCCTTGGAGAAGGGTGGGTGATAGAGGCCGGGAATTCCAGCTTCAGCAATACCTCGAATGATTACAGTGGGAGTTATAACATGAGCAATTCCTGGACTGTTTTCGGGAAATCGGTTTCTCCTGGAACCAATCTCACCACATACTACTGGATTAATGTGCCGCAGAGCATGATGGAGGGGGAGTATAACTCAACCCTTTACATCGAAAGTGTGGAGGAGGGAGAAACGCCATGACAAAGAAGGTAATACTGGCAGTGATAACATGTTTCATGGTGTTGGCAGGGGCAATGAACCTGGCCTGGGCAGCGGTGTCGCTCGGCAGCGTGCAGGGCAGGAACTGTGCTGAGATTGCGAAAGGGGGTGAAACCCAGTTCAGGTTCTTTGTGTTCAACGCGCATGGGGAGGGAATGCTGCACCTGAATCTGGATGCTGAATATCCCTTTGGTCTGGGGGTCGAGATTTGGCCTAAAAGCCTGAGTCTGCCTTATATACCACTGGGAGAAGTCCAGCAGGCAGAGGGGTATGAGATTCTCTCAACGAATCAGGGCAATATCATGGTCAGACCTGTTGTTGTAAAGGTGTTCTCAACCAACGATACTGCTCCTGGAGAGTATGAAATAAGAGTGACCGCATCCACAAGGAGTTCTGGAGGGATGATGGGTGTCTCACAGGTGAGGGCGTTCAGGTTCAGGGTCAGGGTCCTGGAAGAGGGTGGGGAAGAAAAAGAGGATATGATTGAGGAGGACATGCTTGCAAAGGAAAAGCCTGCTGGAGAGGAGGGAAGCGGGTCTGAAGAGAGAGGCGCGGAGAAGAGGCACGGAGAAGATAATGAGAACAAAAAACCAGGGGGAGGAAACATCCTCACAAAACACATAGAGGATGCCAGAGACGCGATAAACACCGTGACCGGGTCTGTGGCAAGGTCTGTGATAAACAATCCTGTAATAGCGCCTGTTGTTCTGCTTGTTGTTATAATTGCAGGTTTATACCTGAGAGTAACCGACAGGATATAGAGAAATAAAATTAAAAAGGCGGTCACCGCTGCGCAGGCCAGAACCTGTTTATTGCTGTGTTCGGGTTATCAGGCTGCGGTTGCAGTGAACCATAGTATTCCATAGCCCAGCCTTCCCTGCTCAACACCGAACGGAACCTTTGCCCGATACCATGTTGATGTAGACTGCCCTGGCTGGAGCGTCCCGGTGAAGACATACTGGTCTGCGTCGCAGTCAGTGCCTGAGAAGTCCCAGTCCCTGCCGAAGTGGTACAGTATCAGAGAGGCGCAGTCTTCGGAAACAAGGATGCAGTAGCTTCCAAGGTCCTGGTGACTGTCTATCTTTCCTGCCCCGTAAGGTGTGCCTGCAGAGTTCTGGGTATAGGAAAGTGTTACCTCAGTGTAGTTTGTGGCATCGGACAGGTCATAGTCCGGGTCATCAGTCACGTTCTTGGGCAGCTTGGATATCCTTATGAACGGGTCGTTTGTTCCTGTGTCATCAGAGCAGTTCTGTCCGTCAGAGGAGTTGGTTATAGCGTGGTATGTGACCCCCTCATCGTCGTCAGACGCTGTTCTTACCTGGATGTAGTATCCGGTGTTGTGGCCCTCAATCCATCCGATCGGGGGAACAACGTTCCCTGGTTTTGTTTCGTTCCAGTGGATGCTGTTAATCCAGCGGAAGGTTTCGTTCGTTGAGGCGTTCATCTGGATGTAATCGCCGGCATTGTAGTTCAGGGGGTCTCCTGAACCGAACGGGTTGGATGAGGCCATTGAGATGTTGGCTCTTATGTTGGCGATGTCCAGGGAGCCGACATTGATTATCCTCACGCCCACACCGTTCTGGGGGTAGAAACCGGTTGTTTCACCCACGCTTGCCTGTATGAACAGCGTGTCAGGGTCCACGTCTATGGAAACCTCGGCTGTTATGTTAAGGGTTATGTTGAGATAATCTGTGGGGGCAGCCAAGGCCACACCGGACATTCCCAAAAGAACCAGCAGTGCTGCAATGGTTGAAAGGAACGCCAAGCTTTTTTCAATAGTGATTGTATGCCACATCTGAAATCACTATTAACATATTATTGGATAACTACTATTTAAAGAATGGGGTCAAAATTCAGAATGCTGCTAAGTTATTCTGTTTTACGTGTTTTTATTTTTGTTAAATCGTTACTGATGTCAGATAAACATCATAAAAAGATGTTATATTGTTTTTCTGTGCGGTTTATAGTTTTGCATTATTTAAAATCAGAAATCAGGCTGCGGTTGCAGTGAACCATAGTATTCCATAGCCCAGCCTTCCCTGCTCAACACCGAACGGAACCTTTGCCCGATACCATGTTGATGTAGACTGCCCTGGCTGGAGCGTCCCGGTGAAGACATACTGGTCTGCGTCGCAGTCAGTGCCTGAGAAGTCCCAGTCCCTGCCGAAGTGGTACAGTATCAGAGAGGCGCAGTCTTCGGAAACAAGGATGCAGTAGCTTCCAAGGTCCTGGTGACTGTCTATCTTTCCTGCCCCGTAAGGTGTGCCTGCAGAGTTCTGGGTATAGGAAAGTGTTACCTCAGTGTAGTTTGTGGCATCGGACAGGTCATAGTCCGGGTCATCAGTCACGTTCTTGGGCAGCTTGGATATCCTTATGAACGGGTCGTTTGTTCCTGTGTCATCAGAGCAGTTCTGTCCGTCAGAGGAGTTGGTTATAGCGTGGTATGTGACCCCCTCATCGTCGTCAGACGCTGTTCTTACCTGGATGTAGTATCCGGTGTTGTGGCCCTCAATCCATCCGATCGGGGGAACAACGTTCCCTGGTTTTGTTTCGTTCCAGTGGATGCTGTTAATCCAGCGGAAGGTTTCGTTCGTTGAGGCGTTCATCTGGATGTAATCGCCGGCATTGTAGTTCAGGGGGTCTCCTGAACCGAACGGGTTGGATGAGGCCATTGAGATGTTGGCTCTTATGTTGGCGATGTCCAGGGAGCCGACATTGATTATCCTCACGCCCACACCGTTCTGGGGGTAGAAACCGGTTGTTTCACCCACGCTTGCCTGAATGAAAAGCGTGTCAGGGTCCACGTCTATGGAAACCTCGGCTGTTATGTTGAGGGTTATGTTGAGATAATCGGTTTCGGTGGCACGGGAGATTCCCGGAAGGAGCGAAAAAGCTGTAAGGAGCGAAAGCAACAAGAATACTGCCGGGGTTCCCTTCCATTGCATGCCTATTATTTGAAAGGGTAAAATAAATATCTTTCGGGCATCTGGAGCAGTTGTCATATCTCGAGACTGGTTCTCCCATGGTTTTATAAGGCCTTTCAAAAACCAAACTTAATCTAGATACTGCACCAGACGACCCATATAAGGTTTTCATGGTCTTACACGACCAGAGACAGGACGTAAATTTAAGGATTTGCTGATATTAGTATAATATGCGTGCTATGGCTGTTCCTTTGGCTTCTGTGGTTTTTGCGATGTGTTTTTTGCTTATGGCGCATGCCTCTCTCGGCCTTAAGGTCGGGGGTGCGCCCAACTATGTTCAGCT
>CAZCSS010000035.1:0-2718 GCA_964501515.1 uncultured archaeon
GCCTGCAAAGAAGTTCATTATATTAGGGCCGAACCATACTGGAATGGGCAGGGCATTCTCTGTCTATCCTGAAGGTGTGTGGAGAACCCCTCTGGGAGACGTTCCTGTTGACAGGGCTCTGGCCAGGGATCTGCTGAAGTCAAGTCTTATGGAGAGCGACGTATCAGGCCACCAGCAGGAGCATTCCATAGAGGTGCAGCTCCCCCTGCTGCAGTGCAGGTTTCCTGCATTCTCATTCGTGCCTGTATCAGTAATGTCATATTCCTACACAGAAGGGTTCCTGAAGGAACTGGAGGCCGTGGGGAAACACATGGCCTTGATACTCAGGGAGCAGAACGACATCTCGATGATAGCCAGCTCTGACTTCACCCATTACATGCCTGCAGACGAAGCAAAGAAAAGGGACATGGCTGCCATAGAAAAGATAGAGACTCTCGATCCCGAAGGATTGTTCAGGGTCCTCAAGGAGCAGGACGGCTCTGTTTGCGGTTATGCTCCAATAACCATTCTACTGTTCATTGCGAAAGAACTCGGATGGAAGGCAGGACTTCTGGAATACACAAACTCGGGGGAGGCTTCAGGAGACATGGACAATGTTGTAGGTTATGCTGCCGTGGGGTTCAGGCAGGTTTAGGAACACCGTTGCCAGCCGGGGTCAGGAGCCTTTATGCCCAGTCATTGCAGCCGGAGATTATACAAACAAAAACAAGAGATTCCCGTAAAAAAGCGTTACCAGAAGTGTAATCGCAAACACAGGGGCAAAGCGCACGCCCTCTTTTATCTCCACATACCCCCCGGTTTTTTGCATTTCCTGTATATCCTCTCTCGTGAGCCCTCTCCATCTGTCATTTGCGAGGACATCCCCCTCCCGGAGCTTGGATACAGGAACCTTTTTCCTGAAGACCTCGTTCTCTATAAAGCGGCCATAGCGCATGAAAAACAATATTGAGAGCAGGACGAATGGCGAAAGGGCCGCTACCCAGAGCATATGAAAGGGAATTCGGAAATAATAAAGGGCAAAGACGGAGAACATGGCTACTGCTGATGTGAAGGCCAGGGCAACCCTGGCTATGCCCTTCAGGTCGTTCCTGAGCTGGCTGAAGAACCTGCCTGACAGGTGCCTGGATACTATCCCCATACCAAAGGAGTAGAGGAGCAGGTAGACAAAGGATATAACAAAAAGATTGAACAGCATTGTAACAGGAAAGGGAAACTGGGAGGAGGGAGCGAATCCTGTTTCTGTAGGAAAGAGAAAACCGAGACCGCCCAAAAGCCAGGCATCGCCGTCGCCCCACTGCTTTGTGTAGTAAAGAGCAAGGCCGAATCCAAGAAACAGAACGCCTGTCAGGATGGAGCCGGTCAGGATGGCAGGGTCGGAATAGAAAAAGGCAAAAAGGGCGCGCACCCCAAGGGCTGATATTATTATGGAGTAAGGTAGCCAGTCAGGAAACTCCGTGGTCCTGATGTCCCAGTATGCGCCCAGAGAGAAGCCTGCAAGGCCGATTGCAAGGAGAATCCATCCCAGAATCATGTGATATTATTGCATTCCCAAATTTATATCATAACCCACAGAATATTCTGTATGAAACTGGGCGAGCTTTCGGGGAGCGCTACCACCAGCGAGTTCGGCTTTCTTGCAGAAGCCAGGGTGAAGAAGCTGGATTATGTAAGCGTGAAGGACCCTGAAGGGAAGTGGGTCCTTGGAATAATAGACCGTGTTGTGACTGATTCTGTTTCCACGAGGGTCAGGGTCAGGGTAATAGGGTACAGGGACAGCAGGGGGTTCCTGAAGATGCCCAGAATCCCGTTTAGCCCCGGAACGCCGATTTATGCTGCTGAGAAGGGGTTTATAAAAAAGGTGCTTGGGATAAGAGACAGCGGGGCGTACATGGGTCTTCTCGAAGGATATAACATCAGGGTCTGTCTTCCTGTAAAAAGGATGATAAACAAACACGTGTGCATTCTTGCCAAGACCGGTGCCGGAAAATCTTATGCTGCGGCTGTTCTTCTTGAGGAACTTGCAGAGAACGGTGTTCCTGCCGTTGTGGTTGACCCTCACGGAGAATATTTTACGCTGATGAAGAAGAACAGAAGGAAGGCTGAAACCAGATTTATGCAGAGATTTGGAATAGAGCCGAAATCCTACAGGGACAAGGTGAGGCTGTTTTCCTACAGGGGAGGAACAGAGATAAAACTCAACACCAAACTGAGCGCAGAGGAGCTCTTCAGGATAGCGCCGCTGAAGCTCTCGCCGAGCCAGAAAGGGGTTCTGTATTCTGCAATAAGGGCGCTTGGCGACAGGGACGATTATACACTGAGAGACATAATTGATGAGGTTTCAGCAAGCAGATCGCAGGCAAAATGGAACCTGATTTCAGCGCTGGAGTCCCTTGCCAGGACCAGGCTTTTTTCCGCAAACCCAACGCTTCCGAAGGATCTCGTAAGGGAGGGCCAGATATCGGTTCTGGACCTCAAGGATGCCAGAGCAGAGATTCAGCATATTATTGTGTTCAAGCTTGCAGAGGAGCTTTTCCATGCCAGGAAGCACGGAAAAATCCCGCCGTTTCTTTTTGTTCTCGAGGAGGCGCACAATTTCTGTCCTGAAAGGGGATTCGGCGAGGTTGCAAGCTCGGGCATGATAAGGACGATAGCAAGCGAAGGAAGAAAATTCGGCATGGGGCTTGCGGTGATAACGCAAAGGCCGGCCAGGGTGGACAA
>CAZCSS010000035.1:2728-8048 GCA_964501515.1 uncultured archaeon
GTACTTTCCCAGTGCAACACGCAGATAATCCTCAAGGTTACGAATCCGAATGATCTGAGGGCTATAACAGAGAGCCTTGAGGGAGTGAGCGCTGCGATAAAAGACGAGATAAAGGAGCTTCCTGTCGGGGTCGCAATGGTGGTTGGCGTAACAGAGCAGCCTCTTGTAGTGGACGTGCGGGTTCGCAGGAGCGAGCATGGTGGAGAGGGCATGAAGATTGAGGAAGAACTCGTGAGGAACGACATGCCGCTTGTATTCAGGAGCAGACTCGCGCTGGACGACGTGAAGAAGGAGTTCAAGGGGCTGGACAGCGTGGAGTTCATCAGTTACCCCCTCTGGAGGATTGCAGGGGTTCACAAAGACAGGAATGCCGAGCTTTATGTTGACGGAATAAGCGGGGAGATTGTATACCAGAAAGGGAACGGCCTTCAGAGAAGCGCAGGGATAAGGCGGCTCCTGGAACTCCCGCCCTCATCAAGAGTGATACTGCTTTATCTCATGAGGAAGAAGATGGCCACGCCTGAGAAGCTTTCCGAAGACCTCAGGAGCCCGCTCTCAATGATACAGGGAACCATAAAGGAACTTCTTGGAAACAAGTATATCCGGACAGATGGATACATGCTGCACAATGCATTCAGGCTGGAACTCCCTGATGGCTTGGACCATGCCTGCCTCAGGGAAAAACCTGAAAAGGGGAGAGCAACGGGCATTGTTCTGGAGTTTATGGTGAACAGGGAATTTGCCCATAAGATAGCAGGCCTTCTGGACATGGACATAAAAAAGACCGAGGCCGCATATTATCCTTACTGGCTCATAAAGAGAAGGGGAAAGAAGTTCATGGTGGACGGGATTTTCAGCAGCGTCTCCCCGGAGGCAGCAGAGGCTGTGAAAAAGATGGTATAGCGCGGTCTTTTGTCATTCTTGATGTTTCGCCCAGAAACTATCCGGGCAGGCTCACTTCAGATACACATTCCTTCCAAGCCTGTTGCTGTACATGAAACTGTCTTCTGTGGCCTTTTTTGCAAACTCCTGGAAGTCAATGAACTGGGTCAGCTTGGAACTGAGCTCATCGGCAAAATACACCGCCACGGCCTCGGGGAACATGGGTTCTTTTGGGGAGCCGTATTCCAGATTCCCGTGATGGGAAAGTATTATATGAAGCAGCTTGTTCCTTATGCCTTCAGGGGTGTTGAGCTTATCCATTACTTTCAGAACTCTGGCATACCCCAGTGAGATGTGGCTCTTCAGCTGGCCTTTCTCAGTGGCCTTTATCCTGCTTGTAACCTCGAGTTCGTCGGTTTTGCCTATATCGTGGAGAATCGCTCCTGCGGTCAGCAGATCCGAGTCCATCTGGGGGAAAAGCTCCTTTGAGATGTCGCAATACCTGAGAACCTCAAGCGTATGCTGCAGGAGCCCTCCTCTCCAGTTGTGATGTATCTCAATGGCCGCGGGATGCGTCCTGAATTTCTCCATAAAGGCGCTGTCCTCGAGAAACATCCTTTCCAGCACGGCCTTTATCTGGGGGTTTTTAACACCCTCTATATATTTTACGAACTCTGCGGACATCTCCTCAATATTCCTTCTGGGAGGGGATACAAAGTCGTCTCTGCTGTAGTCCCCTTCCTTCAGAGGGATTATTGAATCTGGCGGATTGACAGATATCATGAGTTTTCCGTTGAAGTCCTGAACAGTCCCCCTGATAAAAACAACGCTGTCGGGCTTTATGGTTTCAGCGACCCTGCGGACCAGCTCCTGGTCGCTTTCCCCCCAGTATGTGCACTGGATGCTCATGCCTGAAGAGTCAGAAAGTATGAGATTGAACCTGTAGCCCCTGGCATAGGGTATCACGGCCTTTTTTATCTTGACCACGAATATGTCCTCTACCCTGTCACCCTCGATGAGGCCGGAAATGGGCTGCTTTTTTGTATACATGGTATCAGGATTGGATTGCAGACATATTACCTTTTCGGGACCCTTCCGGCAGGCCTTGCAGGATTGCCGTAAACAAGAGTCCCGGGAGCAACATCCCTTGTGACCACACTCCCTCCGCCAACCATGGCTCCCTCGCCTATGGTGACCCCGCAGAGTATGGTGGAATTGGAACCAATCACCGCTCCCTTTCTAATCACTGTAGGAAGCCACCTGTCCTTTGGGGAGGGCGGATATTTGTCATTAGTGAACACAACATGAGGGGCAATAAAAACATTGTCCTCTACTTTCACACCCTCCGGGATGTAAGAGAACGCGCCTATCCTCACGTTGTTTCCTATCTCAACATTGTTTCCTATCTCAACATAGCTCCCTATTGAGCAATTCTCCCCTATCTTGGCGGTGGGATAGATATTTACATAATGCCAGACTCTGGTGGATTCTGGGATCCGGGCAGAATCTTTGGGGTGCTTGCCTTTCATAGAGAATAAGTTGGCTTGGTGTTTAAAAACCTTTCAGAACTTGCCCAGTTCGCCTGGGCTCTTCTCGGCAATGCTGAACGGCCTGGGCTCTTTGTATTTGTGACTGGGCTTTCCTTTTCTCAGTAACAGGGCTGCGGCGATGACAACGACCACGACTATTATTATGAGAATGTACAGCCAGTAATTCATGAGGAATGATATGTCAATAGTTATTGGCAGAACAGGCGGCTGGGCTTTGCAGGCGCCGTTCTCGCAGCCGTACTGGCATGTTTCCCGGGTTACCCATGTTTTGTTCTGGCACACCCTCAGGTCATTGCCAAGGCACATCGTTTCTCCTTCAGAACAGGGAGGTGCCTCTTCAACAGATTCCGCGTACACCTCTGCATGGAAGTCCTCTATAACGGTTTCTGGCACATCGGCCCCCACAGAGTAGGTTATCACTGCCTCCTGATTGGGGTCAAAGGCAGGGTAGGTGAACAGGTATTCGGGGTCAGGGTTCACCACCTCGATCTGCGCGCCAGGGGCGGTGACAGTGATGTTGCCCGAATGCTCGGCAAACTCCTTGGGGACTGTATCAAAGACCATGAAATTGTTGATGGCCTTGCTGCCTTTATTAGAGAACCTGGTCTCCATTGTAGATGTGGAATTCGCAGACCTGAAGTTTCTTGTGACTTCTATCTGGCTGGAGATTGATTCGGAAAGGCGGAGCAGGTTCTGCCTTGCCTGCTCGGACATACTGGCAAGCCCGAGAACCTTCTGTATGGCTGCCTGAAGCTTCAGGTTGCTTCTCAGCCCCACGCCTGGAACGAGAACATGCTTTCTGGAAGCATTCTTCTCATGCGAAGGCGCGGCTCCTCCGCCGCCCGGACCTCCTCCACCCGGGCCTCCGGGGGTTATGCCGCCGCTGCCAGAGGTCGTGGTGAGCGTGGTAGACTCCTGGTCTCCTGCTGCATTCTGCGTGGTTATTGTAGCGCTTATTGAGTATGTGTTAGCAGAGGGGGCGGTGAATGTCCATGACTTCTGGACAGTCTTCTGGGAGCCTGATGAGTATATGGTGTTGTCATTCCAGTCAGTGATGTCGCTTATGGTTGGCGAGGTGGTCATGTCAACGTCCACATCAGTTATGTCAACGCTGGCTCCTGTGGAAATCTCGAGCACCACTGTAGTTTCAGAACCCACTGTAGCTGAATAGGGAGCATTCTTGAATGAACCTGTAACTGAAAGCGCAGATGTTATGGTCACCAAGGTGTTCTGGGAGGATATGCTTTCTCCCGGAGATGTGAAGCTCCATGATATTGTCCTGTCATCTGAATTATACTGGCAGGACATGCTGGTGGCCTCAAAGGTTATCTGGGCAGAGGGGTTGTCATAGGTAAGAGAGAACGGGATATTGTCCTGGGCAGAGAGGCAGGATGAGCTGTACTGGGCATTCACAGTAACTGTTGTCCCCTGCGTTATGCCCGAACACTGGACTGTTATGTCGCCTGTCTCCCCTACCGGTATGGTCTTTGAGGAATCGGTCTGGCTGCAGCTGATGGTAGCGCTTGCCGGGCTGACAATAAGCAGGAAGGCCAATGTGAACACTGCCATGGGCAATACACCTTTCATCACATCACCTCGTAATTGACAAACGCTATGTCAGCCGGCTCGTCAAAGAATTCCTGGTTCTTGTAGAAGAACGGTATGAATGCCGTGTAATTTCCGGGCTGCCTGCGGGTGAGAAGCATGACATGCGCCCCTCCAGTGGAGTTGGTGTATACAGGAGACTCGTAGAATGTTTCCTTGTCGCTTCCGGGACCTCCTCCCATGAACTCAGACATGGGCACGGCGCCTTCTGTTCTGGTCATATGCAGCACAAACGGGGCCATGGAGAGGTTCTGGCTGGCGTTTGTGGTTATTGTGAGATTTATGAACTGCTTGGGCTGGAAGGGTCCTGAGTCTGAAAGCGTGGCGTTTGTTTCGCTCCCTGAACCATGGACCACTATCATATACTCCTCCTCATCAGAGAGCCCGCTCTGGTTCACGGATATTAGTATGACATAAGGCCCTGATGTTGCATTCAGAGGAATGTTTAGGATTGTGCTGGCGTTGCCGTTTGAATCAAGGGAGACCATGGACTCATCAATGGCGGTGGAGTTGTCGCTGGTTCCCTTGAATTCTACATACTCAAGGGATATTGTCACAGGCGTGCCCTGGGGAAGAGGACTTCCCGTTGAGTTGAACACGGTTACATTTATATGAACAGCGTCTCCAGGGGCATATTCGGTCATGTCACTGGACGCTGTGATGTTGAACTCCCTTGCCAGAAACTGGGTGCTTGAACCTCCGCCTCCCTCGGGAAGGTCAAACTGGGCCTCTATATGATAGTCTCCTCTTCTTGAAACATTAACTGTAAACACAGCTATGCCGCTGCTGCTGGTCTCATTCTCCCAGTGCAGCGGCGGTTCATTGCCCTGCTTTTCATCGGGGTTCATAATCATTCTGTGTATGTCTATCCTTACTGTGGCATTCTCAATGGGCTGGCCCGACTGCGCATAAGTCAGGTTTGCTGTTATGTCAAAACTCTCGTTCACAAAGAACTTGCCCTTGGGGAGGGAAAGCATGAGCCTGAACTCGCTTGCGGAGAAGTGCCTGTCAATCAGCTGGTTGATGCTTCCGTTTATAACCTCGAGCTCCAGCACATAGCCGCCTGAGTGTGTGGGTGTGGACAAGCTCCCTATAACTTCTCCGTTCTGGTCAGTGACCATGGGAGATTCGTTGTAGTAATACATGACCTCCCATGACCAGTCGTCAATCAACTTTCTCTTGTATACATCAGCGCCGGTCACGGGATCCTCGTTCGCATCAGTCACCTATATCCAGAAATTCTCAGTGGTGTTGGTCCAGAGAAATTCACCCATCAGAGAGGA
>CAZCSS010000036.1:0-7865 GCA_964501515.1 uncultured archaeon
GGGGATATCTTCACTCTTTCAGGAAACATTTCCTGTTATGACAGCGACTGCGGAACCGTCACAGTGAGCGCCAGATACGAAGGGAACCAGATAGACAGTTCGGGCAATATAAGCACGCAAAATACAAATCCTGTAACGCTCACCCTGAACAAGGCCGACAGCCAGCAGGTCCAGTGGGACCTGAACCTGAATGAAGCAGGCACCTATTTTCTCGAGATTCTCGCTGACGCAACCGACCCGCTGGTTTCGGATGACTCTGCATCAGGGACCATTGAGATAGCCGGGCAGCAGTCAAACATATCAATAGAAACCCTTTCCCCCACCCGGTCAGACACCTTTTTCAGGGGCGACACGGTCTTCCTAAAGGCCCGGATAACCGAGGACGGGGACCCAAAACCAGACGGAGAGGTCACAGCCGCCTGCCCTGTTTTCAATGTTAACCTTTACGACGACGGTGCGCACAATGACGGCGCTGCGGAGGATGGTGTTTATGCAAACACGGTTGTGATGCCCCCTGATGCAGCAGGAGTGTATGATGTGGAATTCAGCGCCTTTGGGAAGACAAGCACGGTGAGCATACAGGTTCAGCCCGACATACTTGGCGTAACCACAGAAACAGACAAGAGCGTTTACAGAGTCATGGATTACATAATCATTGAGGGAGAGGTCAAAAAAAACAGCATAAGAATCCCCGCTGATGTTGAAATCAAGCTCACATCCGGGATAAGGATAGCGGAAACAACGCTCCAGACAACAAACGGATTCTACCAGTACCAGTACAGGATAACATCAGGAGACCCACTGGGAACATGGACCGTCAGGGTAAAGGGAACCGATGACAATGGAAATTACGGCACCGCTGCCTCAAGCGTTACGGTGGAAAACAACCCTGATCTGCTTAAGTATGATCTGGAATTCAACAAGCCCTCTGGAACAGATGTGTTCTACAGGCCGGGCGACAATATGACAATAGAGGTCTACCTTTCGCATGACAACGAACCAGTAGAAAACTTTGTTGTCACGTGTTCGTTCTATAATGACGTATTCACGCTTAATGAACAGGGCAGAGGAATTTACAACGGCAGGTATCCTCTGCCTCTGGACATACCAGAGGATGTTTACACGCTGAAGTGCGAGGCCGCATCCCTGACAGAGGAAGGCATTGCAGGCAAATCAATCCCCATTGACATAGGTTCAGGCCTGGCCGTTGACATAATCTCCCCGCAGACCAGGGGAAGGGTTATTGTTGCTGAAGCAGGCAAGCCTCTTGAGATGGTGCTAAGCCTGTCATCTGTGAACGGCTCGCTCCTCAGTGATGCAAACATAACAATCAAGACCGGCAACCAGACAGTCAGGCTTCAGCCAATGGATAAGCAGGGCTACTACACAGCCACTTTCACTCCGGAAAGCCAGAACGCCACATTTATGACGCTCACTGCGGAATATGGCAGCATGAAGGACATCGAAACATTTGACATGGTCTTCACCCCCCACGGGGTATCCCTTCAGTTCAATCCGCTGATATTATTCCCCTTCTTCATGGTCGGCGGGCTGTTCCTGCTGATAGGCCTGTTCAAACTGCTTTCGGGAAGGACGGTCACTCCCCGGGTCATCGAAAGGGTCAGGGAGGTTGTCATAAAGGAGGCCCCGAAACCAGTCAGTCCGGAGGAAGAGAAGAGCAAGAGAATCAGGGAACTGGAAAACAAGATCAGCAACACCGAGAAGGCAAAGGACCTTGCAGAACAGCAGTATTACAGCAGGCAGATTGACGAGAAGACCTTCAGCAAGCTCATGCAGGACTATGAAGAAAAGATGATTGAACTCAGGGCTGAACTAAAAACGCTGAAGGAACCGGACTGATACCAGCCAAGGTTATGCCCACCATCCACCCCCTCGGCCATTCCGTGCACTATCCGCTTTAACAATTTATAAACATCAGAGACAATTTATTAGCAGTGGATGCTCATGGCAGAGGATGTTGTTCACACCGGGATACCCGGGCTTGACGATCTCATGGAAGGCGGCTTTGACAGGGGAAGCGTCACGCTGATATCAGGCAAGACCGGAACAGGAAAGTCAATCTTTTCCCTGCAGTTTGCCTACACAGGTGCTGTATCCTATGGCGAGAGCACGCTCTACATCACAACAGAGGAAACCTCTGAATACCTGAAAAAACAGGCCGCGAGATTCGGCTGGGACCTTACAGCGCTTGAAAAAAGCAAGAAACTTATGATAATGTCCTTTGACCCCTTTGATATCGACCTTCTCACCACAAAGATTCTTGATGCCCTGAAGGGCTTCCCTGTGCACAGGGTTGTGATAGATTCAGTGAGCATGCTCGAGATGTACGTGAGCGATACCTACAGGACCAGAAAAGCGCTTTTCAAGTTCCTCCAGGGGCTCAAGCAGATGGGGGTAACCATCCTTCTGACAGCAGAAATCCCCGAGGACAGCGCAAACCTTTCAAGATCAGGTGTAATGGAGTTCCTTGTGGATTCTGTGATTGTCATGCAGTACCTGGCAATAACAAAATACAAGAGGAGCCTTCTCATAAGGAAGATGAGAACAAGAAACCATTCAATGAATATACACCCTTTTGAGATAGGGGAAAAGGGCATAGTGGTGCAAACACTCGGGGCCAGATAAGCAGCAGTGAAACAGCGCAACATTATTTATTTGTTACCATGAAAATGATGACGGGTATGAAGATAATAATACTTGCAGGCGGGTATGCAAAGAGGATGTGGCCGCTTACAGAAAACCAGCCCAAAGCACTTTTGCCTGTGGCGGGCAGGCCCGTGATAGAATACATACTGGACAGGATAAAGGACATAAAGGCGGATGTGATAATCTCCACCAACCAGAGGTTTGAGCCTGCCTTCAGGCAGTGGCTCTCAGGAGTTTCCTTTCCCATGCCGCTCAAGCTGGTTGCCGAGCCCACGGTCTCCCATGACAGAAAACTGGGCTCTGTTGGCGGAACAATGCATGTAATAGAAAGCCAGGGGATAGATGATGATATTCTGCTCATCGGAGGAGACAATATCTTTGAGATGGATATCACGGGGTTCCTGAAATTCCAGAAGGAAAAGGGAACCCCCGTGGTGGCCTTCCATGATCTTCAGGACATCGAAAAGGTCAGAAACCGCTTCGGCGTGTGCGAACTCCGCCACGACAACAGGGTTATAAATTTTCAGGAGAAATCACCCGAGCCCGTATCAACCCTGGTTTCAACATGCATATATTTCTTCCCAAGAGAAACACTCCCCATGATAAGGGAATATCTTGAGGCCGGCAGCAGCCCCGACGCCATGGGACTGTTCATTGACTGGCTCCGCAGGAAAGTTCCTGTTCATGGTTTTGTGTTCAGGGAGAGCTGGTTTGACATAGGCAGTTTTGACATTTATGAAGAGGCCGACCGCGTGTACCAGGCGCGGCCCGCAGGCCAGTCAGATTAATAAGTTATCGTTCTTTATAAAATTACAGTCCAATTTCTTTAGGTGTTGCCATGGCCGGAAAGCGTATCCCAGAAAAGCGGAAGCCTGAGTTTGTTACCAAAATCAGGATGTTCGTGGAGGAGAAATACAAAAAGGAACTTGTCAAGGCCATAAACCAGGAAAAACCCCTTGTGATTGAATTCTCCGTCATGGATAAATTCAGTCCGGAACTTGCCGATGCCCTTCTGAATTCCCCTTCCGAATTTCTCAAGCTCGCTGAAGAAGCCGTTGAGCAGATACAGATGGACTTTCCTGTCAAGGTCAGGTTCATGGGGCTCCCGGAACTGACCAACATCAGGGACCTGAGAGCAAGGCATATAGGAAGGTTCCTTGCCGTGGAGGGCGTGGTCAGAAAGGCCTCTGAAATAAGGCCTGAGATAACGCATGCCGTATGGGAATGCCCGGAATGCGGGGACCAGATGCGCAGCGAGGCCAAGGGAAACTTTATATACAGGCCCTTCAAATGCAAGTGCGGCAACAGGGAAGGGTTCAAGCAGATTGGAACAGTGATGATAGATACCAGGATGATTGTTCTTGAGGAGCCCTTTGAACTCACAGAGGGCGAGAGGCCTTCCCAGGTCGTGGTGAGGCTCAGGGAAGATCTGGTTTCTCCTGACGGGAGAAGAATGAGCGATCCGGGCAACAGGCTCAGGATAACAGGCGAGCTGAAGGAGGTCCCGAAGGGCAAGCTGAGTTCTGCCAGGCTTGACTTCTTTGTGGAGGCCAATCATGTCCAGCCCACTGAAGCGGGGTGGGAAAGGCTGGAGATAAGCAAGAGGGATGAAAAGGAGATAAAGGAAACAGCCGGTAGGGATGATGTTTACGACCTTCTTGTGGCATCCCTTGCTCCGTCAATATACGGCATGACCGAGATAAAGGAGTCCATAATCATGCAGCTTTTCGGCGGCGTCCCGAGGAAGATGAGCGATGGAACCAGCATAAGGGGGGACATCCACATCCTTCTTGTAGGAGACCCCTCGTCAGGAAAATCGCAACTTCTGAAGCTGGTTCCTGACATTGTTCCCCGGGGCAGGTATGTCTCAGGAAAGGGGGTGACAGGCGCAGGGCTTACGGCCACTGTAACAAAAGACGAGCAGTTCATGGGCGGCTGGGTTCTTGAGGCTGGCGCTCTTGTGCTTTCCAACAAGGGCCTCCTCTCCATTGACGAGTTCGAGAAGATGTCATCTGATGACCAGGTGGCTATGCACGAAGCACTCGAGCAGGGCAGCATAAGCATAGCAAAGGCTTCAATAGTGGCCACCCTACCTGCAAAGACCTCTGTCCTTGCGGGCGGCAACCCAAAGTTTTCCAGGTTTGACCCATACCTTCCAATATCAAAACAGATAACCATACCTGAAACCCTCCTGAGCAGGTTCGATCTCAAGTTCGCGCTCAGGGACCTTCCCGACTCGGAACAGGACAAGAAAATAGTTGACCACATACTTGGTTCCAGAGAGAAGGATTACGAGGCATCCAAACCCAAGCTAAATGCTGATTTCATAAGGAAGTACATAGCCTATGCCAGGGAGCACTGTATGCCCGAGCTTACTCCTGAGGCCGGAAAGTTCCTAAGGAATTTCTACATAAAGACCAGGAAGAAGGCCGAGAAAGAGAACATGGCGATTCCCATAACGCTCAGGCAGTTTGAGGCCATGATAAGGATTGCAGAGGCCTCTGCCAAAATACAGCTTCAGGAAAGGGTCAGGAAGGAGGATGCCCAGAGGGCCATAAAACTCATGCGCTTCTCCCTCCGCCAGCTGGGTTTTGACCCTGAAACAGGCCAGATAGACGTGGACCGTGCCGAGGGGGCCTCAACTACAAGTTCGGAGAGGGGCAAGATAAAGGCGGTCCTGGACATAATCAATGATCTCGCAGCAGTGAAGAAAGAGGTTCTGGTAGAGGATATAAGGACACTGGCCAAGAAGGACGGAATCGAGGAGATTGATGAAATACTGGATAAGCTCAGAAGAGAGGGCATGCTTTTTGAGCCTTCTCCGGGATATGTGCAGAAGGTCTGATATGGCCGGTGTTTCCCATCCCAGAGCATGTCAAATAGAATTCATACTTAAAACTTCAGAGACAATATAATCACATGAACTGCCCCAAGTGCGGAGGAGGCTCTTTCCTGGCAGAAGAGGAGCTTGTGCAGGTTCTGGAAGGCATGGACCCTGTCAAGATTCTTCTCAAAGCCGTATTCCAGTGCCGTTCCTGCAATGAAAGATTTGTGAGGATTCTCTATGACGACCTTGCCGCGAGAAAGAAACCACCTGAACAGGCAGCAGGGTATCAGGCCCCATACCAGCCGTCTGCTCAACCCTCGCAGCCAGCTTCTCAGGAGCCGCATGAAGGCCTTAAGTTCTTTTGAGCGGCAGCAGAGCCTTACCGGAATAAAAGGAATCATGGATGCGTTGCGGTGGCGGCATCCGCAGCGCAGGCCAGCAACAGGGAGCATGTATGCGCCTGCTGATGAGTGTGCCGCACTATCCAACCTTTAAAAGAATGCCGCCCAATAACATGTTATGGAGCCGGAAGAAGAAAAGAAACCCGAAGAGGGTCCTGTAGGAGCTTCTGGAGAGCCAGTGCGTGTCCGCCTGCCCCGAGGCAGGGAACTCCTCGGAACAATAGAAGAACTCCTCGGAGCCAGCAGGTTCAGGGTATTTTGCTCAGACGGAAAGAAAAGGGTGTGCAGAATGCCTGGCAGGTTCAGGAGGCGCCTCAAAATGAGAGCAGGGGATATAGTTCTTGTGGTCCCGTGGGAGATAGAGTCAGACGAAAAGGGGGACATAATCTGGATTTACAACAAAACACAGGCCGAATGGCTGAGAAGAAAGGGAAAGGCAAACTTCTAAGCAGCCGGCACTATTGTTTCAATGCCGGAAGACACAAGAGGCATAAACCGCATCTGGATTATAAGGATTGCTGTTTCGCTACGGCTGTTTGAAGGTGCTGAGCGCAGGTTCCCTTCCTTCAACCATTGCCCTGATTATTTCCCTGAATTCCCTCTCCTCGGATTTCAGGTCTTTCCGGCCTTCATACCCATTCCCTATTCTGTAGTATCTGCACCCGAAAACAAATGTGGGAACAGTGCTTCTTGGGTTGAACTGCTGGTATATCCACACCTCTTCAGACGGAACACGGGTCTCAACCCTTCTGCTGAGCGTGTCATCTCCCGTGTCCAGCTCCCAGTGATGAGCCACAATCTCTCCCCTGCTTGCATACTCCCGGACCACGCTGTCAAACGTGTCCTTTATCCATCTGCAATGAGGGCACATCGTTGTTGAATACAGTCTTACAACAGGCCTGCCGTCAGCAGTGCATATCCCATGTGAGGGGCTCGAGCCCGTGCCTGTAAAGAGGCCAGTGGCTCCAAATGCCATCGCAAGAGCAACCACGAGAATTGCTGCAAGAAAAACGCCCCTGCTCATTCTCATGAGAATATAATGCCGTTCCTTGTTAAATATCTTCCCCAGTTCCTGCAATTAAACACCTGCCCCTGGAAAGGAATGAAAAAGAGTGTATGATCAGCACGGCATCATGAGATCACACCCCGGACCCCTTCCTTAACACAATAAACGGTTAACAGACAACGTAAGCGGCCGGCTGGTGGCAAAGTATGGCGGGATTTGGGATGAAAATATATAAGCCACCCGCGCTAACTATAGTTAATTATTTAAAACTCGGCATAAAGGAACTTGCTATGTACAAGATTCTCGGTGTGGATGATGTCGTCAGGGTTCCTCCCACAAAGTTCAGAATGAAAACAGAAGAGGCAGTGAAATCAAGCCTTGAGGACAGATGGGAGGGCATGCTGGAGAAGAATACAGGCGTTATCCTTTCAGTGGTTTCTGTTGAAAACGTGGGGGAGGGAAAGATCCTTCCCGGTGACGGGGCCATATACTATCCCGTGAGGTTCAGGGTACTTTCCTACAGCCCTGACATGTACGAGATAGTGAAGGGCAGCGTAATAGACGTGACAGAATTCGGGGTGTTCGTCCGCTCAGGCCCGCTTGACGGCATGATCCATGTGTCTCAGATAATGGATGATTTCGTGTCCTACGACGCCAAAAATTCCGTATTCTCGGGAAGGGACAGCGGAAGGGTCCTCAAGGAAGGGGACATTGTGCGCGCGAGAATAATATCCATATCAATGGGCAGGGAGACCAAATACAAGATAGGGCTCACCACAAGGCAGCCCGGCCTGGGAGTGCTGACCTGGCTGGAAAAGGAGAAGAAATCCAAGACCGCGCCTGTCAGGAAAGAGCAGGGCAAAAAAACCGCCAAGGCAAAGAAAACCGCAGCAGCCAAATAGCACCAAACCCGGAAACTACAAAAAAGCTTTAAAAGCCTGTTTTCACGAAATATCTGCTAGGA
>CAZCSS010000037.1:0-7312 GCA_964501515.1 uncultured archaeon
CCGTTCCTGTCCGCAAACCTTATATTGAAGGGTCTGGAAAAGTTCTGCCCGAGTAAGTGCGTAGAGGGCTGCTGTATGATTCTTCCATCAGGCATAATGCTGTCAGCGGCGAATGTGTACACAGCACCGGCGAACTTGTCCCATTCCGGTCTTTTCACAAAGACAAAGGGTATTCCGAACTCCCTGTGCATGACATTTTCTGTTATCTCCATGTCCTCCCTCACCTGGGCCTCGGCCTCCTTGAGGGTGGCGAAAGCGTCATGCCCTTCAACCCAGTAGAATTCCCGGCTTCGGATAAACGGCCTTGTGGATTTTGTTTCATACCTCCAGACCTGCGCGCGCTGGTAAAGCTTAAGGGGAAGATCCCTCCAGGAACGAATCCATTTCGAATACATTGTATACATTGCTGTTTCAGATGTCGGCCTCATGGCCAGTTTTTCAGTGAGTTTTCCTCCGCTGCCTGTTTCTGTTATCCAGAACACTTCAGGAGCAAATCCCTCGACGTGCTCGGCCTCCTTCCTGAAGTTTTTCTCCGGGATAAGGGCTGGAAACCAGACAGGCGTATGGCCTTTTCTCTGGAGCTCCCTCTCAAGCAGATCGTACATGGCCTCCATGGCAAGAACAGACCATGACCTGAACACGACAAAACCCTTAACATTGTATCTGATATCAGCGAGTTCGGCCTTGGCAATGATTTCTGAGAACCATTCCGAGAAGCGGGATTTGGGAGTGGTCATCCCAACGAATTCTTCCCCGGATTCGCTTCCTTTTCTCACTGAAACCACAAATAAGAATTTGCAGGAGATGTTTTAAATATGACTTGTGCATAATCAGCTTCCAGCAGGCTTTTTATATATCCATCCGGGCAGTTATGAAGTAATCTGGAGGGGACGGCTGCTGCGGAGGATGTGGTTTTTGTGAGCCTGCTCCTGCCAAGTTTGGTATGATGCATGAGCTGTTTCAGGGCTCGCCTGCGAATATCTAATGGTTCGGTGTGCGAGCAAGTGTTTCGCCAGCTTAAATCCGTAATCGCTGGAAAACATACGTCCTGTCTGCTGGTTTCGAGCGGGAGGCCCTGAAAACCGGAAAACCAATATTTCAATATCATGCACATATTTTTACGGGACTAGATTGGCAGAGCCCCGAGCAAAGAATATTTATAAACAGGCGAAGAGAATATATTATCATGGTAATGAAAGGCATATCGCCGCTTATCGCTGTTATTATGCTCATCGGGCTTGTTATGATTGTGGCCGGAATATTCGCCACGTTCACCCAGAACCTGGCCATGAACCAGATTCAGAGTGTCAGGTTCTGCTCAGAGGCGTCTGCTTCCATATACCCGAGCACGAGTTTTGATTCCCTCTCGGGAGACCTGAATCTGATAATCTACAACAGCGGGAAGAGGGATCTGGATTTCATTGTGTTTTTTACATATGATAACAAGACTGTTGAAAAGTATGGAAGCACGGTTTCTGTGGCCTCCCAGGACATAGCAACACAATCGATTACAGGCCTTCCGGACAACCTTGAGCAGGTGACCATACAATCCACAGACTGCCCGGGCGTCCAGGACCTCTGGTATGCATGACATCTTTTAGCACAGGCAGGTGTGCTAACTGACCAGAAGACCGCTGCCGCATGACCCCCTTTGGTGCGGAGGGCGGCTGTTTAAAGCAAATTATTATACCAGCTTCCCTAAAATAATAGTATGTACAGGCTCATGCCGGGGAGGTATAAAAACAAGATAGAAAGCCTTCTCAGATATTCGGGGAGCAAAAAGAGTCCTTCCTCCTTTACCAACACTGCCCTGTTTGTCAGCCTTGGTTTTGCACTGGTTCTTGCCCTGCTTTTCAGGGACTATTTCCTTTTTGTATTTCCCGCTGCTTTTGCGGTTTCCCTGGGCATGATACACCTGTTCCTTTACGTGGCCATGGAGAAAAGAACCAGGTTCGTGGAGAGAATACTTCCCGATGCGCTGCAGCTGATTGCGGCCAATATAAAGTCAGGGTTCATACCAAGCAGGGCCATGATGCTGTCCGCCAGGAGCGAATTCGGCCCGCTTTCAGAAGCCATAAAGAGGGTGGGGAAAGAGATTATGACAGGAAAACCTCTCACAGAAAGCATGAATGAGCTCACAAGAACCATCAGGTCAGATATCCTGGAAACCACAGTGAAGCTGGTTACCAGAGGGATAAGGTCAGGTGGGCAGCTTGTGTCTCTTTTCGAGGAAACGGCAGTGGATATAAGGAGGAGGGAAGGGATAAAGAGAGAGGTGAAAGCCAACATTATCATGTACGGCATATTCATAACATTTGCAGGTTGCGTGGGTGCGCCGGCCCTTTATGCTCTTTCAGGGTTTCTCGTATCAACCATATCCAGGCTGGGAGCCATAGCCCAGATACCAGAGGACATAAGCTCGCAGATTCCCATGCGGATGGGGATGAATGTTGAGATTTCCTCGGATTTTCTCATGCTGTTTTCAGTGGCTGCCATAATAATAACAACTGTGTTTGGCGGGCTCATACTGGGTCTCATAAGCTCGGGGAAGGAGAGTTCCGGAGCCAAATACATACCAATACTGCTTCTGGTGTCGCTGTCTATCTACTTTGTAATGAGCTTTGCCGTAAGGAGCATATTCAGCAGTCTTGTTCCTGTATAGCAGCCGCTTTCTCAGGGTTCTGATTCTCGCTCTGCGCAGCCCGTGCAAAGTGGCTGTAACAACCTGAATCCGTAATTGCTGGAAAACATGTGTTCTGTCTGTTGGTTTCGAGTAGAAAGCCCTGAAAAGCGGAAAACCAAGCCATGCACAGATTTTTATGGAATTAAATTGGCAGAGCCTGCAAAGTTCAGACTTAAATACCCCTGCCACCAATAATTAAGAGATGGTTATGAAAAAGGCACAGTCAGCAATGGAATACCTGATGACCTATGGTTGGGCGATACTGATTGTAATCATAGTGGCAGCGGCCCTGTACATGCTGGGGGTGTTTAATCCCTCCACATACACGCAGTCCACTGCTGTTGGTTTCCAGGGGTTCCAGGTTCCGACTGGTGGCTGGCAGTTAAACACCAACGGCGACCTGATAATAATCCTGAGGAATATGCAGGGAGCCAGCATAAATGTGACCAATGTGACAGCAACCTACCAGAACACGCTTGCTTACAATGACACGTACGTTGTTCTGAACCCGAACCAGGAAACCACATTCAATATAAGCAGTGTTGGATCGCAGACATCGGGTTCTCCGTACTCTGTCAGCATGGAAATAACGTACACAAACATGGACACGGGTTTGGCGGGGTTCAAGTCATCAGGAACGGTCAGCGGAACCGTGAGCTGAATGGTTTTCTGAATCAGGCTCGCGGTATTTTTGGTTTTTATCTTAAACCCTGTTTTATACTTTATCACAGCAGATGCAGCATTTCGGGTGCGGTAATTGTACGCGTCATTTTCCGGGAGCAAATGCGCTGTTCATGCGGGGTGTTTGATTGTCCGGGGTTTTCGGTCAGTAGCAAAGCCGGGCATTATTATATTTAAATACCCCTGCCACCAATAATTAAGAGATGGTTATGAAAAAGGCACAGTCAGCAATGGAATACCTGATGACCTATGGTTGGGCGATACTGATTGTAATCATAGTGGCAGCGGCCCTGTACATGCTGGGGGTGTTTAATCCCTCCACATACACGCAGTCCACTGCTGTTGGTTTCCAGGGGTTCCAGGTTCCGACTGGTGGCTGGCAGTTAAACACCAACGGCGACCTGATAATAATCCTGAGGAATATGCAGGGAGCCAGCATAAATGTGACCAATGTGACAGCAACCTACCAGAACACGCTTGCTTACAATGACACGTACGTTGTTCTGAACCCGAACCAGGAAACCACATTCAATATAAGCAGTGTTGGATCGCAGACATCGGGTTCTCCGTACTCTGTCAGCACAGAGATTTACTACACCAACCTGGACACAGGGCTTACATTCAAAACAACAGGAACAGTCAGCGGAACCGTGAGCTGAATCTGAAAAGGAGAGTATTGCCCTTTTTTGTTATTTTTAGATTTCTTTATGTGTTATTTTTTAATCTGGTTTGCAAATAGGTATTATGTACAAGCAGGTTATTGTGGTAAGGGGAGACCTGAAACTCAGCCCGGGCAAGCTGGCTGCGCAGGCAGCGCATGCTTCTGTAAATTCCTATAAAAGGTCTTCAGCAAAAGCAAGAGAAGAGTGGGAAAAGGAAGGTGAGAAAAAGGTTGTCCTGCGTGTTGACACACCGGAAGACTTGCTCGCATTGTACAATGCAGCCAGGAACCACAAACTGCCTGCTGCACTGGTAAAAGATGCGGGAAGGACAGAGCTCCCCCCCGGAACAGTGACTGCTCTGGGAATAGGCCCTGCGAAGGAAAACGAAATAGACAAGATTACAGGCAAATTGAAGATGCTGTGAGATAGTGGAAGAAATTTATATAAGGGTTTGAACTATTAAGGACTTATGACAGGCAAGCATGAAGAGGAGATGCAGGAAAAAATTGTTCTTTACCAGCTGCTGCAGAAGCACCTCGAGGAACTCAGCAACCAGGCCGCAGTCCTGGAAAACAAACTGATTGAAATCGAAACCACCAGAAATACGCTTTCTGACATAAAAAAGATGAGGGAGAAGGGAGAGCTCGTTTTTCCCCTTGGAAGCGGATGCTACGGCTACGGGAGGCTTGATGACAAGGAAAAGGTAATGGTGGATGTCGGGGCAGGCAATCTCATAGACAAGACGCCTGCGCAGGCCGCGGCCTTTCTTGACGAGAAAAGGGAAGATATAAAGAGGCTGGGCGAAAGGCTTGTGAAAGAGGTCACTGATGTTTCTGAAAGGATGAACAGGCTTGCAGAAGAGCTGCAGAAGGAATCAGGGAAAAACAGGCCATGACAAATTGTCAGTCCTCAAACCCCGGGGAGGGTTCCATATTTTCCTGGTCCAAAGCCAGGCTGTTTCGGGATTACGTTCCCTGAACTTATGACCGCTTCACCCCCGGAGCTGAGGTTCTGGTTGGTTGGGTAGGTTGGTATGACAGCTTTCAAGCGCCTCGGAGGCGCAGAATGAAAAACTGTCATTATGAAAACTCTGCGGCTGGTTGGGAGCCGCAGAATGTTGTTCAGGTCATCGGAGAAGAAACAGGTCATCCGCAAGGAATCATCCCCATCATTTGAGCATCTTGGTGTTGGGGATTGTCAGACAGGCACATACTGCTGAAAAAAAGTGTCCTCCTGTGATCAGGAACCTGGCTCTGATATCCATATGCCTGTCACTATTTATTTTGCTTTGGATACTTATAAGCATTATTCCATGCGGGTGGAAAAAAACAGGGAATCCTTATAAAGGGTATTGTACAATTATTGATGCTCGTATTTCTCCTTGAGCTCTATATCGATTTTCACTCCCTCGGGTATGGGTATCCTGACCACATGCCTCAGGGCCCTCTCATTGGAGCCTATGTCAACAATCCTTCTGTGGATTCTCATCTCCCACTTGTCCCATGTAGCATTCCCGTGACCTGTCCCGTCGCCGCAGGGGGTTTTGAGAGTCCATACCTTGAGCTTTTTTGTCGGAAGAGGCACAGGGCCCCTTATAGAGACACCATATTTCTTTGCAATCTCAATGATATTCTGGCATATGCCATTGATCTCCTCTATGCTCCTTCCAGCGAGTTTGATTCTTGCAAATTCCATTCCGCGCCTCCTTATCTCTTGCTCCTTTGCTTGTACCTTCTCGCCCCCCAAGACGAATGGGGTGGTTTGTGGGTCTCTGTTCTCCTGGGGTCGTACACCAGCAGGTTTCTGTCATACTGAAGGAACACCTGCCTTGCCTCAGTGCCGGCTGCCTCCACAATGCCCCTTGAGATGGCCTGCCTCGCGGCATCGGCCTGGCCTGCAGGGCCTCCGCCCTTCACCTTAACGCGAATGTCAAGGCTCTTCCATGCAGACTCCCCGGCAAGAACAAGGGGCTCCTGCATCTTAAGTCTGAGCATCTCGGGCTTTATAAGTTCAAGAGGAACCGAGTTTATCTTCACCATGCCCTTTCCTGGTCTGATGCTGGCTCTTGCAATTGCTCTTTTTCTCTTTCCTGTTGTGAATATTATCTTTGCCTCTTTCTCCGGCCTGTTACTGGCCGCTTTCCTTGTGTGATTCTCTTTTTTTTCAGGCATGCTTCTTCGCTCCTATTCTTTCTGACAGCTTTTCCAGGCTTATGTAGCTGCATCTGAGTTTGTTTTCAGCCTTCTTTATCCTGACCGGCCTTTCTTTTTTGTATTCCTCGGGTAGGGAAAGGAACACCTTAACCCTCTTGTAGGCGTTTCTTCCTGAAGGTTTCTTGTAGGGCAGCATGCCCCTTATCATTCTTTTGAGCAGCATGTCAGCCCTTCTGGGATAGTGAGGGCCTTTAAAGGGGTCGCCCCTCTGGATTCTTTCCCTGAATATGTTTATAATGTATTTATTGTTTCCTGATATCACGGCTTTCTCTGCATTGACTATCTCGACCCTCTTTCCCTTGAGAGCCTCCCTGGCTGCCACAGAGGCCAGCCTTCCTGCCACGTGGTCTGCTGCGTCTATGATTATTCTGTCCATGGTATCAAACCATCAGCCCATTATTCTAACCTTCAGGGATTTCTTTTCCGTGCTCTTGTCCATGAGCTCCTGCAGGGAAAGACACTTCCCGCCGGCCTTTTCAATCTTCTCTTTGGCTCTTGGCGTGAACCTTAACGCGGCCGCGGTGAGCGGCTTGTTCAGTTCCCCCTGGGAGAGCACAACACCGGGGACTATAACAGTTTCCTTTGGGTTTGCAAACCTCTCCAGTTTCTTAAGGTTGGCTTCATACCTGACCCTTCTGGGCCTGTTCAGCCCCCGGGCCGCCGCTCTCCAGAAGGCCGCATTGCTCTCATGGCCTTTCTGGTACAGCTTTTCGATTGTTTCCTTCAGGACCGGGTTCTTGTCCCTGACTTTCATATCAGCTCCTTGTTTTGATTTGCGCCGCAAAGCGCTAACAGAGAATAAGTATTAATGTATTTATATGTTTTTAAAATGCTGCTGAGAATTCTGCTGATGTTTTAGCTCTTTGCAGTTTTTAACATAACCTCACCTCAGGTTCTGTTTAGGTTCTGTTTTTTCCCTTTCGGTTACATTGAATTCTACTGTCTTTATCTCGAAATCATTCATCACCTTGCTCCTCTCTCAAATAAGGGAATCTTTTGATAAGCTTATCCACGATATCGCTGGTGTCACTGTTCGAATGTATTTCTACCTTCAGCCTTACCTTTATTCCTTT
>CAZCSS010000038.1:0-1540 GCA_964501515.1 uncultured archaeon
CATCCTCTGATTCAACATGAACGGTTGTGTTTAGCCTGCCTTTGCCAATCCTTCTAACGGCATTCCTTAGCCTGATAATTGGTTTTGTTATTGAGCGGGAGAGGAGCATGCCGCTTAGGATGGCAATCATCAAAGCAATGAGCGATATCGCCACCATGGTATTTCTCATCGCTTCTACAGGTGCAAATATCTCTTTTGTGTCATACTCTGCTATTAAAATCCACTTAAAGCCCCTGTAGTCTCTGTATCCCTTTGAATGCGCATGGGAATATAAAATTCCACCTTTGGCGGCATCATGCGCAGCTGCTATGAAATAATCCCTATGCTTCCCTTGCTGCAGGAACAAGGCCTCGGACGGCAGCGCTTCACCAGACCTGTTTCCTCTTGTAGAATATATCAGCTTCCCGTTTCCTGTAACCAGTGTAAACTCCGCAGTGTTGTACTTTAGTGCTGCCTTCAGTTCTTTTATTGTATTGATCACTTCTTCTATGTTCAGAACAATCTTCATGACACCCAGGAAATTTCCACCCTCATCGTCAACCCTTATTGCAATGTCAGTGGAACGGAGCCCAGCACTTTTGTCATATTCAACATCATCCACATACAGTCCGTCCTGCCTTGCAGATTGCCACCATTCCTCGTCGTCCTGCCTGTAGTCATATGTTTTTTCCGTTTGAGCAATATTTGCTCCGAATTTGTTTGTCACAAACACCTCTCCAAACACCCTGAAGCCGTATTCTTCTTCATAGAATTGCATCCTTTTTCTCAGCCTTTCAGACAGTTTGTTGCTTATCAGCTCCTGCATAAAGGGCGTTACCTCCTTGTCAGGCACGGAAACCCATTCCTTGTCCCTCTCGTTAATATATCCTGCTGCGTCATCCAGGTTCTCAAATTCCTGATTCGACTTCGCAAGGGTTTCCCGCAGCATCGGATTTGTATACGCATACGATTTCCATCTTTCGATTCTGTAATAAATTGTTCTGTCAATCTTGTCCAGTATTTCCGTAGTCAGGACTACGGAGTTTTCTCCAATGGATTTCTCCAGTGCCTTCTGGCTTGTGTAAACAGATACGTATCCCACAACCCCCACCAGCACAGCGACCAGCAGAAATCCCGCAACCAGTTTTCTCCGAATGCTGAATGAAGCAGGGTTCATCAACCCGTATTTGTTTATTGTATAAGCGATGAACACCGCTGTGATTGTTGTCAGTGTGGTTGAGAGAGGCATTATCCTGAATCCCAATACAGGCAACATGATTTCGGTTATTGCCCCGCCGACAAGAGGAATGCTTATTCCGATTATCAGGAGTTTTGCCTGATTCCTTTCTCTTATCTTTGATGCCCTTACATAAAAGATATAACAGAAGAAAAGGCCGGCTGCGATATATCCTATGATATAACATGCGAACAGAAGAAATAAAAATCCCGGGACTGTATCATATCCCCAGTATGCCATCTCCGCACCCTTTGTTATAAAATCTGTTGCGAGATCTGCAACCCCGAAAAAGCCCTGGGGCTTAATCAACAAAGCGAAAAAGCC
>CAZCSS010000038.1:1550-7304 GCA_964501515.1 uncultured archaeon
TTCCTCAAGCCGCTCTCCCTTTTTGTGAAAAGCAGAAAGAAATGAAGCAGAAATGCAGGGGCAAGAGAGGCACCCGCTGTTCCCAATCTGCTCCAGTTTACAGCTGCTTCAGGCGTCTGGGATGTGAAAACAAAAAAATCCCCGAGTGCCCAGACAGCCAGCGCAAACACGATTAATGCATATATTCTATTCAGCTTGTTTTCCGGATTTCTGTAAATAATAAAAAATCCCAGGGTTACATTCGCAACAAAAGCCGCGAGCGGAAAAAGGGAATACAGATTCATTTCCCACCCCTTGGCCTGATCCCGTGCTTTTTCAGCAAACCTTCAAGTTCTTCTATCCTTTTCTTGAGTTCGATCATCTTCAGTTCCCTGCCCACAGCGAGCTTGGTAAACCTCTCAAGTTCCCTTGATCTCTTCCTAATGCTCTCCTCTGTTTTTTTCTGTTCTGTAATATCCGCGCCAGAACTTAGGCTCCCTGTAACTTTCCCTTTTTTGTCCCTCAGAGGAGTGTTATAGAAGCTTATTATCCTTATTTCCCCCTTTTTCGTTATAACGGGGTTCTCATAATGCTCAACCGCATCTGTCTCCCCTCGCATGCATTTTCTGAACACCTCCCTGACCCTTTTCCTGCTCTCCTTGGGCAGGCACGTTTCGAACCAGTCCCTGCCTTCAAGCTCACCTTTCTTATACCCGAGAAGCTTCAGAAACGCCCTGTTCAGAAAAGTTATCCTCCCGGCTGAGTCCAGTGCAACCACCGGATTGTCAATGCTGTCAAAAACCCCGAATTTGTTGGCAGTCAATTCTATATTCATTGGCACGGCCCCCTGAACTTAAACCACATGTCAAAAAAGTTTAAACAGTTTCCATAATAATTAGTTGTCCTGTCTTTCTTAAAAATTTCAGTGACTGGGGCTCTGCCAATTTAATTCCGTAAAATGTATGCATGGCTTGGTTCTCCGGTTTTCAGGGCTTTCTGCTCGAAACCAACAGACAGGGCATATATTTTCCAGCAATTACGGATTTAAGTTGTTACAGCCGTGACTGGCAACACATAAATTCTCTTGCCACCAATTATCTACCAGTTCTTATGACAATGCTTAGTTTTCTCGGGGGGGCCAGAGAGGTCGGAAGGCTCTCTGTCCTTCTGGAATCTTCTGAGAGATTCCTTCTGGACTACGGTTATGACGTCCAGACAGGAGCTGTTCCCATCCCCCCCAAACTTCCTCTTGACGGGGTCTTTCTTTCACATGCCCACATAGACCACTCAGGGGAGATTCCCGAACTCTACAAAAGAGGATACAAGGGAAGCGTGTATGCCACTCCTGCAACCTTTGATCTAGCCGCAATGCTCCTCAGGGATTCTGTCAAGGTTCAGGAAAAAACCGGCCAGGAGGCCCATTTTCTCAGGGAGCATATAAGAATGATGGAGAGGAAACGGCATGAACTCTCTTTTGGAGAACCCATCCGGATCGGTGACTCTACTGTCACACTCGAATCAGCCGGCCACATCCCCGGAAGCTCTGTTATAATAATAGAAACCCAGGGAAAAAGAATCCTTTTTACAGGCGACATCAAATTTTCTGACACCGCCCTGATGAAAAAAGCCTCCATGAATTTTAAGGAAACAGACTGCCTGATAACAGAGTCCACATACTCCTACAAGAACCACCCCGACAGGAGCAGGCTTGTTGATCGTCTAAGAGAGATAGCGCAGGAGACGGTATATCAGAATGGCATACTTCTCCTCCCGGCCTTTGCTGTTGGCAGAACACAGGAGCTCCTTCTGGTTACGTATGACCTCGGTTTTGAGGTCTGGCTGGATGGAATGGGAATAGATGCCACTGCCCGGATCCTGAACCACCCCGAATCATTCCGCGACTCCAAGACACTGGGAAAGGCATTCTCCCGTGCGCATAAGGTCAGGGGCCCTGCTGACAGAAAAAAAGCCGTCTCCCACCCTGGAATTATAATAACCACGGCAGGGATGATGAACGGAGGACCTGTTGGCTACTATATGAAGCACCTCCACGACAGGAGGGACTGCTTTCTCCTTTTGACCGGATTTCAGGTTCCAGGAACTGTGGGCCGCGCGCTTCTTGATACAGGCCGGTACAAAGCAGAGGGTCTTGATGTCAAGCCCATGATGAGCATGGAATTCATGGACCTTTCAGCTCACTGCGGCAGGGACAACCTCATAAAATTCATCAAAACCATCAGTGCGGAAAAGACATTCCTTGTTCACGGAGACTACACAGAGGACTTTGCCAATGAACTCAGTGGCATGGGTCTGAAGGCCTTTTCTCCCAAGAACGGGGACAAGATTAAATTCTGAATTGCATCAATACTATATATGCTGGAGATAGACGGCTCTCTTATGGAAGGAGGAGGAGCAGTGCTAAGGGTCTCCGCGGCCCTGTCTGCTGTCACCGGCAAACCGGTCCGTATTTTCAACATCAGGAAGGGCCGCCCCCAGCCCGGCCTCAGGAACCAGCACCTGGAGGGACTCAAGGCGCTTGCGGAGCTCTGCCGCGCTGAACTCAAAGGCGCCCGGGAGGGCTCCACTGGGATAGAGTTTGTTCCAGGGAAAATGCGTCCCGGAAAATTCAGCATCACTCTCTCCACGGCTGGCTCAATCGGCCTTGTGTTCCAGGTCCTCAAGCTTCCTGCCTGCATGGCCGGAGGAAAGACAGAAATCCATATACAGGGGGGTGCCACTTTCGGCAGGTTCGCCCCGCCCGTTCCCTACACTCAGAATGTCCTTCTCCCTGTCCTTGAAAAAATGGGTTGCAGAGCTGAAATAGAAGTTCTCCGCCACGGTTTCTTCCCCCGCGGAGGAGCCCGGGTCAGGATGTCCTTCCAGCCCTGTTCTGAATTCAAGCCACTCACCCTCAGAAGAAAAGGCACCCCTGAAGTCAAGGGCGTGTCCATCGCTTCTTTTCATCTCCGGAAAGCCAGAGTGGCCGAGCGACAGTCTTCTTCAGCCAAAGAGTTCCTTCTAAAAAACCTTGGGGCAGAGCCGCAGATTGAAAGCCAGTATGTTGATGCAGATTGCCCGGGCTCAGGACTGGTTCTCTGGACTCCTGAAGGGGGGGTAGGGGCAGACTCCCTGGGAGAGAGGGGAAAGCCTGCTGAGAGGGTCGGAAAGGAGGCAGCTGAATCCCTGACAAGAACAATACAGTCAGGCGCTTCTGTGGATGAGCACCTCTCGGATCAGATTCTTCTATTCATGGCCTTGGCGAATGGAAAGTCCTCTGTCACAGCACCCAGACTGACCGGCCATACCAGAACAAATATTGAAATTATCAGGAAATTTCTCCCTGCGAAATTCTCACTGACAGAGAAAGGCAACCTGTTCAGGATTGAATGCCAGGGTTTCTCCCCTTCCAGAAAATAAGCAGCGGAATCAGCACGCTGGAGAAAACGCTTATCGCCATTATTTCAGGTGTGTGATTCTCCGGAATTCTTGGAAGGGTTCCCATGGAATAATCAACAAAGTCATTCAGGAGGAACCATGCCGTCACGCCTGTCATGCTCTTCAGGCCAGCCCTGACATAATTAAGCAGAATTATCCCGGCCAGTATCATCAGGATATGGCTTGCAATAAGGAAGATGTACATGGGCATGTCGCTCATATAAGTCTCCGGGTAGAAACCGAGCACTGATATGGTCCATATCCCGTACTTGATTATCCCCACAGAGACTGCAAAGTTCAGAAAGGAAAAAACCTTCCCCATGAGGTTCAGGACAACAACAATCGAGAAGAGGGACACATACAAAGGGCAGTCAATCACAAACATCCACAGCAATGGCTGGGTTTCCATCAGCTGCGGCCAGTAGAAAAAAAGCCCCGCGGCAGAGGCCAGAAAGCCGGTCACTGCCACCAGCACGGCATTTGCTCTCTTCTCCAGAAAGAAGTCTGCCATCTGCTTTATCATCCCCTCACCTGCTTTACCCCAGTTTCTTTATAATCCTGGCAGGAACACCAGCGGCAAGTTCCCTTTTGCCCACGTCCCTGTTCACCAATGAATAAGCCCCCACCACTGCATTGTCTCCTATTGTAATCCCGGCGAGCAGGAATGAAAGCGCCCCTATCAGACAGTTTCTGCCAATCTTTACATAACCCTTTCTGTATTCATTCACCAAAAATTCATGCGAAAGTATGGTGGTTCCATATCCTATAACAGAATTGTGCCCTATTTCTATTAGCTCAGGGAACAATGAGTCAAAGCGGACACGGGGATGAATCACAACGCCCTTTCCGATTCTCATCCCAATCCTCCTCAGCATGGCATTCTTGAGCCAGGGAAATGGTATTTTTTCAGCCATCTTAAGGATGATAGCATTGTACAGTATTCTGGGCTTGCTCTTGACACCCCTCCATTTTCCAAACATCCCAAGCGTGTCATCATACCAATATCTCTTTATTCTCCTCTTGGTTTTCTTCTCCATAACACCTCTCCTGAAACCCTGACCTCAACAACCCTGTGCAATGGAATAACGGTCTCCTGCCTGTTTCTGTAGACAAGATGCCCCTTCTTCAGTTCTGCAATGCTTTTACCGCTTATGACTTTTATGTCACCTCTGGCTCCCCTGTGAACAAACACTATCTCAGCACTGTCCAGTCTTCCTGTCCATTTCAGTTTGTTCAGAACCTGAAACACCATTTTCCTACCTCGGATATACTTTCTCCATTCTCCTGCTCTTTCTGAACAGCGTCCTTCCACCTGATCTTATTTCCAGTATTTTGTCCGAGGGAATCATCACCTTTTCCTGCCCGGTTTCCCCTGTTTCAAAAACAATCCAGCCCCTGCGAATCTCTGTTATCAGGCTGCCGGGAAGCCTTTTCTTTCCGTCAAGCGACTGTCTGTCGGCTACGAGCAGAAAGGATTCGGAAAGATTCCCCATTTTCTCGAGGCCGCTCAGAATGTCATGCACCATAATTAGATTTGGTTCAGAGGAATAAAAGCGCATATTCAGAGAACACCTATCTGCCTCAGCCGTTTCTTCAGTTCTCTGACCGAGCTGAACTTTACGGTTCTGATACCAAGCTTCCTGGCGGTTTCCGTGTATGTTTTCTTGTCATCGATAAAAAGGCATTCATCTGCCCTAACATTCAGTTTTTTCAGCACATCATTGAACATCTTGGGGTGGTTCTTGTTGAATCCCACCTCAAATGAGAACACGCACACATCGAAATGCTTACTGAGCCGATATTTTTTCTTCATGTATTCAGCAACCTCGGGAACATTCCCCGAAAGAAGAGCAACCTTGTATCGCTTCCTGACCTGGTTCACTATGCTCTGCATCCCGACCAGCGGCCTGTATGAATTTTTCCATATGTTCTCCAGCTTTTCATAATCACTGTATTTCACATTCAGGGCCCTGGTCACATTTCCCCAGAAATCATCCCTGCTCATCCTTCCTGTTCTGTATTCCAGTGCATAGCCATCCATGGGATTGAATAATTGTAATAACTTCTTTTCCGGCACACCCAAAACCTTGGAGAACTTCCTGATTGCCAAAGTGGTCCCGTTTGTGAAATACACGCCGCCGAGGTCGAATATAACAGCCCTTATCATTCAAAACCCCACACTTTCTATTTTGCCAAGATTGTTTAAATCAATCACTATTGGTCTTGCATCGCCGGGGTTTATGCACAGGGTGCTGCCTATCCTGTCGGTTATAGAACCTGACATCTCAGGAGACTCATGAATATGCCCATGCAGACTGAGAAGGGGTTTCTGCTTTTCTA
>CAZCSS010000039.1:0-7262 GCA_964501515.1 uncultured archaeon
CCCCTGATGGATTCTATCCAGATCCCGCGCCCCTTTATGATCTCAAAATCCGGGCTCTTGCACTCCGGGCATCTGAAATAAGCGTGAGCAATGTCAGGAATGAAGTGAATGAGTTCTGCTTCGGGCTTGTCAATATCAGCATCCTTATCAAGATTCCAGACATGCCCGCAAACCCTGCACCTGAAAACAGCCCTTTCGGTCTTTATCTCAATCTCCGCATATGGCTTTATGCCACTTGTCCGGGCAATTTCCTTCAAGGCCAATACAAAGATTTTCCTGTCTATCTGCTGCAGTTCGCCCAGCCTGATTTTCACCTTGCTGATTTCTCTGAGCTTGTTTTTCTTCTGGTATTCCGCAGCAGTGCAAATCACAGCCTGCGCCAGCGACCACTCATGCATCTGATTCACTTGTTAGTCCCAAATCCCTAAGTCCCTAAACCCTGTCACAATTACTCTTGAAATCAGGCCATATAAATACCTGTTATGTCTAGTCTATTGTTTATCATCACCATGCCAGTCTCGTAATGTCCCGGTTCAGCCCGCAACCCCACGCTGCCCCCGGACCGCGTTCTGTTTTTATTTCTGCCGGCTCTGAATATATTCATGCTCCTTGAAATCTACCGCATCCTTTCAAGAACATACGGCCCGCAGAACTGGTGGCCTATGAGCAGGGGATTCCAGCCCCCTGAATGGGAGATTGAGGTTGGGGCTGTCCTGACCCAGAACACGGCCTGGCCCAACGTGGAGAAGGCACTGGAAAACCTGAAGAAGCAGGGTGTCACTACCAGAGAGGCCATTCTCCAGACCAGCCGAAAAATGCTTGCCAAGATGATCCGGCCTTCAGGATACTACAACCAGAAGTCCAGAAAGCTCAAGGAACTCGCAAAAGCAGACCCTTCCTCCCATACAAGAGAATCCCTGCTCTCAATCTGGGGGATTGGCAAAGAGACAGCTGACTCCATACTTCTCTATGCCCGCAATCAACCCTTCTTTGTTATCGATGCCTATACCCGGCGCATATTCTCCCGCCTCGGCCTTATTGATTCAGGGCTCGAATATGACAAGATGCGCTCTTATTTCGAGCAAAACCTCCCCCGCGACGTCGCTCTCTGGAAGGAATTCCATGCCCTTATTGTCAGGCACGGAAAGGAGCGCTGCAGGCCAAAACCAATATGCAGGGACTGTCCGCTGCGGGAAATGTGCAGGGAATGTTCAGACAGTGACACTGCTACTTCATATACGTGTCCATTACATATTCCGCGAGTTCCCATTTTTTTATGGCCTCTTCAATGTATCCCCATTTTTCCAGTGTTTCAGCTTCCCTTATAAGGCGATTAATCACAGGTACAGCATTTCTAGATGCCTCCTCGTCCAGAGAGAGTCTGTGTTTTGGGACAGGTCCGGTTGTCCATGAGGTGTTTATCCAGCCTTTATGAGACCTCATCGCTGTCCAGCCATATGGAATGTTTATTTCTGACATATTATCACTACTAAATAGTAATAATTATTATTTATAAACTTTTCGGTTGCTGGTCGAGAATATGCTCATGTTTATTTCACACAGTGTGTTTCCAGAATACGGGAAAGTGAGCTATGGCTTATACCTTAAAATGCCTCCGATCCCTCCCAGGGAAAGAAACCTCTCCCCGGCCTCGTGGTCGCTGGATATAACCGCTATCTTTGCTCCTGTTTTGTCTGCTGCCCTCATAAGATAGTCAAACTCCTTCATACTCTTTTCAGAAACAAGCAGAATTTCCACCGCTCCATGGCTAACAGCGTCCTCAGTCTCTCTCTTTCCGTACACAGCCATCCCATCTTTCCGTATTTCGGCAAGCAGCCTCTCCACAAACTCCGATTCCCTTGCGATTCTGCTTTCCTTCAGGACTCTGTTGGCAGAGGACTTCACAACCTCGTTTATTCCTGCCCTTCCTGCGGAATTTGCGTGCTCCGCAAACACCTTCTTTCCCAGTTCAGGGTCCCTTTCCTTTATGAATTCCGCCAGGTTCTCCCTTTCAAAACCCGGTCCGGCAACAATAATCACCCTGACACGGTCCTGCTTTTCTTTCAGGTATTCCAGTATCTCCTCATGATATCCCTCCAGCTCACCCCCGCGGGATTTCCTTGACTTTATCGAGGCCAGATACTCGATTCCTGATTCCTTCAGCAACGCAAAATCAGCCTGCTCCCTGTCCAGCACGCACACCAGGAGGAGCGGCTTTTTCTCCCTTGCCCTTTTCAGCCTTTCTAACTGAAAGGGCAACCATTCCTTCTTTACAGTCAGCTCTGTTCTGACCTCTACAGAAATGGTGTGATAAGACCCGATCCGAACCCTGTCCTCAGGACCCTGCACAATTTTTCCTGTCAGCCTGAGCGCCCTAGCATCGCCATGAAACTCCTTTTTCTCCAGCCTTATGGCAAGAGTCAGCGGAACCTTGTCGCCTTCTCTTATTTCACTCCCGCTTTTTATCTGCGTTTTCCTGAATGTTCTGGCCTTCACTATATCCCCTTCCTCCAGAATCTTGTCCAGATGCCAGAGGTCATCAAGGGTTTCAGGCCTAAGTCTTATAACCCCTTCTTTCCGGTTGATGTTGAGTATCTGCATATGCCGCCAACCCGCCTCAAACACTGCAAACAGCACACTATGCTATCCCTTTATATTTATTAGCAAAAACACAATTATAAAGTGATAAAAGACCGCAAACACCTCAAATGCCGCACGCAATTGCTAACCACCAGTGAGGGAATTGAATATGGATGATTTCGTGTACGTGTTGGTTGCCGGCATAGTTCTGCTTCTTGTGAGCCTCGTGGCGTTCAACCTGATGGGCATTACAGCACCTGTAACAAGCCAGACCATAAACATCTCAAGCTTTATGCTTGGAGAGATAGGTGTTTCCAATGTGTCATACTCAGCACAGGACCTCGGGGACTTCACTGCAGGGGAAACCAACACAGACAGCCTCAAGTACCAGCCCCACATCACAGTTTCTTCCGGCATATTCGGGGGCTCTGGCTATTCAACTGCAATAGACATTCCTGACTACCTGCTTGGGACGGCCAAGAACATCTGGATACGCTACAATGTGTATGAAGAAGCCACCAAATATGGTGATATTGTAATAAAATGGAACGGGAAGGAGCTTTACAAAGGCGGCATGGACAGGGGAAACAAGGAGGTCTTCATCCCCAGAGATTTGATATCGACCAAGAACACGCTTGATATATATTCAGAGCACAACCCTGCATTTTTCTGGGCCTCTGCCACCTATATCCTCCGCGACCTGAACATAGAGCTGGAGTACGGGGACATAAAGGCAATTCCTTTCACGCTGTCGCAGTCCCAGAAAGAGACATTCCAGAAAGGAGAGCTCTCGTTCGATGCATCGGGCTCCGGAACTCTGGTAGCCAAGGTGAACGGCATAGAGGTTTACAGGGGCGAGGCCAACGGCAAAACCAGCATTGGCTTTGATCTCTTCAATGCTCAACTCAGCATAGGCAACAATGTCATTTCTCTTTCAGTGGAGAACGGGAGCTATGAGCTTTCCGGTGCCATGCTCAGGATCTATACCACTTCCACAGAAAATGTGAAGGTCAGGGAATTCACACTCTCCCCTGAGCAGTACAATCTTCTGGCCGCAAATTACAGGGGAAAAATCACCATGAATGTCCTTGCTATAAACCAGGCCGGCGAGCTCCAGCTCAGACTCAACGGGCACCGCCTTGACACTCCCGGACTAAAAACCGGCTCGAATGTGGCCTATTTCACAGGCGCTGAAGCAAGGGAAGGGCAAAACGGGCTTTCCTTCTCGGGGACAGGCCAGTGGAACTTCGGAGAGGTCAGAATCGAGCTCGAGAAAACAGGCTGAGATTCTCTGCTGGTCAGGCCAGCTCCATGCCTTCTTTTATCGCTTGGCTGATGATTGAAACCTGCTTGCCTTTCTCGCTGAATTCCTCCGGGGTGAAGCAAAGGAAATCCACAGGATAATCAAGCTTCCAGTACTTGTGCAGGCCTATCGCCCTCTTAAAGAACTTCTTTCCCTTGAAGCGCTTGCTTACCAGTATCAGATCAATGTCACTGTCCTTCCCAATCTTTCCGGAAACCAAGGAACCAAATACAATAACCTTCTCTATCCCGAACTCCTTCGAGCTTTCTTTCCTGAATCTCTTTATCCCTTCTATGATTTTTTCAGCCTTTTCCTTACCCATGTTATCACCCCTTTGCTGTCTTACAGCCTCAAACGCATCCTTTCTGGAATATTCAGTTTCGACCGGATATCTTGTCGCCACATAATGCTGGTTCAACCTTTCGCACAAACCCAGAATATCTTTGGGAGCGGAAAGCTTCTCACCAAGTTTTACAAGGTCGTGTATCTTCCACAGATCCTTGTATTTCAGTATATAGAGCTTTCAGCGCCTTCTCGGCTGCTTGTTGGGAGAGGAAAGCTGCGACCTCATGCTTTCCTCCCTTCATATTATATCTGGCTGAATCCAGGTCCCTCTCAGCCTTGCTGAACCACACCCTCGCTTCATCCATCATTAATTCTATTTTAGCGCCTGCCTTAATAAATTCCACTCAGAGTACAGCAATGCTATATCCAAGGCAAGCCGGCTGGCATATTCCTCTCTCAGGGACATGCAAACAGAGCTAAAGCTGATATAAACAGGAAATGTTCATTTTTCTTCTACGAGAAAAACAACTCAACCCTTGCGCTCTCTGCCTCTAAAAATCCCTCTTAGGCCTGTGCTTCTGAAAGCATTCTCTGCAATAAACAGGCCTGCTTCCATCCGGCTTGAAGGGAACTTCAGCTTTCTTTCCGCAATCAGAACATGTTATCTCAAACATCTTTCGTTCACCACGGTCGAAATTCCTTCTTTGCCCGAAGCTTCTTTCTCTTTCCATATCTATCTCCAATTTATATGCACCAAAAAAGGCACTATTATAATCCTCCCCATTACTATTTAAGCTTTTGCACAATGCTCCTGCAAAAACCGCAATCTGCAATAGTTCGGCACTACCCCACGTATGTCATTTCCTTCCTTTTTTCATCGTCCCTGATTTTTTCTGTCTTGATTGTCCGGGCGATCTTGTCATATGAACCCAGAAGCTCAGGTGTCAGGGAGGGCTTGACCTCCCCGAGGGCCTTTTTAAAGTCCCTTTTTGTGACCTCTTTGGCCTTCATGTCCTTCCTCAGGGCATTCAGGCCTGCCTCCCTCACCACTGCCTCTATATCAGCCCCTGAATACCCCTCGGTTTCCTTGGCCAGTTTTTTCAGATTTACATCCTTGGCCAAGGGCATATTCCTTGTATGAACCTTGAATATCTCCAGCCTGGCCTTCTCGTCCGGGGCGGGGACAAGAATCTGCCTGTCAAACCTTCCCGGCCTCATGAGAGCATGGTCTATTATGTCAGGCCTGTTGGTGGCCGCAATCACAACCACATTGTGCAGGTCCTCCATCCCTGACATCTCAGTAAGAATCTGGGATACCACATTCTCCGGAACCCTGCTGCCTATGGAGGTCCCTCTTTTAGGGGCGATGGCGTCAATCTCGTCAAAAAAGATAATGGTGGGGGCTACCTGCTTGGCCCTCTTGAATATTTCCCTGATATGCTTTTCGCTTTCCCCTACCCATTTCGAGAGTATTTCAGGTCCTTTTATGGAGATGAAGTTCGCATCCGATTCCGTGGCCACGGCCTTTGCGAGAAGCGTCTTCCCTGTTCCGGGCGGGCCGTAAAGAAGAATTCCTGCTGGCGGCTTTATTCCCATCCTCTGGAAGGCATCCGGATTGGAGAGAGGCCACTGCACTGCTTCCTGAAGGGATTTTTTGACCCCCTCCAGCCCACCCACATCATTCCAGTGTATATTGGGTTTTTCTATCAGAACCTCCCTCATTGCAGAGGGTTCGACCATCTTCAGGGCATTGAGGAAATCGCTCTTCTTGACCTTGAGTTTTGCCATTATATCGGGCGGGAGTTCGTCCTGCTCCTTCCATGATATCTGCGGGAGGGTCCTCCTCAGTGCTGACATTGCGGCTTCCTTGGCCAGCGCTTCGAGGTCAGCGCCCACATAACCGTATGTTATCGAGGCCAGCCAGCTCAGGTCCACTCCCTTCTCCAGCGGCATATTCCTGGTGTGAATCTGCAGTATCTCCTTCCTTCCCTTTTCCGTTGGAACCCCGATTTCGATTTCCCTGTCAAACCTGCCCGGCCTCCTGAGAGCGGGGTCAAGGGCATTCTGCCTGTTGGTGGCCGCAATCACAATAACCCTGCCTCTTGATTTCAGCCCGTCCATCAGGGTAAGAATCTGGGACACCACTCTTCTCTCTACCTCTCCTGTCACCTCCTCCCTTTTCGGAGCGATTGCATCTATCTCGTCTATGAAAACAATTGAGGGCGCATTCTTCTCAGCATCCTCGAATATCTTCCTTAGATTCTCTTCTGACTGCCCGTACCACTTGCTCATAATTTCTGGCCCTGCAATGGAGTAGAAGTTCGCTCCTGATTCATTGGCCACGGCCTTTGCGAGAAGCGTCTTCCCTGTTCCGGGCGGGCCGTAAAGAAGAACCCCCTTTGGGGGCTCTATCCCCAGCTTTGTGAACAGTTCGGGATGCCTAAGTGGAAGCTCGACCATCTCCCTTATTTTTTCTATGGCATGCTGCATACCTCCTATATCCTCATATGTTATTGTTGCTACGCCCGGCTCCTCTACATTCACGGCCTCTGGTTTGAGTTCTATCTCCGTATCTTCGATTATCTGCACAATCCCTTCCGGGCTGGTGCTCACCACAACAAGTTTGGCCTCCCCGGGAACAGGAGAGAATATGTTATCCATAAGATCGCTGAATATGTCTATATCATCAAAAGGTCCATCCCTTTCCCTCTGCCTTACGACAGGGAACGGCGCCACAAGGTCCTTCTTCGAGACTGGCCTCAGAAACAGGTTCTTCTTTATCAGGTTCGGGTCCATCTGGAGAATCACGCCCTTCTCTGCAGGCTCCGCAGGCGCAAGCACAACCCTCTTGGCCGGCTTAACCTGCGCCTTCCTCACCTTTATAGACTCTCCCACACCGACCTTTGCGTTTCTCCTCATTATGCCGTCCATTCTTATCACGCTCAGGCCTATGTCAGCCGGATAGGCCCGGACCGCAATAGCTCCGGTCTTTCTCAGACCCTCTACCTCCACTACGTCCCCTTCCCTTATCCCCAGTTTATGCATTGTTTTTGTGTCAATCCTCACTATTCCTCTTCCAAACTCTTCCCTGTTT
>CAZCSS010000040.1:0-7140 GCA_964501515.1 uncultured archaeon
TTGGCCCAAGTCACAAAGGACGATTTGGTGTACGACCTGGGCTGCGGTGACGGCTCTGTTGCTCGTAACCTTGCCAAAAGACTGTGCCTTGATATTACAGGAGCAGATGTTGTTCTGCAGAAAAAAAGGCACATTCCTGTTGTAAAATACAATGGCCGCAACCTCCCTTTTAGGGACGGCCAGTTTAACACGGTTATGCTCGTCTGGGTCCTCCACCACACAAACCAGCCCGAGCAAACCCTAATAGAGGCGGCCAGAGTCTCCAGTGACAGTGTTCTCGTTCTCGAATCGTGTTTCGCCACACACCTGCAGAGCAGAACCCTGCGTTTTCTCGACTATCTGGAGAACAGGCCTGTGAAAATACCGGTTCCCCTGAATTTTCATACCGTTCCTGAATGGAGAACAATATTCAGAAAAGCCGGGTTCGAGATACTCTCCGAACAGACCGGCTTCAGGACCCACTGGCTTGACCCCACAAGGAACGTGCTCTTCATTCTCAAACCACCCAGAAGGACGCACAATAACAAGACCAAGTTATAAATGGCTGCTTAACAATTAATCCAATAATGATGCCTATGGCAAGACAGGCACCACCCGGGCTCCATCCACAGGAAAGGCAAACCCTCATGGCACTTGAGGCAGGAGAACTCCCTGCTGCTGATATAGCCGCTGCTTCCGGGCTTCCCATTGATTCTGTAAACAAGGCCTGTATGTGGCTTAAGCTCAAAGGCATGGTGAACTTCAGGGAGAAAAAACAGACCGCCATAATCCTCACCCCAGAGGGGAAGGAATACCTCCGGAACGGTCTTCCTGAAAAAAAACTGCTCAGGCACCTTGTAAACACCAGTGACATACAAACCCTTAAAAAACGCATGCCAGATCTCACTATTGCTCTTGCATGGGCAAAGAGAAAGGGCTGGATTTCTGTTTCATCGGGCAGGCTCTCTGTTACCCACGAGGGAAGGGCTGCCCGCAGAAAGAAGACCCCGCTTGAGAGGAGCCTTGAAAAAGGAGAGCCCACAGACAGGGCAACCCTGGCTGAGATGAAAACCAGAAAGCTGATCTTTGTAACAGAGAAAAAGACCAAGACATTTTTTCTCACTCCGTTGGGAAAAAGCGTCCTGCCCATTATCTCCAAAACTCCCGAGGAGCTGGGCCAGCTCACCCCCGCTGACATCAAAACAGGAAACTGGAAAAAGAAGAAGTTCCGCCCCTATGACGTTCACACCCCGGTCCCCACACTTTTCCCTGCCAAACCCCACCCCTATGTTCAGTTCATAAACACCATAAGAAACAAGCTCATATCCCTGGGTTTCCAGGAGATGAAAGGACCTTTTGTAGAAACAGAATTCTGGAATTCCGATGCTCTGTTCATGCCGCACGACCATCCTGCAAGGGGAATACATGACATATTCAGGATAAAAAAACCCACCCGCGGCGAGGTAAGGGACGCATTCGCCTTGAAAAGGGTGGCCAGCACGCACAAAAACGGATGGATAACAGGCTCATCAGGATGGGGGACATGGAACCCAGGGAAGACATTCAGGCTTGTGATGCGCTCCCAGACCACGGCTGTTTCAGTGCGCACATTGGCCAGCAAACCAGAGATACCATCCAAATTCTTTACCATTGACAGGAATTTCAGGCCCGACGTGACTGATGCCACCCACCTGACGGAGTTCCACCAGTGTGAGGGAATTGTTCTTGGGAAAAATCTCAACCTGAAGCATCTTCTTGGTTATCTGGAGCTCTTTGGAAAAGAGGTTGCAGGCGCAGAGGATGTGCGCTTCCGTCCAGGTTACTTTCCCTTTACAGAACCATCGGTCGAGCTGGACGGCCTCGTGAACGGCAAATGGGTGGAGCTCGGTGGTTCAGGCATATTCCGTCCTGAGGTGACAAGGCCGCTTGGTGTGGATGTTCCTGTGCTGGCCTGGGGCATGGGGTTCGGGAGGCTTGCAATGCTAAAGCTCGGAATAACTGACATGAGAGACCTTTTCAGCCATGACCTGGAATGGCTCAGGAACAGGAGGATGGTGTTCTGATGCCAGTGATATCAGTGAGCAGCCGGGACCTGAAATCCCTTTTGGGAAGAAAGGTGTCAGATGACGAACTGGAGTCGGTTCTCCCTTTAAACAAACTCGAGATAGACTCCCGCGAAGGGGATGAACTCAGGATTGAGGTAACCCCTGACAGGCCTGATATGCTTTCGGTTGAAGGAATTGCAAGGCAACTCAATTCCTGGCTTTCCATCAAAACAGGCTTCAGGAAATATTCTGCCTCCCCATCGAAGATAGACGTGAAAACCAAAAACCCCACACTAAGACCCTGCTTCACCTGCGCAGTTGTGCGCGGCCTGAAACTTGATGACTCAGGGATAAAATCCCTTATGCAGCTCCAGGAAATGGTGGACCTCACCCTCGGAAGAGACAGGGAAAAGGCCGCGATCGGCATACATGATGTCTCCAATGTAAGACCACCGTTCACATACACCGATGTAAATCCGGCCACTGTCAGCTTTGTCCCGCTTGGCTCCGGCAGAAGGATGAGCATGGCCCAAATCGTAAAGAAACACCCCAAAGGAATACAGTATTCCCGCCTTGTTCCGAAGGGAAGGAGATGGCCTTTGATAACAGACGCTGACGGAAGGGTGTTGTCATTCCCTCCGATAATAAACGGAGAGCTCACCAAGGTCAGGCCCGGCACAACAGACATTTTCATTGACATAACCGGCCATGATGAAAAAACCATAAACTTTGCCCTTAACATACTGCTCACTGCCATGGCAGACCGGGGCGGCAGCATAGAAGCCGTGAGGCTTGATGGCAAAACAAGACCTGATCTCTCTCCCAGAAGGATGAAAATAAAGAATGATGACGCCCGTTCGCTTCTCGGTGAGGGATTCAGGAACGCTGAGATAAAAGACCTACTCTTGAGAATGGGCTACGGGGCATCAATGGGTTCCAGGGAATGTGAGGTCTTTGTTCCATGCTACAGGGCAGATATTCTCCACCCGGTTGATATAATAGAGGATATTGCAATATCCCATGGCTTTGATAATTTTACCCCTGAGGTTCCGAGGCTTCCTACAACAGGATGCTCCCATCCCATTGAGGAGTTCACCAACACGGTCAGGACGCTTATGATAGGAATCGGTCACACAGAGGTGATAAACTTCACCCTGGTCTCAAGGGACAGGCACTTCAAAAAGATGAAACTGAAAACATGCCCTGTCATAGAAATTTCCAATCCGACAAGCCAGGATTGTTCTGTCTGCAGGGAATGGCTGCTTCCTGACCTGCTTGAAAATCTGATGACCAACAAGCACAGGCGTTTTCCGCAAAAACTGTTTGAAATCTCCGACTGCGTCATTCCTGACCATGCCCAGGACGTCAGGGCCCGGAATGTCCGCAAACTCGGCCTTGTTTCCTCGCACACCACAGCCAACCTGTCTGAGATAATATCAGTAATAAACACAATCTCTGAAAACCTTGGCATTCCTTGGGTTATGAAAAACCATTCCCACAGAAGCTTCATCCCCGGCCGCTGCGGCAAACTCCTTTTGGGTGGGGAAACGATCGGCATATTCGGCGAGATACATCCTGAGGTTCTGGTTAATTTCGGCCTCAGGATGCCTGTTGCTGCGGCTGAACTTGAGGTTGACAAGATACTAAAAAGCATTCAAAAGCGCCCATAGTCCAAGAACAGCAATCGTTGCGCCGGTAACGCAGAAAATTGGCTTCGGGGCGGCATTCCAGAGGCAGGAATGCTCACAATCAAATCCTTAACCACCCAAACAGCCGATAAACCAGAGCAGGCCTCGCCTTATATTCCCTCCCAACCAGTCTTGCGGCCAACGCCATGAACTGCCGGGCTGCTGGTGATTTTGGATTGTATGTAACAACAGGCTGACTTCCTGCCAGCGACTTCCCTATATTATGATCTTCACTTATCACTCCCAGCACAGGCAGGCCCATGAAACTCTCCACATCCTCCACAGAAACCTCATGCGGCCTTTTCCTTACCCTGTTCACCACAACCCCCAGGGGCTGCGTCCCGTGTTCTTCTGCCCTTTTCAGAATTTTGAGCGCATCTGTAAGAGCCGGCACCTCAGGATTTGTGACCAAGAGGAGTTCATCTGCTGCTCTCACGGCTTCCACAGCCTCCTTCCCAACCCCTGCTGCAGAATCTATCAGAACAAAGTCCGAATCCTCGGCCATCTTATAAAACACATTCAGAAGCTCATTGGCTCCGGGCGACATAAGTTTTGAGAGTGAGACATCAGCAGGAATCACCCTGAACCCGGCCGGGTGGAAATACACTGCATCCTTTACCCTTACTCTTCCGGCCAGAACGTCCTGAATGGTGTCGGGATACATGGGAATCCCGAGATGCATCCCCAGATTTGCAGTGTTAAGATTCCCGTCTATCGCCACAACAGACTTCTGGAAATTGGCAAGCGCGGCTGCAAGATTGGAAACAAGCGTGGTTTTCCCGACCCCACCCTTCCCTGAAGCAACAGCAATAACTCTTGTCATATTGCGGCACGTTCCCCTGCAACTTCCTATAATTAATTACAGCGCAATAGTATTTATAATAGTATTTATGTTTGCCGTTTGTGTGTTGAGCGGGCCCGGAGGGACTCTCAATGGAAAGATGCCCTGACGGGCATCACACACTCGCACACATCAGTATGCTTTCCGTTAACGCTCCCGCGACTTTGCTGGCGGAATGTGTTTTCAGACACAACTTTTGCGTAATTGCAGCGCAAAAGCGCCATTTTCGAACCCCCGACCTTCACCTTAGGAGGGTGCCGCTCTGTCCAGCTGAGCTACGGGCCCACAACCATTATCTCTTTATTTCATGTTCTTAAACATTTCAACAGCGTTATTATTATAGAAAACATTATATAAACGGTAGTGCGAATGACAGTTGAGATAGATTCTTTAAAAACCGTTACGAAAGGTGCCACTATAATATTTTTTGGTATGGTGTTATCAAAACTATTCAGTTATCTGTACAGAATCTTTATTTCTCAAGTATATGGTCCTGAAAACTACGGGATTTTTTCACTTGGAATTGCGATAATCTCGATATTATGGGTTTTGTCAATATTCGGATTGCATAGAACAGTTACACGATATGTTGCTTATTACAATGCAAGAAAAGACGAAGAGTCAGTGAAGGGAAGCGTAAACACCAGCCTTAAAATAGTTATTCTCCTTTCTTTCATTTATTCTGCTGTCCTTTTTGTTTTTTCCGATACAATAGCGATATCAGTTTATAATGAGCCTTCATTGTCAGTAATATTGAAAATTCTTTCATTGTCTATACCTGCTGCCGCGGTTCTTGAAATAATGAATTCTGTTCATGTTGGGTTCAAGAGAGTAAAATATCAGGTCTATTCTGAGAACATATTTCTGAATTTGGGAAAACTGGTTTTGGCCGGGTTCTTTGCGCTGGTGATTTTTGGCCTTGAGGGTCTTGCATGGTCTTGGGTTTTAGCAACCATAGCAGCCCTAACACTTTCTTTTACTTTTCTCAACAAGAGAGTATATAAGATTTTCAGTGATTACAAACCCAAAAAAATGTCAAGAGAACTTATAAAATATTCGTATCCCATATTCCTCGCTGGTTCCCTATGGATGGTGGTGTCGTGGACTGATACCTTAATGCTTGGTTATTTCAAGACTGCCCTGGAAGTAGGGATTTATAATGCTGCTCTCCCAACATCACAACTTTTATTGATAGCATCTACTGCTTTCGGTTTTATTTTCCTCCCCGTGATTACAGAACTCTATTCAAAGCATAAGGACAAAGACCTAAAATCCGTTTACAAGAGAGTTTCTAAATGGATATTCTACGTAAACTTTCCCATTTTGCTGCTTATGGTCGTGTTCGCTGGTAGGATATTAGGTATGACATTCGGTCCGGAATTTGTTGAGGGATATGTTTCATTGAGTATACTTTCAATCGGTTTTTTTGCAAATTCCCTTTCCTTTACTTCAGAAAGAGTCTTAGCGGCAATGGGAAAAACAAAATTTCTTTTCTATAATTCACTTATATCTGTCATCTTCAACTTTATACTTAATCTGATACTGATTCCACCATATGGGATTGTAGGCGCTGCGGTTGCCACCACCAGTACGTTGTTTTTACTTTCATCTTTGTTGACGCTGGAATCTTATTCTCAGCTAAGGTTTACTCACTTGTCTAGTATATTCTACAAATCCATTGTTGCAGGACTGGTATCGGCTTTTCTGATAAATTTTTTGGTGAGATCGCTTTTCGAAACATTCAGTTTTTTAATAGTTGTAATATTTTTCTTGGTTTTTGTGGTTCTCTACCTGGGACTTCTAATAAAGCTTGGTGGGTTTGAAAAGGAAGATGTTGAAATACTCTCTGTAATAGAAAGAAGAGTGGGATTGAAAACCAATCTGATAAAGCGAATCATGTCGAAATATGTTAAATAGTCCCGATTTTTATTTCCCCCGTGTCTGCTAAAATCCTTACTCCTTTGATATATTTTTCAAGAATTTCGAAGTCTTCTTTTGATATCCAGTTAAACGGATGCGTAAATATATTTTGTACGCCAAGCTGACCCTTCGCTATAATTCTCTTCGTTTTTATGTAAAATGGCGAGAGAAAATTTGATGTAAAGGCAAAGTCAAAGCCGTCAAAACTCACTGTTTTTTCTGAGAACCCTGTTCCTATAATTCCCCTGAGTTTCTTGAAACCATTATTAACAAGTGTTTTTACGTGACCAACATTGTTGTATGGAAAAACGAATTCTTCCATCTTCATTCCCATCTCTTTTCTAAGCGTTTTGGCATGATTCATATCCATTTCCACTGTTTCCTTCTTTGCCTTAAGGTAATCAAAGTGACCAAAACTGTGATACCCGACATTGAAGATATCAACATCCAATACATCTTGTATAAAATCAGGCATATACCATCCCGGATCCCTCTGCCAGCCAGATTTTGGATCGAATTTAAACCAGTCACCGTACCAGTCATTCTCTGAGAAAGGGTGTTTACCTGCACATCTATCAAGAAACAAGTGACCGCAAAAAGCCCATGTAGCAGGAATCTCGTATTTTTCAAAAATTTCATATATTTTTCTTGCAGAATTTTTTGATTT
>CAZCSS010000041.1:0-6789 GCA_964501515.1 uncultured archaeon
GAGGTGCCTGCGAAGCAGTGCATCGGACGTTTATCCTGTCCTAAAGGGTGTTGCGATAATTTTATAAATCCTGCCTCGGTAATACTACTCTATTATTGCAAAAACCAGATGATAGGATGCTTGACCTGACATTCCCCCTTTTCTCCTCTGTCTTGGCCATTCTTTTCGCGCTCATTCTCATCTACCATGTGCTTAAGAAGGAGGAAGGCACACCGAAGATGAAAGAGATATCCCTGGCCATAAGGCAAGGCGCAATGGCTTACCTGAACAGGGAATACAAGACCATAGCCATCTTCATGGTAATAATAACAGCCGCACTTGGCATTTTTGTTAATCTCCCAACCGCGCTAACATTCCTTTTCGGGGCAGTTCTTTCCGCATCAGCAGGCTGGATAGGCATGAATGTTTCTATAAGGGCGAATGCAAGAACAGCCACCGCGGCCAGGCACGGACTCGGCAGTGCGCTCAGCGTAGCCTTCAGGGGCGGGGCGGTCACAGGAATGTTTGTGGCAGGATTGGCCCTTCTGGGAGTGACCCTGTCCTACTGGGCCTTCCATGACCCGCTTCTCATAGTGGGTTTTGGCTTTGGTGGAAGCCTGGTCTCTCTCTTCGCCCGAATCGGAGGAGGGATATATACAAAAGCCGCTGATGTAGGAGCAGACCTTGTGGGCAAGGTGGAGGCAGGAATCCCCGAGGACGATCCCAGGAACCCTGCGGTGATAGCCGACAATGTGGGCGACAATGTGGGCGACTGTGCAGGGATGGCAGCTGACCTTTTTGAGACTTACGCTGTCACGCTTATAGGAGCCATGCTCCTGGGAAAACTGCTTTTGGGCGAATCGGGCGTGGCCTACCCCCTCCTTATAGGAGCAGGGGCCATAATAGCCTCAATAATAGGCTCCTTTTTCGTTCGCTTGAGAGGGAAATCCATCATGGGAGCCCTTTACCAGGGTCTTGTGGCCACTGTAATAATAGCAGGTATGCTCTTTTACTTCCTGCTCGATTCTGCTGCTGTGTTTTACACATCCCTCGTAGGGCTTGCAGTCACACTTGCCCTGTTCGCAATTACAGAATACTACACATCAACATCCTATTCCCCTGTGAAGGAGCTTGCTGAGAGCTCGAGTACAGGAGCAGGCACCAACATAATAGCAGGACTGGCACTGGGAATGAGGTCCACCTGGATGCCCACCATAGTGATAGTTGGTGGGATACTGGCTTCCTACTGGCTGCTCGGGCTTTACGGCATTGCCGTGGCTGTTATGGGCATGCTGTCAATGACAGGGATGATAATAGCGCTGGATTCCTATGGTCCGATAACAGATAATGCAGGAGGGATAGCTGAGATGGCAGGGCTGGACAAAAAAATAAGAGGCATCACGGACAAACTGGATGCTGTTGGGAACACCACCAAGGCGGTGACCAAGGCCTTTGCAATCGGCTCAGCAGCACTGGCCGCGCTTACGCTCTTTGCAGCGTATGTTCAGGAGGTGGATGTTGTGAGAACAGGGCAGGGGATTGCAGAATCCCTGACATTTGACCTCGGGAATCCTCTTGTGCTTGTCGGGCTCCTTATAGGAGGTCTTATTCCATTCTGCTTCTCGTCCATCGCGATAAAGTCGGTCGGGAAGGGAGCGTTTGCGGTGGTTGAGGAGGTCCGCTCACAGTTCAGAAAGGGCATTCTCAAGGGCAAGGCAAAACCAGATTACGCCAGGGCAGTGGATATAGTGACAAAAGTGGCCCTGAAGGAGATGACCCTTCCTGCCCTTATTGCTGTTCTTTCCCCGCTTCTGGTCGGGTTCATTCTGGGTCCTGTTGCCTTGGGAGGCCTTCTCATGGGCTCGATAATAACAGGCCTCCTGCTGGCCCTGAACATGGCCACAGGAGGAGCGTCATGGGACAATGCAAAGAAGTACATAGAGGACGGCCACTTTGGAGGCAAGGGCTCTGACGCTCACAAGGCCGCTGTAGTGGGCGACACCGTGGGAGATCCCTACAAAGATACGGCCGGACCTGCGATAAACCCGCTGATAAAGGTTATGAACACGATCTCGATAATCTTCGTAGCGCTGATTGTAATGTATTCTCTTCTGTGAGATGATGACACCGATTCTGTTCATGCTGTAAAAAGGCCCTTGAGAAATGCGTATTTAACCCGAAATAGCCAAATATTTAGCATGATAGACTGGAAAGAGGTAAGAACAGCCCTCCGCTTCAATGTGCGGAAAATGGAGGAGCATATTCCATTCTACAGCTATTCAGAAGAGAGCAAGGCCTTGCGCACTGATGAAAAATTCTCCTCGCTTATCCTGAATGAGCTTAGAAAATCCAAGAAAAAACTTTTTGACCTTCTTGACACCGCCTATGAGATGCAGAGGGAGAACCTCACAAAGGACCTCCATTCGCTGAGAGATGACATTGACATATTCCTTGACGAGCTAAAGGCCAGGAGGCTGAGATGGGACAATGAACTCAGCACACGCACCATAAAGGAGGTTGTCAAGCTCGATGTGGAAATTCTGAATAACACGATTCTTCTTGAGAAAGAGATCGACCTGCTCAGGCATGCCCTTGCCTCGGCCAAAAAAACAAGAGCAGGGTTTCTCGAAAAGGATATGCAGAACATAGAGCGCGGCAAGGAAATAACAAAGAAAATAGCCAGAAACCTTGTAGTGGCATTCAAGCAGAGGGACGCGATCCTGAACCTTGAGAAAGAGTCAGACAGCATGGTTATAGAGCATCTGAAGAAGCAGATCGAGAGGAAATACTGATGAAGGGGCAGTTTATCCCTTACGGAGATGATAACCCCAGACAGAGATACCCGTATGTAGCAGTGGGGTTGATAGCCATAAACTGCTGCGTGTTCTTTCTGAGCCTGTTTGACTTCAAGAATGTTATTCATACATTTGGCTTCATCCCTGCGAAATTCTCCCTTCTCACAATGTTCACCTCCATGTTCCTTCACGGCGGTGTGTTTCATCTTGGGTTTAACATGCTCTTTCTCTATATATTCGGCGACAATGTGGAGGACAGATTCGGCCACATGACATTCCTGGCATTTTACATCTTATCGGGCCTGATAGGCGGCATTGTTCATTTTGTTTCAGGCCCCCTGTCAGCGATACCCGCAATAGGTGCCTCAGGGGCAATCTCCGGCATCATGGGAGCCTACCTGTCCATATTCCCCAGAACAAAAATAAAGGCCCTGATGTTCTACACCCTGCTCAGGGTCCCGGCCTATATGCTCCTCACATTCTGGTTTATAATACAGCTTATCTTTGGGGCGCTTGCCTACAATCCAGAAGCAGGCGGCGTGGCCTTTTTCGCTCACATAGGCGGCTTTGCATTCGGTTATCTGGCAGGGAGGGCCTATAACCGCGGTTTGTGGAAGAGCCTAGAATCCGGTTATGGATGATGCAGACTTTAAAATATTCAGGTCACAAGATTCAATATGAAAAGGATTTCAGCAGATTTCACGCAGGAGAAGGTTCGAAAAGCCGTGGAAAAATATGTTGGCATTCACGGGGCAAGCGGCTGGCTGGGTTGTTATGATGATATTTATCTTAAAATGCCTGAAGATGCGGAAAAGGCAGGGATTGCGGCTGTCAAGAAGTTTTATTACGACGCCATTGACAAATGGGGCGGAATAAGAACAAAGCACAAACTGCCTGTCTGAGCAGCTGCCTTTTATACGGGTTTCAGGTCCCTTCACTATATTATTGAAAAACACTCATTCCGGTTTTTCCCAAATCAGAAGGCTCTCCCTCATAACTCCCACTTTTTCTGTTCTGTTTCTGGTGCACCACCTCTTATTCAGAACAATAATCTTCTTTACACAAAATCCCGCTTTCTCGGCCATGTTGCTGATGAGAATGTCAGAATCAACCACACCCCCTGGAAAGCAGCCGTTTCCTATCACAATTCCGGCCTTCCCACCCTTTCTGATGACCCTGCCCATCTCAGAAACAGCCTGCCACATATCCAGCGTGTATGAAGCGGCCTCCGCAGGAATGATCCCAGCCTTATCTCCAAGTATGCCCAGTAACCTAGCAGAATCCTTCTCCAGTTTTTCAGGGCAAAGGCCTATATATGACCTTAAGGGGGGCAGCTCCTGGCAGAATCTGAGAAAAAGCTCCTCCTCAATCCTGTACACCTTGGTATATTCTATTTTATTGAGATAAGGCGGGGATGTTATGATGAAATCCACTGAACCGGAACTCAGCGGAAGCATTCTCGCGTCGCCAAAATCAACCACGGCCTCGAATCCCCTTGCTCTGGCCGAAAAGGCCTCATACTCCTTCACCATTCTGTTCAGAACCCTTCCCAGATATCTTCTCAGGGAGGGAACGGGTTTTTTCCTGAACTTTATCACAGCTCCGTCTTTGTATGCATAACTGCATCTCATGGCCGCGTTAATGAGCCCGAGAAGAAGAAAGTCCCTGATCTTCCGGTCCCCTGTTTCCATTATCACATTCCTGAAGAAAACAGCGTCCTCCAGAACCTCCTTCTTGAAGGCTCTTTTTGTAAAAGAACTGAGATCTCCTGTATCTGGTTTCTGGAACCTTTCCAGCAGAACCCTTCTTATTTCCTGCTTGAGGGAAAGCGTGTCATATTCGCCAAGCTTCACCCTGGATACAAAAACAGAGACAGGATGAACGTCCCTTCCTTCTGAAGGGACTCCCCTCTCTTTGCACGCCAGCATAGTGGTTCCAGCCCCGCAAAACGGGTCCAGCACCTTTCCCTCCCCTATCCGGAACATATCAAGGAGTTTCATAACAAGGTCCCTGGCAAAACCCTCTTTGTAATAATACCAGTTATATACAGCCAGATTCTTGTTCGGGACAAATGTGGCCAGCTTTCCCCACTCCAGCTTCTCCTGCATCCTGAACTTCATTGTAAGACTGACTCCGGATTTTAACAATAAACCTAAACAATTTCCCCCCACCCAACCAGTCTCCATCTCCCGGAAACCTGCCTGGATAGGGCCACCTTCTCGCCCCTGTCCGCACATATCGGTATCTTGAGCACGACTTTTGTTCTCTCCGGCGTTGAGGAAGACACCGCGCCTATTGTCCTGGCCGTGCCGGCAGTAATCATAAGAGCATCATTGGTCTTTATCTCCCCCACCCTGATTTTTTCCTTTATTCCCACGATCCTTTCCAGCAGTGTCACCTTGAGTTCAATCTCCCTGAAAACAGGCGGGAGCTTTCCCGGAAGACCCACAACATCCCCTGCCAGGGAATCTGACTTCGAAAGAAAGGGGTCCAGTTCAGTGGAAACCCCGAGAAGACCGCCCGGACCTGCTTTCTCCATGTCATGCATCGCCTTCTGAAGGCCTGTTACTCTTGTCTTTATGGGCTCGAAATTCTCCCCTATTCTTACGCCCGGGCATATCTCCACAGTGTCTCCCACCTTCAGTTCCCCCTCTATAAGAGAGCCACCGAGCACGCCGCCTTTGAGGCTCTTTATGGCTGTTCCGGGTTTGTTCACGTCAAATGACCTTGCAACCAGCATCCTGGGCGGCTTTGATGTATCCCTCTTTGGTGTGGGGACGGTTCTCTCTATGGTCTCTATCAGCATGTCGATATTTATTCTCTGTTGTGCGGAAACAGGGACTATAGGAGCATTCTCTGCTATTGTTCCCCTGAGAAAATCCTTTATCTGCCTGTAGTTTTTCATTGCCTCCTGTTCAGATACCAGGTCTATCTTGTTCTGCACAACCACTATCCTGTCTATGCCCACTATGCCAAGAGCTGTAAGGTGTTCTGCTGTCTGCGGTTGGGGGCAGGGCTCATTGGCTGCAATCAGCAGGAGCGCGCCGTCCATCAGGGCTGCTCCTGACAGCACGGTCGCCATCAGGGTTTCATGTCCGGGGGCGTCCACAAAGGACACCATCCTCAGGGGGGTGGCTTCTGAGAAGCATTTCATGCACTTTGGGGTGGTTCCAAATCTCTCCGGACCCCTGCATCTGGTGCACTCATAAAAAACAGCATCAGCATACCCCAGTCTTATTGTGATTCCCCTTTTCATTTCTTCAGAATGCGTGTCTGTCCACTTTCCTGTCAGGGCCTCTGTCAGCGTGGTCTTTCCGTGGTCCACATGGCCTATGAGACCTATGTTAATCTCAGGCGTGAGTTTTGCCTTGCCAGATTTTGCCCCCTTCTTTTCTTTTCTTTTCTCCCCATTTTTCTCAGCGAATCCAATCACCCCTCTTTCTATCGATATTGGTCTGTTAGTTATATAAGTTTGCCAGACAGAAATTATATAAATCACATTAAGTTATAAATCGCAGGGGAGACATGGCAGCCAGCAAATGGAGCGAGGAATCGCTTTCCCGGCTGGTAGTCATTTTCCCTTTGAACTGAATGACGGCTTGCATGGACTGAACCGGGCCGTCTTTCCAACCAAAACCTGACGGCTTGCATGGATTGGATAGGCCGTCTTTCCAAATAGTGGGCCCGTAGCTCAGAGCCTTTCTTTGTGGAAGATGCTGCTTTCCCGAAACGTCGGGGAGGGAGACAGGTGCGTAAAAAGGAAGGTGAGCAGTCTGGTTAGAGCACTCGACGAACATAAGGGCTTAAGGATTCCCATATGAATGAGTGAAGCTCTTAACCGAGGTGTCGTGGGTTCAAAAACACCTTTTAGCACGGGCAAGCGTGCTAAAAGCTGTGCCAAAACACCGCTGCCGCATGACCCTTTTGAGCAGGTAAACGCTCAAAAGCGTCAACGGAAAAACCGCTGCCGCATGACCCTTTTGAGCAGGTAAACGCTCAAAAGCGTCAACGGAAA
>CAZCSS010000041.1:6889-6959 GCA_964501515.1 uncultured archaeon
AACCGCTGCCGCAACACCCTTTAGGCCATGATAAACGTCCTAAAGCGAGCAAATGCGAAAACCCGCTTTG
>CAZCSS010000042.1:0-6921 GCA_964501515.1 uncultured archaeon
GTTCGAGCCTGTGATGGACTCCCTGAAACTTCTGTCCAGCAATATTAAAAAGATAAGGAACAAATCTCCTTCAGGGCCAGGGGATTAGATGCAGACAGAACTCGTTCTAAGGGCGGTCATGGCATTGCTCGCTGTTCTTTTCATACTCGCGGGTCTGATGTTCAGAAACCTCAGGCACTCTTCAGGCCCAAGAACAGAAAACTTTCTCATACTCAAGGTCATAAGGAACCTGTTCAGGGCAGAGAAAAGAGCAAGTCAAAAATAATCGAGCTTGTAGAGCATCCTCCTCAGGGACTCCTTTTTGCTGCTCTTTCTCAATATTACTATCACTATCAGAGCCACCAGTATGGCTATCAGAAGAATGTAAAGCACATCGGTCAGGTTTATAACAGTTATAATTTGCACAGGCCTGGTTTTTGCCTTTGCCAGAAGTATGCCTGCCCTTTTGAGGAATTCCCTTATCACTGCTTCCTGCTCTGTGCATTCCTTCCAGAAGCCCATGTCCCTGAGTTCCTCTGCAGCTGCCAGTTTCTGCACAGCTCCTTGCAGTTCCTGCCTGGCGTCTTCCACGTTCCTTTCCTGGAGCTCGGCTTTCCTTATTTCCCTCTCCAGATAATCAATAAGCCCGAAATAGTAGTCAATCATGCTGCGGCAGCCCTGTTCTTCACTTATCCCTTCCTTTACAATCACCCGGACTGCGCCCTTCTTTGAGACATGGTCAGAGACTATAATCCAGGTGATATTGTACGTCCCTGCATTCGTATCAGAAGCATTCACATCCACAACAAAGGAGACAGACTCTCCGGGTATGAGTTCAGCCGCAACCACAGGCGGAGTGGACGCCCGGATTCCGGAAGACTCTATGTAAAGGTAAATATTGGTCAGCTTGAGTGTCCCGTTGTTTATGGCCTTTACAAAGAATATGGTGCTTTCTCCCTGCTGAACACTTATATTATCAGGGTACTCCGCATCAATCCTGGCATAACCTCCGACACCAGAGGGCGCCGGCGCAGCCGGCGCCTCAGGTGGTATGCATGTCCCATTCACACAAAGATATGAGCACGTTTCCAGAAGCAGCCATTCAGTCTCATTCGAGCACGCCATAAGGTCATTCCCAAAGCATCTAAGGGAATTGTTCATGCAATATATCCGGAAGGTGGTGTTGGCCTCTGTGGTGTGGTTGGTGACATTGTCATACCTGTGGACGCTGTACACACCCAGCGGTCTGTCAGCACGCCAGGTGGTATTGTATTCTACCCATTGCCCCGGCAGGAGGGAATACTCAGATGATATTATGCTGTCCACAACAAACCCTGAGGAGTTCCTTATCTCCGTGTAAACCCTTCCCTCAAGGGTTTTTGTCCCGCAGTTTTCAATGCTGGAGAAGAAAAATGTGTCTGAATCATAGAGGACACTGTGCGGTGTGGTTATGGGGTAAGCACATCCCTTGTACGACTCATTCACATACAGTGTGACATTCAGAACCTTGCTCACATAAAAACCCACCGTTCCCGGGCCTGAATATATGGTCACAGCAAGCGCAGCAATGAGAACAACAAGCAGGATATCGTCCTTGGAAAGCAGGGGCATGATTAACTATTGTTCTGGAAAATTTATATATCCGGAATCATCTTTTTTTCTTTTCTGCTGATGTTCTCTTTGCATAGCTTCCCCTTGAAACCTCCTGCTTCACAGAGCCTATCAGGTTGCTTACATATGTTCTTGTTGTTCTCGTCTTTCCCTTCATTTTAAACAAAAGAATAACCAGTATGGCAACTGATGCTATTACAGAAGCCACGTTCACCATGCCGCTGGCATCCAGAAAGAGGAACGCGCTTATGAAATCCATGCCTGTTCCTGAACCAGACCCTTCAGATGACACGCCTTCCTGCGAGGCATTCTCTCCCAACTGCCCGCTCACTGACACCACGAAATTCTCATCCTTCTCAACACCCTCCCCCTTTATACCTATGCCAACCACGTATGATTTCTTGCTGCTTGCAGGAAGGCTGACCCTTAACAACACCTTCTCTTCTTCTCCTGGGTCAAGTTTCCTTATGACTTCAGGCTCATAACTGAATGTGCCTTCAGGAAGGCCTGTTATGCTTACCTCGAGATCTCTAAGGGTGTCCTGACCTGAATTGAAAACCGAGATTTCCATGCTGGACGACGCATTCACACTTATACTCGCGCTTACAGGCACCGTGACCGTGATTCCCTTTTGCTTCTCAACACTCACCCCAATTGACTGGGTCGCCGCCTCGTACAGCCCCTTGCTGGCGGTCACAAGAACAGTATGATTCCCTTCTTCATCAGGCGCCTCAATCTGCAGGGAAAAAACCCCGTTGTGATTGGTTTTCCCCTTCTCCGAAACACTCCCCGCTCTTACCTCAATATCAGCATCAGGAATTACGCCTCCGTTCTTGTTTCTCACATACCCCGAAACCTCAATCCTTTCCCCGACGAAATATCTATCCCTGTCGGTCTTGGCGTCAATAAAAAGAGGCCTGCTGTTCCCTGCCACAAACGCCGACAGATGGGAAACCATGAAGTTCACCTTATTGGCTGATGTGTCCACATCAGCTGAAATCCTTTCCCATTCACCCTCACATCTCCTGGCCTCCAGGTTCCATTCATCGCATGCGTAAACCTTCAGTCCGCTTTCATCACTTATTCTTTTCGGGTCATAACCGGCTTCAAAGCTTACATCATCAAAGTCAACAGGCAGTTCCAGTGCGAATGCCATGCCCTCCTGAAGCCCCTCGAGCAGGTTCTGCCCTGTAAATAAATCAAATCTCATGGCATTATCCCACGTTCCTGTAATTGCTGCGTTGAAAACAGTAACCTTAACCCCCGGAAGGGTTGCTGTTATCTTGTATGTCCCGCTCGGAATATTTCCTGTATAACTCCCGTCCGAATTCGTGGTTATGGTCTTTTGATATGCGTCCCTTGTGAACTTTATGCTTCCTGAAACAGCCTTGCCGTTTGCGTCAATGAGTTCCCCTGAAATATGTATCATATACCTTATATCCTCAGTGTCATTGAGACTTACGCCATTATAATCCATTCCCACAAAGAGTTCATATGTTCCTGAACCAAGCTCAGGAGCAGTGAACACAAACCCATCCCCGGTTTTTTCAAACCCGATGTCTTCCCCATTGAAAAGCACGTCCAGCTCTGACTCGTTCAGAATCGGTGCCCCGTGATGCTCTGCCACCAGCCCGACAGATACTGTTTCCCCGCCGTTTATTTCAGAAGGCGACACACTGTCTATATAAAACTCATATTCAGGCCTGACTGTGAATGGTTTTGCATCCGAAAACACCCTGCCGTTGTATTCGGCCTCAACCCTCAGAATGTAATCCCCTGGGGCAAAGGAGGAGAGGTTCTTTGTGACAAGCAGCCACTCATTTTCAGAGGGATAGTAAAAGGGGTTGTCAGCAAGCTCCAGTTCCGTATTGTCCAGAAAGACCCTGAAGATGACTCCATCTCCGAGATACTGTGTTGTCCCTGTATTTTTGGTGACCTGAACCCTTATTTCCAGCATCTGGTCGCTGTATGCGCTGTCACCGCATTCTGTGATGTCAGTGCCAATCTCGTACACCACAAAACTATTGTCAGGGGAGCTCATGCTTCCGTTCGAGCAGTGTATGGTGTATGTGTCAGGCTCAAAAAACGATGTTATCTCCTTTGCGTGCTGATAGTGCGTTTCATTTATCTGCGTCATCTCCCAGCTGTTGGATATTGGAGAGGTTATATGCCATTCCATTGTTGAGTTCATTGGTTCAGAAGAATAGCAGTCCACAGTGAGGGTGTCCCCCACCATAACCTCTCCGGGCCGGGCTTCTATGCTGAGATGAGCTGACACTGCCTGCGCTGCTGACAAAAGCCATATCACAAGCACAACACCAACTGCTTTCCTCATCCGAACAGTCTCCTTAGCATTAACAGCCTGGGCGGCTCGTAATTCACGCCTGCCATACCCGCAGCTATTTTTCTGAACGCCACAGACGCCGGACAGAATGGGCTCATCTGAACAAGAGGGTTTTTGTCAAAAAGGGATCTTCTGATTCTTCTGTCCTCAGGAACAGTTCCTATAACCCTGGCGTCGCACATTTCCTCTATCTCTCCTGGCATGAGTTCATGCCTTCCCCTGACCCTGTTCACCACCACGCCCCTGACGTCCTTTTTAAGTTCCCTTGCAAGCTGTATTATCTTCATGGCATCAGTGACAGCAGGAAGTTCAGGGTTTGTTATCACCACAACCTCGTCGCATGACTTCAGGACCATGAAGGCCCCTCTTCCCAGGCCGGGCGGGGAATCTATCAGCACAAAACCGCTCAAATCCCTGAGAAGGTTCCTCATCCTGTACGGGCTCGGGTTTGTCCTGATATAGGCCATTGATATTGAGGAGGGGATAACTTTGAGTCCTGACGGATGCGTGTAGATTGTGTTCTCAAGGTCTATCACCCCCCTGAGTGCATCCTGCAGCCCGACAGGGAACTGGAAGAAGCCCAGATGCAAGCCGAGGTTCGATGTCGCCAGATCAGCGTCAACAAGCACAACCTCGTTTCCCATCTCCTGAAGAGCAAGCCCTATATTCACGGTAAATGTTGTTTTTCCCACGCCACCCTTGCCAGAAACAATGCCCACTATCCTTTTCATATATTGATATTGTTCCCAGAAAATATAAGTTTAGCAGCTTGTGCCCGTTCTATCCCTTTCCTATTCTTTTGTATTCCCTCAAGACAAATACCGCAGCCAGCACGCACAGCAGCGCTACAGGCACAAGAATGCTTTCCCAGCAGCTGCATCCCCTTTCAACAGGCCCGGTAAATACGAACCTGTGCCTTGCAATCCTGCTCCCGTCCCCACTCACTATTGTCAGGGAAACATTCCTTCCATAACCAACCGGCTCGCACCCGAGCTTCACAACCCTTGTCTCCCCTGCTGTGAGGTTTTCAATCCTTGCTGACTCAAACACCCACCCCAGTGGGTGCTCATCTGAGAAGAGAACAGCCTCATCAACATCCTCTGATGATGTGACATACACATCCACGCCATCTTCCCTGGTGACAGTGTTCACAATATTCAGGGCGCCCTCCTTTGCCGAGATATTATCAGCCCTGAACCCATACGGTTCCAGCCTGAATGTTTCACCGCACATGTAGATGCTCGGGAAGGCAGTGTAGTTTCCTTCCTCAAGGAGATTATACATCCTCCACCTGGAAAACGTTCCTGCCATAAGATTCTCTTCATGTCCCCATACACTTCTCACAAACCTGAGGGCGCTGCTGTTGGTCTGGTTGTACTGGCCAAACTCCTGGTAAAAATCTATTCTGGGTCTTGCCCTGCAGCTCACCGAGCCCACGTTGGACCACTCGATATCAAAGACTTGCACAGGTCTCTCTTTCACTCTCATGAAATCAAGACTTCCTTTTATAACAGGATTCACTGTTACATCAAATCTGACCCCATAAGCCGGAGCAGCCAGCAGAAGCAAAAACGCAGCAACAAGCACAATCAAAGGGCTTTTCTGCAAAAGCAATGCAGCATTTACCCTGCAACATGTTTTTTTCATAAAAGCTCGGTTATCCCTTCCAGCCATTTGTAATTCACCTTCCTGGCTGATATGTAAAATGTTCCTGTGTAATTCCCGGGTTTGTCACTGCTCATCCTGATAACTATTGTTCTGGTTTCCCCTTTGTCCAGAATAAAACCATCCCCCCCGAAATTCACATAAGGTGATATGTTGCCCTCGACCGACAGCGTGACCTTTACAGGAACAGGCTCATTGTTCCCTATGTTTATTGTCCTTGTCGAGCCGCTGCCGCCTGCAATCAGCATTCCGAAATCAAGCTTGTCAGTATCCACAGCAACACCCAATGATATGTCGCTCTGATTGAACCCAACCACTTCGCACTCCATCGGGTAGGATGCTTTTCTTTCAGTGAGCAAGAGGCTGCTTGAGCTTATCATGTTCCCTGACACCTCTGAACTGTACGTGTAGAAAAAAGCAACATACATCACTACCACAACTATGCCCAGAACTCCAAGAGCCTTCCATTTCATAGCGGCATCCTGCTTATTTATATCTGCGATAAATAATTAGGGCAAAGATTAAAATTATTATTGGAAGAATCCAGAGCGGCGGGGCAAATACTTTTCTTTCCTTTACAACCCCTGCTGTGACAGGCGGCTGTCCCCTGTATCCAGTAACCTCTATCACACCCTCTTTTTCAGTGTATCCTGTCTGCCATGTCACATTGGCGTTTATACCGTAATCCCCCAAATCCATGTCCATGACATCCCATGAAAAAGAAAGGGGGGCTATCTCTCCTGGTTTCACCCTCACTGGTCTGCTCCTGAAGGAGGCCACTGCCCCGGTGCTGTTGTATACCCTGATGTTCTCTGCTTCTGCTGTTATGGTAACCGTTCCTGTGTTCTTGAAGAGCACGCTGATGCTTTCCTTTTGGGGAGAAATCCTGCTGTAGTCAAATCCCACTATCTCACCCCTCCTTACTGCCTCTCCCGGAACCCTGAGAATATATCCTATATCTGCAAGCGTTATGAACATCAGGGACGCTCCACCCGCTGTTCCGGTTGCTCCTGAAACCCTCGGGGAGGGACTAAAATACCCCACATGATACCCGGGTTCTGCATCCCGGGGGACCTTCACTATGGCCTCCACTTTTTTGTTCACATACGCATTGACAGCAGGCTCGTAATAAGAGCCAGCCGGAACAACAACAGGGTTCCTCATCAGTTCTATCCAGTCCCTTGAGCTTTCTTCAGATGCGTTGTCAGGGTTGAACGCATACCTCCCCCTTTTTCTTTGTGGATCAAAGAAATCCCTTGGGGCATCTTTTGTGTAAACATCAACCACAAGGTCGTTCTCGCTGTCTGTGCTCAGGTAGAATG
>CAZCSS010000043.1:0-6843 GCA_964501515.1 uncultured archaeon
TCCGGCAGTGACTCATCCTGTACAGCTCCTCAGCCTCCCGGAGGCGGTGGTGGAGCGATTGCCCCACCCGAACAGGAAACAGGAGAAGAGAAGAACATCTCTCTGAGGGCATCTGCTGAGGTCGTTGTCTCCATTGGAGAGAACAAAACCATATATATAATGATTAACAACACCGGGAACACTACCCTTAAGAACATTGAGATAAACATCACAACCACCAGGCAAATCAACACCTCAGTAATCCCCAGCATCATAAAAACCATTGGCCCCGGGGAGGAGGTCACCATAAAAGCCATAATAGCTGCTCCTAATAACATCACAGGGACTTTTGCATACACCATGAATGCCATTGATCTGAATACCAGCAAAATTCTTTCCTCTTTTCTGGGGAAAATCAGGATAACACCATGCATTGCTAACTATACCAGATGCGAAGAGAATGCTGTGGAAAAATGCATTGATGGCGAAAAGTGGGTAGTAGTTGAGGAATGCGAGTTCGGATGCTCCGGCGGCGTGTGCGTAAAAGCGCTCTGCAATCCCGGGGAGACGAGATGCCTGGACAACAAAATGGTCCAGAGATGCAGCCCTGACGGAAAATCCTGGGAAAATCCGGTTGAATGCATAATTGGCTGCGCGGAGGATTCCTGCATTATAACCACAAATATCGCATTTGCATTGATAGCAGCAGCTATTGCTGCGGCCGGCCTGCTTACGGGCTACTTCTTTCTGCGTCCCAGAAAAAAACATGTATTTGACAAGATGTCCACCCCTGTACATGTCAGAGAGGCCATCAAGAGGGAACAGAAATTCACGCAAAAAGAGAAACCGGAGAAAGAACCAAAGGAAAAACCCTTCTCAGGAGAATCAATAGATGATATATTCAGGAAATCTGATTCGCTTAAAAAGCAGATAGAGAGAAAAGAAAAATCAAGCTCAGAGGCAATCAAGGAATTCGAAGATTTTATATCGAAAAAGAAGAAACAGCGAGATTAACCTGCTCTTTTGCAGACACAATCGCAGTCCCCTGCGCACTGAATGAACACCTGCTCGTTGCAGCGAACCTCCTTCCCGTCGCAGAAGCAGTGGTCATCTCCTGTGCATGAAGGGTTTCCGCATGTAGGCAGCTCAGGACTGAAGACGCACTGATCAGGGTTCGAGGGATCGCACGTCCCGTACACGGCCATGTTATACATACTGTACCCGCTGTATATCATCGAGGCGAACAGAAGAACAGTGAATATCCACGATATGAGCTCGAACCTCTTATGAGCGAATCTGGCCAGCCTCCTGGATTTTCCCATAAGCTTGCTCGTGATCTTGGCCTTCACCTTCTCATTGAATCCGGTTCGGCACGGCCTCAAAGTGACCCTCCTGGCCACGCAGTCAAGCGCCTCTTTTGCCCATGACCTGTATCTGGCCGAGAAGATGCCGAGAATTCCGAGGACAACAAGCGCCGCAAGACACGCTGACATATAACCTTCTTATTGAAGATTGTATAATAAAAACCTTCGGGAGGCGTGTCTAAAAAATAACTCCATTCTCCCCCGCTCTCCTATTCGCAGAATCATTATGCTGAAAGGATGAGGTTCGTGTTGAAACCTTTCCTTCATGGAAATATTCTTTCGGGGCTGAAACCGGTAAACTGCGATAATTATTAGACACGCTCAACCTTCGGGCCATCTGCTGCAAAATTTTGCATGAACGTTAAGTTAAAAAATCTTTCCTGCCCAGATAGATAATATGAAAAACAGGAAAGACAAAATTGATCTGTATTATGTAGGCCCGCCGGACAAGAATGACATAGAAATCAGCGGTCACGGAGACTACGGCATAACTTTTTACATTTCTCACAAAGGTCAGGACATTCCGGTATTTTTCCCCATTGGCAGAAACCAGGAAACCAAAGAGGAAACCAGAGAGTTAATAGTTTACATGGACAGGGTTCTTCAGATTGCAAAGGACCTTTCAAAATAGCTCCTGCCCGGCCCTACCTTAGCTCAGCAACCTTCCTGAGTTCCTGCACAAAAACCTCGGCTTCTTCCTTGGTATTATAGAGGTAAAGGCTTGCCCTGACAGAGCCCGTGAGGCCGCGCGCATTGAACCAGCTCGAGACGCAATGATGCCCGGAACGGACCATTATATTCGCATTATTGTCCAGCAGCATGGCCACCTGGTGGTAGTCCATCCCGTCCAGAAGGAAGGAAACAATGCCGGCCCTTTTCCCAGGGTCCTGCGGACCCATAATCCTCACCCCCGGGATGTCTTTTATCTCTTCGGTGACAAACCTGTTAAGCTCTGTTTCGTGTTTTTCTATATTCTCCTTTCCCACCTTCATCAGATACTCCACAGCCGCCCCAAGGCCGATCCATCCGGCATAGTCCTGCAGCCCGGCCTCGAACTTCTCCGGTGGCGGCAGAAGCTTGTGATCATCATATGTGGATGTCACCACTGTATCTCCCCCCACCAGAAAGGGTCTCATGCTCTCAAGCAAATCCATCCTTCCGTAAAGGATTCCCGTCCCTGTGGGCCCTGTCATCTTATGGCCTGAGCAGGCAAGGAAATCCACCCCCAGCTTACGGACAGAGAACTCCCTGTGCGGGGCAGACTGTGCAGCATCCACCATTACCAGCGCGCCCTCATCCTTTGCTATGCCAGCAGCTTCCTTCACAGGAACTGTATAACCATCCAGATTGGATGTGTGAACAACAGAAAACAAAGCGGCCCCCTTAACCTCTTTCTTGAGGTTCTCGAGATTAAAGGTTCCGTCCTCATTTGATTTCACTATCCTGTGCTCAATCCCGGCCCTTTTCTTCAGAATCTGCCATGGGACGAGGTTGGAATTGTGCTCCCTGTCCGAGGTCACGACCACGTCCCCTTTGCCCAGCCCAAGCGAATTCGCGACAAGGTTAATGCCCTCTGTGGTGTTCCTTGTGAATATTATCTCTTCGGTCTTTCTCGCATCCAGAAACCCTTTTACCCTCTTTCTGGCCGAGCGGCATCTCTCCTCCACCATTGAGCTCATTTTATGGATGCTCCTTCCCGCGCAAGCCGGGAAGCATTCATAATACTCCAGCATGGCATCTATCACCTGCCTGCTCTTCAGGGTCATGCACGCATTGTCAAAATAGATTATCGGCCTTCCCCTTATCTCCTGCTGAAGCGCAGGGAAATCCTGCCTGATTTTCTCCACATCCATGCAGAAATATTGGCAATATAATTAATAACGTCTTGCTTTTCTGACCCTCTTATAGCCTTGCCGATGGTGTTTGCTTTCCGTCGTCCTCTGAAACTCGAAATAGGAATACGCGACCAGAAAGACCGAGGCAACTATAATCGGCCCTGCTATCAGCCATATTGCATATTCCGTAAACACCGCTCCGAAAAAAGCAACCACCCCGGCAATCTTGAACAGCTTGGCCCCTAATTCATGGGTCCTGTTCCACACCTTCTCGTTGCTCATTGTCCATGGCGTTCTTATCCCGATGAACCAGTTCCTTTTTGCCTTTTCCATGAGGATTCCTGTGCAAAAGAGCAAAACACCCAAAGCCGGCGACATGGCCTGCATGATATTGAATCTCATTCCCATCCCCAGTCCCAGAACAACAGAATGGATATACAGCATGAAGAGCATCACAACTACAACAAACCCCTCATAATAGTTCATGAATTTCTCAATGTTGCTTTTAAGAGGGTCTATTCTCGGAATTGCAGCAAACAGACCGAACAGCCCCAGCGAAACTGCAGGGGCAATCAAAACAGCCCACAACTTCGGAGCAAAGCCGTCTGCCACACCCTGCGAATTCCAGTGAACAGGAACTTCTTCAGGAAGATGCGGCAGGAAAACAAAACCTATTAAGAATGAAAGAAGCACTGCCATCAGCCCCAGCAGCAATGATTTCCTCATAATAAATACTGCCCGCGCAGGTTAATAAATCAGGCGCCTGAATAAACAGCGCACTGCCGAAAATAAATACAGGATAACCGGGCAATGTGTCATCAGCGCCGCTCGGGGATGCAGTTCTTGCCGTCACTCCTGAAAAGCGCCCATTCCTCGCAGAGTCCTTTCCCAGGGACATTGCAATACCCCAGAGTTCCGGATTCATCCTCGATCATGGTCAAGTTCCATCCCTGCCTTTCACAATACACCGACGCAGGGTTGGCAAGTCCCGCCCCGCCGTCCAGGAGTTCCTGTTTCAGCATGTTCCATTTCCCGTCCAGAACGCCCGAAACCACTCCGCTCCTGTTTACTTCCACAACCGCTGTGTGAGGGGTTATGACCTGCGCCAGCATCTGACCCGCCCTGTTCCCGTATCCTGCATGACTGGACTCAAATCCGAATATGAAAGCCATACACCCTTCACACCCCCCTTCCAACGTTCTGACCGGTTCGAGTCCTGATCCATCGAACAGGTATGTTGGGGAATTCATTACAAACTGCTTCGCAATATTCAGGCCCTGGTTCTCCGTGAAATATTCTGCTGCTCCGTCATCGCCGTGAGTGACGCACCCGGAGGTCCCGATGGCCAGAACCAGGATCACAAAAAGTAGCCAGGTACGTCTTGTTTCCATACTTATCGTTTAATTATTTCACTGCTCCTTATATATAAGGCCTGTTTTCAGGCACGGCCGAGATGAACCGGCAGAGTATGAGCCAAAACCGTCTAATCGTCTCCTGAACCTTTGTCCAGCACATCTGAAATTATATTTAAAAATACGAGTGTTCTCCTCCGGACATATCTGTGCCTATTTCAGTGGCAGGATCATCGCTTTTCAACTCGCGTAACAAATAGGCTATCTGCATAGCAGACTGGCTTGCTTTGACAATATCCATGATGCGAGCAATCCTTTCCCTGTCAAAATAAATGCTCAGGTTTTTGCAAGTTGAACACAAGTCCCTCATGGCATCCTCTGGCTCTGGTTTCTTCTCAGGAGTCATCATAAAGTTCAGGTAGGTTTTGCATGAATCAAGCGCATCGTCAAAATTCGGGTTTCCGGGCACGAGCATATCAATAGATCCTTTCAATTGAAAATTATATATAGAACATTTATCGCACGGATTTTCAATTAGTGACATGCAAAAAAATACACAGAAAACATTTAAATCTTTCGCTCTTCTGGGCTCTGCCAATTTAATTCCGTAAAAATGTATGCATGGCTTGGTTCTCCGGTTTTCAGGGCTTTCTGCTCGAAACCAACAGACAGGGCATATATTTTCCAGCAATTACGGATTCAGGTTGTTACAGCCCTCTTCTGGGACAGTGGGACATAATTAGCCAATGAGCATCAAATTATGCCAGATATCCTGCATAACAGCGCAGTTCCTATTCTGCCAGTCCTTCTCTGCCATGCTTTCCATCCGGAAGGAGCACATACACAACCCTTCCTGAGTCAATGATTGAATTTCCCATAGTAGTGGAAATCAGATACTTCACTCCCATGCTTACCATTTAAAACAAAAATTTAAATGGATAAGTTCACCACTCGCACCAGGGGCAGCCCTTTGTCTTTTCCGGTTTCGGTCCTAGCAGACATTTGACAGCGCACCTGAAGAGATTCTCTCCTCTTTGCCTGTCCACTGAAATCTTTACAAAATCCGGCCTGAATTCCACATTGTGGTTCTTATCCACCCCAACAGGGTGATAGAAGATAAGAATTGCAAAATCTGCAGGCATCATCCCGTTCTTCTCCAGAAGGAAAGAATAAATATCCATCTGGTTCTGGTAATGTTCGTGCGTGTCCTCTTTTCTCGGGTATCCTCTGGTCTTGAAGTCCAGGGGGGCGTATTTCCCATCAGATGTTACAAACAGGTCATCAACCGCGCCCATGAGAACAGCCCCGGTTTCAGGGTCTGTCCAGCGCAGGCCCTTCCTGTTGTTCCTCCATTCCTCCAGTTTTACCGTGTCAGGAAACAATCTACCCTGAACCTTTCCATGCATCTCCTGCGGTGTGGTCCCCTCTTTCCTGTGCCTGTCAAAATGCTTCTTGAGGACCATGTCCATTCCATTCGGAAGCGAAGGGAATATCCCGGAAGGCCTCCTCTTCCCCTCTCTGAAATGTATCCAGAAGCAGTGAGGGCAATCAACAAACAGGCCCATGGTTGTCGGGGACAGGACGATTTTCATAACCATTAATTCGCAGCGGGGTTAAAATAAGTAATGGTAGCAGGAGGCCGCTATAAACAGAAACCACTGCCGGGAACAAGCGTCCCATCTCATTGCGGCATAACGGAATACCCCTACCATTCCCTTATAATACCTCCCTGAAAAATTTAACCCATGAAAAGGATTGAGATTTCCGGCAGGGCCCGGCATGCTGAAATGAGGCACCCTGATCTTGTCGCACAAAACTTCCCCTTTCCGGGCAGAAGAAAATACCAAGCAGAAGTTCTTGACGCTGTTTTTGAGTCATTCAATCAGGGATATAAATACGTTTTTCTCCAGGCTCCCACTGGTTTTGGAAAGAGCGCTGTGGCAGTTGCCCTGGCCAGGGCGTATAATAGCTCCTACATACTGGCCTCCACCAAGGGCCTTCAGGAGCAGTACACAAAGGAGAAGGCGTTCAAGACAATGCTTGTCAAGGGCAGAAACAACTTCCGGTGCCTCTCAGACCCAAAACACACCTGCGAAACCCGATACTGCAATCTGAAGCCCGAATGCAGCCACAGGCCCGAGACCGGGGAACCTGCTTACAAGGATTTTTTCATCAGGCTGGCAGAGTCTGCAAAGGGCGCCCTGTGGATACGCAGGGGGGTCAGGGTTTGCACTTACTGGAAACAGAAATGCGACGGCATAAACCACAAATATCCTGTTCTGAACTATTCCTACTTCATAAACGAGATGAATC
>CAZCSS010000044.1:0-6801 GCA_964501515.1 uncultured archaeon
AGTGTTTTAATTCCTGACGAGCATTTTGCAGTCATGGGTGGGATTTTCATGGCGATGCTATGGGAAGGTTCCTTGTAACTTGCCTGTGCACCGCGCTTTTCATGCCATGCGGGGGACGAGATTCTCAGCGCCGCTGAAAAATGCCTGTATCAGCAGTGCGCTCGAACTCGCGCAGGCACTGCTCACCCCTTTGCAGCCGGCGGTTGTGTTATTTTATTATTGCAAAAGGGTTCTAAGCCACAAGGCCCTCAACCTTGCCCCTTTGACCAACTCGGGCACCCCCGCGTTTTTCTGCGAAGCGGATGCACAGCTTTAGCAAACCTGCCTAAGCTGAAGCACCAGCGCCGCTGCTGATGCTATTCTTTGACAGATGAAATAAAAAGCTTATATGCAATCAGGCCATCTCGAGAACGTCTTTCTCAACCTTCCCCAGATCCCTTTCAAGACGCTCTATGTCCTTTTTTATTGCATCCATGTGCGCCAGAATCCTCTGCTTCTCTTTGTCAAAATTCTCCAGGTCCTCAAATACCCTCTTGCCCTCATTGAACTCATTGAGCGTCATCATCACATAAGGGACCTTGTTCATTTCCTTGGAAACCTTGGCGCACATCTTCTCCAGCCACTTGTTCATTGCGACCTTGACGTCCTTTTTTATCATCTTCTCCTTGTCAAGATACCTCTTCATTATCCTCACTATCGCGGCTTCGGGGAAGGCATACCTGCTTTGCTCTTCAGCGTTACCATCACTGGTCATGTCTTTCTTTTCCTTTTTCTCGCTCATGCAACACCTCCGTATTTCTACAAGCCCTGACAGACAGAATGAATTGTACGAACTCGTTCCGGCTGTTCAGGAACCAAGCATGCGTTTGCCTTCTTTGTGGCATGCCCTGGCTTGAAATGCTTGGTTAATTATATAATATATTAATTAATAAAAGAATGCTAATGACAGGAACAAAGACGTGCAGCCCTTAGCCGGAGCACGCCTGGCTATGATTTCGTGCGCACCGGCGCAGGGCAGATGACAATCTATTAATAACACGCACCCCAATAATATTTGTATGCTGGATTTTTACACGCTCTCGGTTCTTGCTTTCGCTGCAATCATTGCTGCGGTATTCTATCTTGACAGGAAGAATGTGCGCAGGGAGTCTGTCCTGCTTTTGAGAAGAACGCAGAGGGGAAAGAAGTTTATAATAAGGATTGGCAGGGCGGCTCCGGGCTTGTGGAAGTTCGTGGGCACCGCCGGGGTGATTGTTTGCTTTGCTGCTTCAGTGTGGATTTTCTATGCGCTCATCGTCCAGACCCAGATGCTGGCGTCAGGCGAGATTGAGATGGGACCCGGGCTTGTTCTCCCGTCTCCTTCACAGGAAGTCACAATAGGGCCGGGTGTGTTTCTGGTTCCGTTCTGGTTCTGGATAATCTCACTGGCCGTTCTCGTGGTGGTACATGAAGGCATGCATGGAATAATAGCGGCATCTGAAAGAATCAGGATAAAGTCGCTGGGCTGGGGGGCGCTTGCTGTTATCCCGCTGGCATTCGTGGAACCGGACGAGAAGCAGCTGGAAAAACAGGGCGCATGGAAGCAGCTGAGGGTTTTTGCTGCAGGCTCATTTTCCAACTTCATGACAGCTCTTGTAATGATCGCGCTTTCCTTTCTCGCTATCAATGCTGTTTTCACTCCTGCAGGGGTTTTGTATCAGGGAGTGATAAACGGCACGCCTGCTTACCAGGTTAACCTGACCGGGGTGATAACAGAAATCAACGGGATTCCTGTAAACAATATAGGTGACCTTGACAGGATTTTGAGCCGGGTTGGGCCGGGCAGGAGCATAACCATTGACACATACAACCCCTCCAGCAACAAGAGCAGGCAGTTCATTCTCACCACTGCAGAGCACCCTGATAATTCGTCCAAGGGGTATATAGGAATAGGTGGCGTTCTTCAGGTGCCATTCATGAAGCTCAAACCAGAGTATGTTCCATGGGAAGGGGCAATAAGCTTTCTCGTGATGTCCCCGACAGGCGCGGCCGGCCTCCTGGGCTGGATTTTCCTTATCAATCTCTTTGTGGGGCTTTTCAACCTGCTTCCAATCGGGCCGCTGGACGGGGGGAGGATGTGGCGGATACTACTGGACAAGCTGATTCCAAAGCACTCCGGAATGGTCATGAGATATGCAAGCTACGTGACATTTTCCATAATACTGCTGGATTTTGCTCTGGTTCTGCTTTAGACGCTGCAATGCCCAAAAATTGTTTTGCTGCTAAACAGTGTTCTGATAGCAGGGCCCGTCAAACTCGTCAATCAGCTCAAAAACAAGGCTGCCTTCCGCAGTCTCCCTGATGCTGTCCGGGATGTCCTTCCCCCTCTTCAGGTGCAATAGAACATAAGGCTTGACACCATAGACCTTCTCGCGGGTTTCCCATCTGTCAACATAGTCCCCCATTGGGATTCCCAATGCATCTGATAATTCTGCCAGCCTGTCAACTGGCAGGGTATCACCAAGATGTCCTGCCTGCTCAAGCTTTTTTGTTTCCAGTTCTGCCTCGTGTGTAAATGAAATTCTGTATATCATGCCATTGAAATTCCAGTGAAGATTTATAAGTATTGCAGACCCTTATATACTAAAACCCGGCAGCGCTGGGAATGAACAGCAGGACTGCATGACGGGTGTTTTCATGCGCCCCGCTGTTCAGATAAAGAACTGGGAGGTAAGCATGGCAAATTTCAAGCTTGTTATAGCAGATCCCAAGAACAGAAAGGCCTACCAGAAGGAAATTGATCAGGGAAAGTCAGGGCTTCTGGGAAAGGTCATTGGAGAAAAATTCAGGGGAGACAGCATCGGCCTGGAAGGATATGAGCTTCAGATCACAGGCGGCTCTGACAGGGACGGCTTCCCCATGAGGCCTGATGTAAGCGGGGCAGCGAGAAAGAAGATTCTTCTTGCGTTCGGGCCGGGATTCCATCCCAAAGCCAAGGGGCAGAGAAAGAGAAAGTCTGTCAGAGGGAATGTCATATCCCCTGCAATAACCCAGGTCAATGCGAAGGTTGTTGTCCATGGTTCAAAGTCCCTGGAGAGCCTTCTCGGGGCAGAGAAAAAGAAACCTGCAGAAACGAAAGCTGGAGAGGACAGGGAAGAAAAAACAGAGAAACCAGGAGAAAAAACAGGGGAAGAAGGCGCTGAGAAAAGCAAGGAAGAGCCAAAAGCAGGGGCCAAACCAGAGGAAAAGATGGGTATTAAGGACCTTGGCGAATCCGGGAAAGAACCGGAACAGAAGGGCTAGCGGCGCAACAGGTCCAGGTTTCTCGCCCATGCAAAGAACTGGGAAACCTTGAACCTGCCCTTTGTGTAATAGCTGGAAACCATTCTGTTGTAGCAATCATTGCATATATGCGCACTCAGGGTGTTGTGTGTTTTTGTGTCAAGAATCTTCAGGGCGAACCTTTTGTCAACAATCTTCTTGCAGATTATGCAGTATTTTATCATTTCCAGTCACCAGCTCCTGACCAGCACAGCTCAAACCAGACGCACTTGTGGCCCTTCATCCTGCTGATGCAGCAGTCCTTGCAGACACGAGCATGTTCTGGGTTGTGAATCTCGCATGTTCTGGTATGGACATCTTTTCTCTTGCATTCATAGCATTCCAATCAGACGCACCTTCCCAACCAGCTAAAGAAGAGAACGTTATCAAACTCTTGATGATGACTCACTAATAAACGTATGCCCTTGATCATGAAGAGATTTTACCGCAAATCAGGGATTGGCTGAATTTTTCTGCAGTTTTTCAGGCATTTTTAAGTTTTGCCTACAATTCTATTCAGGTGATTCTATCCCAATCGAAAGGATGACTGCCAAAAAGGTTATGATATCTGACCTTACAAAAGGCGAGTGGAACCGGATGGAAGGCCTTGAGCCCAGCTTTGTGATATCGCCTTCAGGGAATAAGATATCCAGAGCCAGGGTTCTTGCCACGGTTGTGGCCAAGTTCGTGGCCGAGGACAGGAACTTCGCCTCTGTAACTTTAGACGATGCCACTGACACAATCCGGGCAAAAACCTTTAAAGGGGTAAAGCCGCTGGAAGCAGTGGAAATAGGGGACGTTGTGGACCTTATAGGCAAGGTCAAGGAGTACAACGGAGAGGTTTATATAATGCCCGAGATAGCGAGAAAGGTGGACGACCCGAACATGGAGCTTCTGAGAAAGCTGGAGATTGCCAGCATACAGGCATCAGGAGGCATTTCCAGCAAGCAGTCCGGACCAGAAGGGCAGAAGCAGGATATTGCAGAGGCAAGGAAGGAACTGCTCAGGATAATGGACAGCCAGAAAGAAGGGATTGCCTATTCTGAACTTGTAGAGAAATCAGGCCGGCCGGAGCATGTTGTGGAAGCTGCAGTAAATGAACTCCTGGCCGAGGGGGTTTGTTACGAGCCCAGCCCTGGTAAGATAAGAAAAATATAACCGGCAGCTGCTGAAAAACTAACAGCAGACCTGCTGAAGACAAGTTAACACGTTCTGGGACTGGATTATTGCCCCTGCTGCTGGCCTGTTTGTGTATTCAGGCAGGCCACATCTATGAAGTTCTTTGTAACATTCCCGAAGAACAGGGGCACGGGCTGGCAGTTCTGGCTCTGCGTCATGATGTTTCTCACAGTTGCAGCAACTCCGTTCCTGTATCCTGCCTGATAATATGTGTTTGCCGTGTTTATCATGTATCCGTTGTATGCGCCAAGGCCGATGTATCCGGCCATTATCAGGACTGCAGCAAGCAGGACGATTATCAGAGCCCTCTGGTTCAAAGCAGAACCGAACAACTTCTTGCTGTCCTTTGTTTTGGTGTTTGTTTCCATGCCGTATAATTGGCTTTCTGCTTTTTAAACTTTATTGGGTGCGTGATAACCTTTTCACTGGGGTCAGCGTGTAATTTCCCTTTGGGCCCAGGAAAACAAGCTTCAGGCCCTCGCTGTATTCAGGCTGGCGAGGCATTTGCTGCAGTTCGAAACTGGTGGTCAGGATACTTACATGCCAATATCGATATTAACAGTGTGCCTGTTTCTTCGTGATGACATGTATTCACTGTAGCTTTCAGGGAATCTTTTCGAATACGATTCCTCGAATTCGTCCGGCATGTTTTCCCAGTTCACGGCTATTACATCCCTTATCATTTCCGGGTTTTCGAAAAGCTTGACGTCATCCATGCAAGCATCGGGTGAGAATGTGAGAATCCTTCTTCTGTTTGGGTATTCCCCTGCTTCAACACCGTCAAAATCCAGAAGGCCTGTGTAAGTGGGGTCTTCCTCATGCCATCTGCCTGTTTCTGGGTTCAGGAACTCATCCCATACGCGAAGATTGTCCCCGGCCCACCCTAACACGTACCTAACCTCATATCCCATTTTCCTGAGATGGTTTACTCTCATTGTTGCCTTATGCAGGCATACCTGCCTTACTTCCCTGCCGTTGATAATAATAGGTTTTTTGTTACCGATATATGGCAGACTCTCTATGTGTCTCAGGCTGGCCTCCTCCGGGATGTAGGTTTTCGGGGACAGTGCCGAACATGCGCCCAGGGAAAGGCCCATATACAGCACCATAACGGATTTTAAGGCTTTCATGATTTATGCAAATCGCGAGTTATTTATAAGCTTTCAGGAGGACTGCTTCAGCACGAATTCAGAATTTCCAGCGCCCTTCCGTTAAGGATGGCTGTGTTGTTGGCCAGCTTGTTCCCTGTTGAGCCGCACATTCTTATTCCTGTCCCGAAGTAGGAGATGTTCGTACAACCTCTGATAATGTTGTTGTTTGAATTCGTGCTAAGATATATACCGTAGCCGTTCGCATCACCGTCGCCACCTACGGTATGACCCAGGCAGTTGAAAGTGATGCTGTCGGCGCCGCCGAACTCGATGCAGTTGCCGTCCTGACCAGTTATCTGGGATACAAGATACACCCATTCTGCCGGAGAGGCAACGGTTATCTTAGTGTTGCAGTCGGCACAGGAGCCGCAGTAATACTCCGTGGCGGAAAGCGGCTCGTAGTCCCATGCCCATGAATGAGACTCATTTATCTCGTAGTCGTTGTTGCATATCCCGTCTCCGTCGGAGTCAATGCAGGTATCTGAGAATCCTGTAGCAGACGAGTTCGTCCAGTAGTTTCCTCCTATACATGAGCCGCCAACTATGTTCGGGCCAGAGGAGCAGTCCTTGGTAACGTTGAAGTAGTTGGGATTAGGGATGTCTGAATCTATCAGGACATTCACTGTGTTGTTGAAGTAGTTGTTGTAGATGAGGTTGTACTCGGGGTCGCTTAAGTCGAGATCATCGAGGTAGATGCCTGCGTTGGTGTTGTTGGTTATTGTGGAGGTGGAGATGTTGTTGTAGCGTGAGTCCCCATATATTCGGATTCCATATTCTGTGTTGGAGTTGGCGGTGATGTTGGTGAGGGTGTTGTTGTTGGAGAATAAGAGATAGAGGCCACGTTGGTTGCTGTTGACGGTGATATCAGTTAGGGTGTTGAAGTTGGAGTCGGATAAGAGGAGACCGGATACGGGGTTATTGTTGGCGGTGATGTTGGTGAGGGTGTTGTTGCTGAAGAAGGAAAAGACAAGGCCGGATAAGGAGTTATTGTTGGCGGTGATGTTGGTGAGGGTGTTGAAGCTGGAGTAGAAGTAAAGGTAGAGGCCGAAGCAGTAGTTGGAGTTGGCGTTGATGTTGGTGAGGATGGTGTTGTTGGAGGAGTTGAGAACGAGGCCGTAGTGAGAATTGTAGTTAGCGGTGATGTTGGTGAGGGTGTTGTTGGAAGAGGAGT
>CAZCSS010000045.1:0-6688 GCA_964501515.1 uncultured archaeon
GCAGTGTCGGGGAGGTTTATGTTGGATATGTCAGGAGCGCTGTTATTGGCAAATATGTCAAGACCGAAGGAATTGCTCAGATTCGAGGCCCCGGTTGCGTTGTGCTGCTGCTCTGCTGAGAGCGTGAGATTGGCTGAGTTGAACCTGATTCTCTGGTTTGCGTACACAACCTCCATGTCATAGCTCCTGCTGTGCAGGGTCCAGTTATAGGTTGCGCTGGCAGTGAAATTTTCGGCAAGCATGCTGGTGCCGGGCTTGTAGAATGCGCAGGTAACAGTCTGGTTGATCCCGTTGGGGTCCTGAAAGCTGCCGTAAAACTGCAGGGGCGTGTACACATCAAACCAGGCACCAGTGGAATTGGTGAGGCCGCTTGTGTCATTTGCATACACAGTCATCACATAATCCCCAGTGGAGGAAAAGTTGTTGCTGAGGTTGAATGCATAGCTGCCTGAGCTGTTGTCAAAGCTGTAAAGCATTGCAGAGCTTCCGTTGGGATAGGTTATGTTTATCCATACCCAGCTCACATTGGAGTTGTCTGTCACATTGACATCAATGATGTTGAAATAAGCACTGGATATCTCTATATCACTTACATTAATCCCCAAGAACTGTGGTGGAGTGATGTCCTGATAGGTTACAGCGCTCTGCTCCGTGTCGGACACCGTGGTCCCCTGGAAGGCCGTATAATTTCCTGTAACCACAAGGTCATTATGTATGGCATTTCCGGGTATCTGGGGAGCGCTGCAGTTCAGCTCCCAGAGACTGGTGGAGGCGTTGTAAACTGACATGAGATTCCCGCAGGCATATCCCCCAACACTTGCCGCCCACACCAGATCAGAAGAGATGGGGGAGCCGCTCAGGGTGGCATTCACTGTAATGTTCAGCGTATCGCTCGCATTCACAGGCCCGGCAGGATTGGTCTGGTTCGGAGAGACTATGTTCACCGTAAGGTTAATCACGTTCAGATAGACCGACACGTTCAGGTCATAGGGGTAGGCTGACTCTTCATTATGAACAGTGACATTGACAAACCAGTATCCTGACTGGTACGGCGTGCTTGTGTTGTGATATACCTCAATCTGGCTGCTTGACTGCTGCGAGACATTGACATGACTCACGCTGGTGTTAATGTAATTTGTCCCGTTTCCTGAAAGCATGAGTGTGAAGCTGTAATTGACATCCCTGTTGTTGGTAACGGTTATCACGCCTATTGTCCCGTTGTCTGTTCCAAGCCCCACGCTTTTGTTCATGTAAGCAGGCATGGCATCCCAGTTGGGCGGGGTGACTGTGACGTTCAGGAGAAGGCTGTCATGGCATTCGCCCGCCGGGGAGCACGAGGAATTGCTGGCATTGGAAACTATATAAGTTTCATACATCCCCGTGGGCGTGCCAAAGGGGACAGAAAGATTGATATCTACCTGCTGGCTTCCTCCCTTGGGAAGGGTTGTGATGCCTGACGGCGTGTAGTTCACCCACTGGCTTATGTTGGAGGCATTCATGCCCTGCTCATAGAACGTTATGTTCAGCAGTTCTGTGTTCCCGTAGGCCTGAACCGTGAAGTTGCCCACAGTAGCGGACTCGCCTCTGGATACGCTGCATGATACGCTGCTTTCTATTACATCAAGGACTGTGTTGTTCTCCACAGATACTGTTGTGGAGTTTGTGGCATTCCCCTGAGTGGAGTCGTCATTGTGCCAGAAAACCGTGACATTTATCACAGAGTTCACGGGCTCTGCGGCATAGGTGACATCTACGACAGGCTGGACAAAGCATTCTCCTCCTGCGAATATGTTGCCACAGGATGCCCCGGATGTGTAGAATCCTGAAGGAAGGGATATGTTTATTACAGGATTGTACATGGTTCCGTTGCCTGTATTGTTTATGGTGAGGTTGAGTGTGATGCTGTGGTTATGTGCGAGCGTGATGTTAATAGCAGTGTCTGACGCGGGTTCCTGGAGAAGTTCTCCTGTGGTGTTACCTGTGGTTATGTTGAAAAGAATGGTGGCATTGTCAGCGCTGGTTGCATTGTAGTAAACCCCCTGATCATGGGTTATGTTGCATGTGGCGTAGTGTTCGCCTGTTGCATCGGTTGAGTTCTCCCAGAAGAAAAGTGCTGTTCCGCTGGTGTTTGTGAGGTTATATCCAAGAAGGGTTCCGTCGCCATAGAAGCTCACATTATATCTGTATATCCCGGAAGATGTATTGACATCCCGGACATCGCATACCAGATACATGCTTGCATTCTGCATGCATGCAATGTTCTGTCCGAATATGCAGTAGTCAGAGGTCAGGTTAAAGTAAGAAACATTGCTGTAGCCGTAGAGGGATATGTAAACAGCGCTCCAGTTCACGGGATAAAACTGCCCGGAAGCATTGGCAAATATACTCCTGTTTCCAGGAGTTTCATTGGCTGGTATGGTCCATGTGGAGTTGGCGCCGCTGGCGACAACTTTGCTGGAGAAGAGCGTTTTCTCCAGAACAGCCCCGGAATCGAGGCTTATGCAGTCACCGGAGGAGTTGGCCACGCATATGTAATCAATGTAAACATGCGAGGCATCTATCCCCGGGCCACTGTTAAGCTCGTCGTGCAGCTTAACAGTCAGGTAGTCTGCTGAGGTGAAGGAGGTGTTCTGGCAGGTTTGTTCATTCCAGACAGCCGAGCCCTGGGTGGTGTCAGGGGTGACTGAAAGGTTGCACGTCCCTCCGCCGGCATCAAGCACGAGATAAGCGCCGCTGGCATATTCTCCCCAGGCCTTGTAGCGTATCTTTATGTATTCAGAGCCCGGAGCCGTCTCAAGCGAGCGGTTTATAGAAACCTCGTTGCTCTCGGATCCGGCCTCTGACTCAGCCGAAAGCAGGACCGAGTGATTGCCTGTTCCTGTAGAGCCGTGATATATCCCGCACGTGCAGTACTCTGAAGATGAACCGCAACTCGTGCTGGAGCAGCTCCATGGGGAAAGAGCGCCTGACTCGAACCCGCTGTTCCGGATTCTGGTCAGGTTGTAGTCTGCGGGATTTGTGTCGTTAAAGTATATCCAGTAGCTCCTGTTCTGGTAGGGTTCAAGATTCACAGACAGATATAGTTCAGAGTAATTGTTGAGATATGTCTGCGTGGTGTTTACAGACTCCTTGCTCCCGTTGGTCCATGCCTTGACCTCTGAGGGTATCTCAACACCGTCTGAGTACACCTTTGTGTAGTTTATCCTCCACTGGCTCAGGTCAATGCCCTGCTCCTCCAGCCATGTCCCGTTCAGAACCAGGGGTTCATTGATCCTTTTAGCTCCGCGCGTTTCATCCACCCATATTCTGAACCTCTTGTAAAACCTTATCTCCCAGCTTACCGAGTAATCCCCTTCGGAACAGAGCTCGCAGGTGTCATTCACGCTCGAGTTCATGGTTACGGCATCGCCCTTGTGGAAAACAGCCCCTTCAGCAGGCGAGAGAACCGTAACGTTCAGCAAGTCCTTCATAATAATCCATGCGTTGTCTTCATTGTCTTCAATATAATACTCGTCTGATGTGCCGTTAATGGTGATGTTCACTGTGTAGTTTCCGAGTGCCATGACAGAGCAGTTCGGCTGCCAGTCATAGATGCAATAGCCTGATGAGTTGGTGTCGTTGTAGCCCACCAGTCCGGAGTCAAACCAGAAGGAGCAGTTGTAACCGGAAACCCCGGCATCCTGTCCGTATTCGTCAACGAGCTTCCCTGCAAACCTGTTGGAGGAATTCCTGAAGAAACTCGCCCCGGGCAGGGGGCCTGCAAGAGTCGCATTGACCATCCCCCGGATGCTTAGTGTGAAATTTTCTGACTGAGCATCCAAATAATAACTATTGTTCTGGACAGCAACCATCCATGTCTGGTTGCCTGTGGAGTAGTTGCCATCAGGGTCAAATGCATATTCGCAGTAGCCGGATGAGTTGGTGGTGTTCTGGTGGCCTGCATCAAAGGCAGTCCCGTTCGTGGTTACGAAGAATGTGCATGTCACACCACTGATTGCCGGTTGGCCGAGGCTCGTGTCATTAACATAAACCCTGAGCATTGTGTAGCCGGACGTTCTGTTCACACAGGATTCGTTCCCAAGGGAATGGTTTATCTGTATGGAATGCCTCTGGACATCCGGCCCGCTGTAGACCGAGGTGTTCTGGACAGGGTGAGCTGGCAGGCCGTTGCTGGTGTTGAAGTCCTGGTACTGGAACTTGAAGCCGTTTGCATTCACCCAAGAATATGCGGAGCTTATGTTGAACCAGGCCGTGCCGTTGCCGGATATGTTGACATGGCCCTGATAATACCAGGCATTGGATATGTTCAGCCACAGCAGGACGGTCACGTTGTCGCCCTCTGTGTCATTCACGAACACGGAGAAATTGAAGTGGTTTCCCCATATGTCCGAGGTGGGGGTGACATTTCCGCCTGTCAGGTTTGCCGGAAGGTTTACAGAACCGCCCGCCTGGTACTGCGTGAGCGACGACAGGGCAGGGTGCACCCACTTGAAGAAGTCCACAACGCCCGAGGAGTCTGTGTCCTCCTTGCAGACATAGAATATGTCAGAGCCGCATGTTTTTGTTGTATAGGAAGGGTTCCCTGTATCGCAGCTCGTTTCCAATGCCGGGGTCAGGTTACACCACTCTCCTGCCCAGTATACCCTCAGGAACTCTCTCTCCTTCACAATGCTGTCGTTTATGGTGACATTCACTGTAACATTGTAGAAAACGCTGTCAGTGGTGTTTCTGAGCGTGATGTTCCTGGTCCATGAGAAGTTGTCGGGCTGGAAAGAATACACCCCGCCGAGCTGGTCAGTCACTGCAGGAACATCTGACTGCATTGATTTGTCCCAGAGGAGTGCGGAACCGGGAAGAGCGCCGGAAGATGGTATGGTGAAATCATCTATGTCGCATACATTGTCCCCGCCCACAGTGGCGTTGCTGTATCTGGTGTTGTTGAAATCGCACACGTCAGATGACGGGTCTATCTTTATATAGCTCACTGTTATGCTGTTCGAGGGGTTTGAGAGAAAGGTTATGTTCTTGGACATGTTTCCCACTGACTCATTGGCGAGAATGTTGGATGTTCTGGACCAGCTGGCTGCTGTCTGCACAGAGATCAGAGAACTTGTATTGTAGGAGTAGATTATGTTCAAACCCCATATCTCAAGCTTTCCCGGGCCGTCAGAATGGAAAAGGACAGGAACATCGCAGTTCCCGTTTGAGTCAGGGATGCAGCTATTGTCAAGATAATACTGGAACGGGTCCCTGAGTTCTGCAATGCTCTGGTTGTTCCTCAGGGTTCCGGAGTAGTTCCAGTCCGTTGTCCCGTTTGCTCCGACATCAACCGAGAGGTTTACTGGAAAGTAATCAAAGTTGAATGTGTATATGTAGCCGTTTATTGCTCCGCCAACGGTCTCATTGCCCGCATCGCTGGTTATGTTCCCCAGGGTGACAGACTTCACAGGGCTGGCTGTGTAATAGTCCCATATGAGGTTTCCGGAACGGTCAAGGGTGTACACCTTGCCGTCATCGCAGCCAAGCACAATCTCATTGCCCGGGTCAGAGGTCACGTCGCCTATATCCACGCTGACCACAGGGCCACCGGCAGTGAAATTCCAGACCTCCTGTGTTCCCGTGTCGCTCGTGTTCATAAGGTAAACCATGTTGTTGGAGCACCCAACAGCTATCTCAACCCCATGGTCAGGGGTCACATTCATAACAGCAATGCTGTTTACAGAGCACACATCTGCATACCATACGATATATCCGCTTGAGTTGGCCGCTGATATGCCTGTTCCGTTCCCTGTAATTATCTCATTGCCCGGGTCAGAGGTCACATTGCTGGTATCTATGTCATTTATGTCCCCTATATCCGTGCTCCAGTTAAGGCTGCCATCGGGATTGAGCAGATAGAGAACAGAACCCCCTCCTGCAACGACCTTGTTTTCCCCATCGCCGTAAATGTCATCCACGGAAACGGCCTTTACGTCACCGCTTGTGCTGTAGTTCCAGGCCTGTGCTGTGCCGGCAGCAGAGACTTCGATTACATACACCTTATTGTCATCAGAGCCTGCCACTATCTCATCTCCTGGGTCAGAGGTCACGTTACCTGTGGCTATTGCCCTTATGGGGTTAATGGAAAGGTGATGCTCTGTTATGACTGAGCCGTTGGTGCCGTATACAATGGTGATGTTGCCGTCAAAGCCAGATGTCCCTGTTATTACCTCATTCCCGGGCCACGCTGTAACATTCCCTGTCACCATCCCCAGGGGAGCGTTGTTGGATTTTATCAGGGAGTTGTATATGGTTATTATCTTCCCTGTCACGTTCATGCCGGCCTGCCAGATAGTGGAGTTTCTGGGGATTTTTACCCAGTAGGTTATGTCACCCCCTCCTGCGGGGAAGTTATACTCCTTTGTCTGGCTGCTGTCATTGAACTGGTTTTCAGTGAAGTTGAAGGAGAAGGAATCAAGATCGAGAACAAAGGACTGCTGGATTGCGGCCAGGGTGAAGCTGCCTGACAAAACCGACATTGTAAACAATAAAGACAGAACTATCAAAACCCTTCTCTGCATAACTAATTATTGAATTTGCCCTGTAATAAAGGATGCGGATTGGTAGTTATACAACAAACCCTGCCAGGAGAAGTTCTGGGCAGGGCGAGCGAGAGATCAGTAACTATTCTTGGGAAAGATGCAAATTA
>CAZCSS010000046.1:0-2039 GCA_964501515.1 uncultured archaeon
CAACATCACCGCCAATTATAACAACTACTACGGCCTCTACCTCTCCAACTCCAACAACAACACCCTCACCAACATCACCGCCGACTTCAGCAACAACTACGATGGCCTCTACCTCTCCAACTCCAACAACAACACCCTCACCACCATCACCGCCGACTCCAACTCCCGGTATGGCCTCTACCTCATCAACTCCAACAACAACACTCTAACTAACATCACTGCCAACTCCAACTCCTACTACGGCCTTTTCATCGACAGATCCACCAACAACATCCTCACCAGCATCGTAACAAAAGAGAATTCATTCTATGACCTCTACGTAGACGCCTCATCAGACCCTGACTGCGAAAACACCCTTACAGACATCACGGGCTCAGGAGGCCGTCCCATAGAGTTCTACAATCACACCACAACAGTCCAGGACAAGGTCCTCTCAGAACTGATACTCTGCAACGCCGACGGCTCCACAGTGGAAAACGTGACCATAATGGGGTCCAACTTCATTAACAACAATATGCTCTATATTACAAGAACGCAAGACTCTTCCACATCCAACATCAACTCCAGCTATAATTACTATGGTTTTTATCTCGACTCCTCCAACAACAACACCCTCACCAACATCACCGCCAGCAACAACTCCCAAACCGGCCTCTATCTCGACTCCTCCAACAGCAACACCCTCACCAACATCACCGCCAGCAACAACTCCCAACAGGGCCTCTACATCTACAGCTCCGGCAACAACAGCCTCACCAACCTTATAATAAATTATAATAAACAATCCGGCCTCTACATCTACAGCTCCAACAACAACACCCTCACCAACATTACCACAAGCCACAGTTCTGGTTCCGGAGATGTGTACGGCATCGAAATCTTATTCTCCAACAACAACACCTTAACCAACATCACCGCTAACGACAATGACAATGCCAGCCTCTTTCTCTCTCACTCCAACAACAACACCCTCACCAACATCACCGCCAATTATAACAACTACGACGGCCTCTATCTCTTATTCTCCAACAACAACACCCTCACCAGCATCACCGCCACCTCCAACCAGTACGGAATCCGAATATATGGGGACTCAGACTACAACAACATATCCTCCTCCCGCTTTGAAAACAACTCCGAGGCAGGCCTCTACCTCGACCGATCCAGCCCAGACGACCCGGAATACAACCTCATCTGGAACAACTTTTTCAACAACTCCGGAACCTACGGTAACATCCGAATAGACACCGGCATATCCAACCCCAATTACTTCAACACCACCAAGAACTGCTCCCAGACCAACATAATAGGCGGCCCCTGCACAGGCGGCAACTACTACACCAACTCCTCAAAAACCGAGCACTCAGACACCTGCACAGACCCGGACGGCGACGGCATCTGCGAGGAGGAATACAATCTCTCCAACGGCAACTCCTACGCCTATGACTACCTCCCCCTCACCTACACCCCACCCACCATCCTCCTCGAATCCCCTGAAGACGACAACACAACCACCGATTCCACCCCTGACTTCACCTTCAACGTAACTGGCTGGCTTTCCCAGACCTACAACTGCTCCCTCTACACCAACAGAACAGACACTGGAACAGGCACCCCCACACTCCAGGCCTACAACTCCTCCACGCTCAACGACACCTCAACCACCCTGACAAGCGGAACTCTTCCCAACGGCTACTACGACTGGTGGATCAACTGCACTGACAACGCCCATGGCATAGAGAACCAGTCCGAGATCAGGAACATCTCCATCCAAGCAGACACCACCCCGCCAGAGCCCTCCTGGCTGCCCCCGACCAGCCAGAACGGAACAGAACCAGAGAACAAGACCTACATAGTCTGGAACATCTCCTCCACAGAGAACATATCCGAATGCAAGATAGAGATCAATGGAACCAACTACACAGCCACAGCAATAATCAACGCCTCCCAGAACTCCTACTGCTACTACAACGAAACCTCACTCACAGGCAACCAGACCAGGTGCGCACAGGGATACGCAGCAGACCAGGCAGGAAACC
>CAZCSS010000046.1:2139-6659 GCA_964501515.1 uncultured archaeon
AGAATACCGCTGCATATCCACAAACGAACAGCAGCCAGACACCACCCCACCGGACATAGCATTCATATCCCCAACAGACACCAACGGAACCCAGCCCGTCAACCAGACCTGGATAGTCTGGAACATCTCCTCCACAGAGAACATATCCTTCTGCAGCATTGACATCAATGCCACAAACCAGACAGGCACCATAGTCAACGCCTCCCAGAACTCCTACTGCTACTACAACGAAACCTCCCTAACAGGCAACCAGACCAGGTGCGCACAGGGATACGCAGCAGACCAGGCAGGAAACCTCAACATGACCGGCTTCATGGTCTGCCGCACAACAAACGAACAGCAGCCGGACACCACCCCACCCGAATGGTCCAACAACCAGACCAGCCTCGTAACCACATATTCCCCTTCCCAGCTTTCCTACTTCAACATAACATGGCAAGATTCCCAGTCTAGTATTCATACAGTCTACATAGAAACCAATCTCTCAGGCTCAGATCAGAATCACACAATGTACACAGAAGGCTCTGGTGTCTACCAATTCAACTACTCCCTCCCAGCAGGATACTTCTACTGGCGCTCCTACGCAAATGATACAGAAGGAAACCTCAACGTATCAGATACCTGGTACTTCACAGTCGCCAAAGCAGAAAACCCCATAACTCTCTATCTAAACTCCTCTGAATCCAGCCTCACAATAACCTATGAGGAGACCTCCAACGCCACATCCTATGTTCAGGAAGGCTCTGTTTCCCTCTACCGTAACGACACCCCTGTTTCCAACCCGGAAATTCTTAACCTCCCCGCCGGTCTTCACGTATACAAAGCCAATACCTCAGGCAACCAGAACTACACCTCCAACGAAACCACCCTGACCCTGACAGTAAACAGAAGAACCACAGGAATCTCCCTCATCATATCCCCCACATCCCCAATAACCTACGGAACCTCCTCTACCACAACCTGCCAGGCAAACAGCACCGAAGTAACAACCTCACTCTATAGAAACTCCACGCTTTCAAACGGAGAAAACAGCACCTCTATCACCCTTCCTGCAGGATACTGGAAATATACCTGCAACTGCTCAGAAACCCAGAACTATACCTCAGCCTCAAACACATCCTTCTACCAAGTCAACAGAGCTCCCATGCCCATCCACCTCTACCTCAACGGCTCAGAATCCAACCTAACCACAGACTTTGGCAACACCACCAATGCAACTGGATATAAATCCTTCTCTGAAGGAAATCTCGACCTCCACCTCAACTCCTCCTCTTTAGGCTCCTCCCAGCATATTGCCAACCTCGGAGCAGGAACCTGGAACTACACCCTCATATTCGACCAGACTCAGAACTACTCAGCCAACATCACCACCCTTTTCATCAACATAAACAAAATCCCCTCCATCACAACCCTCCACCTCAACTCCTCTGAAGACAACCTAACCCAGACCTACCCAGATTCAATAAACGCATCAGCATACTGTGACTACGGCTCCCTTACGTTTCACCTCAATTCTTCATCAATATCCTCTCCGTACGAAGCCACCCTCACCGCCCAATACACATACAACTTCACTGCCTATTGCTCAGGAGACTCCAATCACACCGAATCCCAAAAAACCCATTACACCAATGTCAACCAAGGGGATCCCAATATCCTCCTCTTCCTTAATGACACAAATGACAACACATCAATTAACGAAGACAACACCCTGAACATAACCGTCTACCTCACCCTCTCTGACACTGTTCAAGTCTATATGAATGATTCTCTCTATGACTCAGGCACCACCCCGCTCACAAATCTCTCCCTCATAGAAGACCCAGGAACCCTGAACATAACAGCCTACTACGGAGGAAGCCAGAACTATACCTCAGACTCTTCCATGCACTGGCTCACTGTCAATGACACCACCCCACCGGACCTCCTCTGGTCCTCCTCGCTCGAAGCCAACAACTCCCTGACCCAGCCCAACAAGACCTGGATATTCTGGAACTTCACCTCAACAGAAACATTCGGAACAGACGGCTGCACAATCCAGATAAACGGAACCAACCACACAGGAACCATAGACAACCTCAACTGCTACTACAACGAAACCTCCCTCACAGGAAACCAGACCAGATGCTCATACGGCTATGCAAACGACACCTCAGGCAATTCCAACCAAACAGAATACCGCTGCATATCCACAAACGAACAGCAGCCAGACACCACCCCACCGGACCTAAATTATGCTCCTCCCACACCGGCAAACAACACCTACACCCAGAACCAGGACTGGGTTTTCATAAACATCTCCTCCACAGAAAACCTCAATACCTGCTTCCTTGATAACGGAACATCAAACATTACAATGTCCGCAGGAACCAACCCTGACTGGTGCTACTACAATCTTACCAATCAACCCAACGGAACAGAGGTCTATGTCTGGGTTTGGGCCAATGACAGTTCAAACAACTGGAACCGCTCAGCAGACCTTAATGTCACAATCAATCTCACTTTAGACACCGACCCACCAGACATAACCTTCTTGGAACCGTCGGCTAACAACACACAGTATAACCAGGATTGGATAGACGTAAATGCCTCCCTTGATGAAACCCCGGACACCTGCCTCCTGGAATGGAACGGAACAAACTACAGCATGATTACAAGCGGTCTCTCCTGTGAAAAGAACATGACAGGACTTGCAAATCAGTCTGGTTATTACTTTATAATCTGGGCCAATGATACAACCGGTAACCTGAATACATCTTACGGTATGTATGCAGAAATAGACCTCAGGGCCTCGGTTACACGATCCTGCGATTCCTGCGATTCCTGTTCCCAGTATCTCCAGAACGGTTCACTTTATTCCGGAGACACCCTCCTGCTTACGTCTGACATATATGGAAACGCTGGAAACTGTATAGATTTCGGGGGTGCAGACGGAGTGATATTTGACTGCGGAAACCACACCATATCCGGAGACGGTGACAGTTCAGGATACGGAATCTATGTCCCCGTGGCCTCGAACAACAATATAATCACTAACTGCTCCAACATAAGTTACTTCGGATACGGTATATATCTCGCTGCTTCTGGTGGAAACAACCTGACCAATCTTACCATATACACGCACGGCAGTAATGGCGGGCTCTTTGTCTACGGAAGTCCCTCTCATAGAAACGGAATAGCGGAGTCAGTTACAATAGACAGCAAGCCAGTCCGCTATTTTGATGGAGTTTACAATGCCTGCCCTGACAATCAGATCCTTGATTACGGAGACACCTACTCCCAGATTGCCTTTGTAGGCTGCAGCAATATAACATTGTATGCCGGGAATGTTACTGATACAATATTCCTGTTCTCAACCACAAACTCCATGATTTATAATGCAAATTCCTCCTCAAGTCCATATGGGTTTTATCTTGATTCATCTAACTCGAACATGCTGCAAAACATCACAGCCATGCACAATTCCCAGAGAGGAATATATCTGAATGCCTCGGACTCCAACACAATAAGAAACTCCACATTCTCCCGGAATGACCACGGCATTTATGCTCAAAATGCCGACTACAATATATTCAAGGACATCATTTCATCATACAATGACAACTACGGATTCGATATCATCAGCTCACAATTCTGCACGCTTCAGAATATCTATGCTGATTTCAACGCCATTGCGGGAATATATATTTATTCGGATTCCCAATCAAATACCATTAACAGTTCCAGGATTGAAAACAATACCCAGTATGGAATCTATCTTGATGCTGAAGGTTCTAACTACCCTGCAAATAACCTGATATACAACAACTACCTGAACAATACCCTGAACATATTCTCTGATAATTCTAACAACCAGAACTCGTGGAATACCACCCTGATATGCGGCTCAATTCCCAATATACTGGGTGATTTCTGTCTCGGAGGAAACTACTGGACTGACCCTGACGGAGGGAATTTCAGCGACATATGCGATGACAACGACCACAACGGCATATGCAACTCCGGGTACAACATAGTATATAATGAATGGGACAATCTCTCCCTAAAGCCCATAACACTTTCAATATCCAATGTCACGCTTCAGAAACTCACAAACAACAATGCCTCCATAATCTGGGAAACCAACAAATACACAACCACTGTTCTCTATTACGGAACAAACCAGACCAACCTCAACCTTACCTTAATCAACTCTTCCCTTGTTCTTGCCCACACAGCAAACCTTACGAATCTCTCATCAAGCACACAATACTTTTATAACGTCTCTTCCTGTGACCTGCTCAGCAACTGTGAAACCAATGGAACCTTCAACTTCACCACCCCTTCCTGCGGAGACTGGGACGGGGATGGCTATAACTCTTATTCCTGTGGCGGTAATGATTGCGATGACAACAACCCCTCAATCCATCCCGGAGCTACTGATATCTGCGGGAATGGAATAGATGAAGACTGCTCCGGCAGTGACTCATCCTGTACAGCTCCTCAACCTCCCGGAGGCGGAGGCGGTGGTGGAGCGATTG
>CAZCSS010000047.1:0-6510 GCA_964501515.1 uncultured archaeon
TTTCCACCCGGCTATTGTTCAGGGACATCTCTCCGCTTCGCGAAGATCCTGTCCCCGGCGCTTTTTTCCACCCGGCTATTGTTCAGGGACATCTCTCCGCTTCGCGAAGATCCTGTCCCCGGCGCTTTTTTCCACCCGGCTATTGTTCAGACAATCACCTGTAAAATATATTTTAGATTTGGGTCAAAGTTTATATTCATGCGGCTCTATAATAATATGACATAGAGGTTTTCAGGTCCTGTTAAATGGCAAGCAACTCCAGACAGATGCCCCATGTAGCAGACTCGTGTTCTCAGCATTACGTGTCCGAGTTTCTGAGCAATGATGCCGGTGCCCAGAAAAAGCTTTTGCCGTCGTTCAATTTGAATTCATTAAACGGAAGACCGCTTCTGTATACCTGCATGGGTTGGGATATACAGGAAAATGGGCGCGACCGATGGTGGGAACAAAAGAGCTGCAAAAGATGCTGGTACAAAACCAGGGATGGAAAAATATTCTACATAGATACAGAAGGCATAACTGATCTTTCTGAGTATGGTGATATATCAGGGGGAGTGTGCCAGCCCTGTTTCGGGGCCAATTTATCAATGAGGTATGCACCAAGGATCGTAAAGAAGGTAAGAAACGGCAACGGCAGCAGATTAACACTCGGGAAAATCTTGCAAAGGGTTCTTAAAGACCCGTCAGAATGGCAAAACAATACACAGGCGCCCAGGCTGGTCAGGGCGCTGATATATGCCAGGGACAACATAATCAAAGAGCGCTCGAGAAACGGGAATGGCGGGACTGCCCGCTTTAGCGATATTGATGACAAGACCCTGAAGGATATAGACAAGGCTATTGATTCTTATAATTGCATGTATGTCTGAAAACAATAAAAACAGAAAGGGGGTTTTCCCCCTTCGAATTAAGCCTTGACAATCTCAGTCACTATTCCTGCAGCAATTGTCTTGCCCATGTCCCTGATTGCGAATTTCGCCAGCTGCGGGAAATCGGACTGCTGCTCTATTGCAAGGGGGTGTGTGGGTGCGCATTTTATTATGGCCGCATCCCCTGACTTAAGCATCTCCGGATTCTCCTGCAGTGTTGCTCCTGTTTTGGGGTCAATCTTCTTCACAATCTCCAGAATCTTGCATGCTGCATGTGCTGTGTGCGTGTGGAAGACCGGCGTGTAGCCCTTTGTGATAACAGTGGGATGCTCCAGCACAATTATCTGACCCGTGAACTCCTTTGCAACGCTGGGCGGATTATCAGGGTGTCCAACAACATCGCCTCTCTTTATGTCACCCTTTCCAAGGCCTCTTATATTAAAACCGATGTTGTCTCCTGGCTCGGCCTTGTCCAGCTGCTTGTGGTGCATTTCTATAGACTTGACCTCACCCTGTTTGTTTCCGGGCATGACAACCACCTTGTCACCCGGCTTCAGGACTCCTGATTCTACCCTGCCTACAGGAACTGTTCCCACACCCGTGATGGTGTAGACATCCTGCACCGGAAGCCTCAAAGGCTTGTCCACAGGCTTTTCCGGAGCTGTTATTGACTGGTCAAGTGCCTGTATCAAAGGAGGTCCGTTATACCAGGACATCTTATCGGATTTCTTTACCACATTGTCCCCGACGTATGCAGAAACCGGTACGAAAGGCACGTTTTCCAGCTTGTAGCCAAGCGTGGTTAGAATCTTGCTTACCTGTTCCTTGGCCTCATTGAATTTGGACTGGTCATAGTTGACAGCGTCCATCTTGTTCACTGCAACCACCAGCTGATTGATTCCAAGGACCTTTATCAGGTAAAGGTGCTCCTTGGTCTGCTCCTGCACACCGTCCTTGGCCGAGACCACCAGTATGGCAGCATCTGCCTGCGACGCTCCGGTTATCATGTTCTTGATGAAATCCCTGTGACCCGGACAGTCGATTATGGTGAAGTAGAACTTGTCTGTGTGGAACCCCTTGTACATCAGGTCGATTGTCAGGCCCCTTTCCCTTTCCTCCTTGAGGCTGTCCATGACAAAGGCAAACTCAAACGTCTCCTTCTTGAGCTCCTTTGCCTTTTCCTTAAGCTTCCTGAGCTCCTGCTCAGGCAGGGAACCGGAGTCGAACAGCAATCGGCCTATCAGGGTCGACTTCCCGTGGTCAACGTGACCGGATGTTATTATATTCACGTGTGGTTTTTCTGCCATGCAAATCACCTTTTACTCCTCATTTTAATGCCCGATGTGGTTTCTTTATGCCGCTTTCGGGCAGACAAATACATTTATATAAGGAGTATTTATATAGTTTTCGGTTACAACTGGCATAAAGGCGCTTGACACTGCTTTTAAGGTTCGTGTCAGGTGCTCTGAGGGCGTCACTTCCCGAACCTTCTTTCCCTGTTCTGGTAATCCCTGATAACAGCATCAAAATGCTTCTTTGAGAATTCAGGCCAGAAACAGTCCACAAATGCGAACTCGGAGTAGGCCGACTGGAACAGGAGGAAGTTGGAAAGGCGCTTTTCATAACCTGTTCTTATTATAAGGTCAGGGTCCTTCTGGCCGTTTGTCTGCAAATGCTGCCTGAAAACCATCTCATTGACCTGCTCTGGGGAGAGCTTCCCCCCGGATATGTCAAGTGCAATGCTCCTGGCAGCGTTTACAAGCTCCTGCCTTCCCCCGTATGCAACGGCCAGGTTTATGGTAAAGTTCCTGTAATCCTTTGTCTTCTCCATGACCTCTCTTGAAAGCGCCTGAAGCTCTTCCGGGAGCTTCTCAAGGTTTCCTATAATGTTCACCTTCACCTTCTCCCTGTGGACAAAGCTCTTTCCATTGACTATGTCCTGCATCTCCTTTCTGGCTATTCTCATGAGGAAATCAAGCTCCCTTCTGGGTCTTGTGTCCAGATTTTCAAGGGAAAGCGTGTAGAACGTGATTGACTTCACCCCTGCATCCTTGGCCCAGTAGAAAACATCCTCTACCTTTCTCGTGCCCCACTCATGCCCCTTCCAGGGGGCCTTCATGAGCCTTTTTGCGAACCTTCTGTTGCCGTCAGGTATAATCCCCAACGACTCTGGCGCTTTCCTGACCATAACATCACTGTAGAGTAATGAACATAACCTGTTATTTAAATCTTTGCATGCGACCTTTCCCTGTTCATTTCAGGGATTATATTGCCATAATGGACTTTTTGCAATAAAAAGATATTGGTATTTTATGAGGCAGGAGCAAATAATAAAACATGTTCAGGAAGTACGGATATCTGGGCATAGCACTTCTCCTTGCCGGCCAGCTCTCCATTGCCCTCAGATTGCCTGTTCTTGCCCAGTGGTATTTTCCCATAGTGTGGTTCGGTTACATACTCACGATGGATGCTGTTGTTTTCAAACTGAGGGGGCATTCCCTGATTATTAACAAGCCTCTCATATTCCTGGCGCTGGTGGGAATGTCATCCCTGGTGTGGTGGACGTTTGAATTCATAGGATACATACTCGGGAACTGGCACTATACAGGACTGGAGGGTTTTGGCAGCAGATTCTGGGTGCTGGTATTCGGGACGGTTTCCTTTTCCACAGTGATTCCGGCTGTTTTTGAAACCTCAATGGTGGTGAGGTCCTTCCATCTTTTTGACAAGCTCAAACTCAGGGCAAGATACAACATGAGCAAGGCATTCCTTTATGGAATGGTTCTCATCGGGCTGGCATCGTTCTTCCTCACAATAGGCTGGCCGAAATATTTTTTCCCTCTTGTGTGGTTAACGTTCTTCCTCATACTTGACCCGGTGAATTATCTCAACAAACAGCCCAGCATAATCTCCCATCTGAAGGACAGGGAGCTTGCGATTCCTGTTTCCATATTTGTAGGAGCAACTATATGCGGCTTCTTCTGGGAATTCTGGAATTTCTGGGCAATCCCGAAGTGGTATTATACCATACCGTTTGTGGATTTCTGGAGGGTTTTCGAGATGCCTGCACTGGGCTATCTGGGATACGGGCCGTTTGGCTGGGAGCTGTACGCCATGTACAACTTCGTGATCTCTCTTCACAGGCACAGGCCCGATGATCACATATTCCGTCTCATAGGAGACAGGGCAATCAGATAACCGGAGCAGCCGGATACCCTGCAGAGATGTTCACAGAATCCAAATATATAAGATTTACAGCATATGATTGCTTATGAGAGCATTTGAACTTCACTGCCACAGCCATTACTCAAGGGGGAAGAAGCTCCCGGGGGAGGTGTTTCATTCGCCCAGGGAAGCGGTGAGACAGGCCAGAAGGATCGGCCTGGCAGGGGTGGCCCTTACAGACCATGGGGTGAATGCCGGCTGGAAAGAGGCCCGGGAAGAAGCCAGAAAGCAGGGTATAATATTCATCCCCGGGATTGAGCTTTACACATCAAGAGGGCATCTGATAGGGCTTGGACTTAATGAGTTTATACCATCATGGCTCAGCCTTGAGGAGGCAGTGGAAAGAGTAAGAGAGCAGGGCGGCCTTTCTGTTGCCCCGCATCCCTTTGATATAAGGAGGGACGGGATAGGGAATGATATCAGAAAGGCGGACGCTGTGGAGGTTTCCAACTCCAACAACATTGACAGGTTCTCGGATATTATGGCAAAATCAAGGGCGAAGAAACTGGGGAAGCCCATGGTTGTGGGGTCTGATGCGCACATGCTTGAAACCATCGGGCTGTGCCTCAATTATATTGAAGCCGATGACCTGGATTCCCTTCTGAATGAGATAAAGAAGAACAGGGTCCTGCACAAGACATCCTACATCAGCAGGGACGCGCTGACCAGATGGGCCAGAAGCAGATTTGAACATTCATACAACCATGTCCTTGGTTATATAGAGAGCAACTACAACCCCCTCAAGGCATGGCTGTCCAGAAGAATGATGTACAAATTTGTCTATTCAGATGCCCTGATCGCCAGATCGCTCTGGTACGGCCTGGGACAGGCCAGCATGGTGCTGTCCAAACCATATGGAGCGCTCTGTACGCTGCGTTATTTTTAACCCACACTGACAAAATAATAGTATGCTTGTGTATGCCGTACCGGTTCTGCTGGCGTCGGCCTTTTTGATTCATGCCATAGCTTTCAGGAACAGGACCGCGGCTGACTTTTTTGCTGTAGCGGCTGTTGGGATAAGCTTCGCGCTTGTTCTTCTCTCAGGACCCGGGATTCTTTCAGGCCAGATATACATCTTCCACATGGGAGGCTGGCCGCCCCCGACAGGGATAGTGATAGCTGCTGATTCCCTTTCATGGCTTATGGCGCTCATCGCTGCAGGCCTTGGTTTCTGCGTGAGCCTTTATTCCCTGAGCTTCATAAAGAGAAAGCAGGGAGAGTATTACGCCCTTCTCCTGTTACTGGTCGCAGGGATGGTGGGTTTTGCAATCACAGGAGACCTCTTCAACATGTATGTCTTCTTTGAGATAATGTCTGTGTCATCCTACGGGCTTGCTGCATGGCTCAGGACAAAGAAGTCCCTTGAAGGCGCATTCAAGTTCCTGGTGATGGGGTCACTGGGGACATCACTCATCCTGCTTGGGACAGCATTCATTTACGGCCTTACCGGAACGCTTTCCCTGGCTGATATCGGGCTGAAGATCCGGGGCGTTCACGGATTTGAAGCAGCTCTTGGAATTATAGTTACAGGGTTCCTGATAAAATCAGCTGCCTTTCCGTTCCATGGCTGGAAACCTGATGCTGTTGAGGGAACGGTTGCCCCGGTGGCCGGGTTGCTCTCAGGGGTGTCCACTGCCCTTGGTGTTTACGGTCTTGTCAGGATGCTTTTCATTTTTGACATGCTCAGAATGTCCTGGATTGTTATAGGACTGGGCGTGGTTACCATGACAATGGGGGCTGTGATGGCCCTTATGCAGGACGAGCTCAAGCGCCTTCTTGCTTATTCTTCCATCTCCCAGGTCGGATACATACTAATGGCACTGGGCCTGGGAGCAGCGGGGTTGACAGCCGGGCTCTTCCATTTGTTCAACAATGCAATACTCAAGGTCATGCTCTTTCTTGCCGCTGGTGTGGTCCTCTACCATACAGGCACCACAAGGATGGACAAGCTTGGGGGCATTGGAAGGAGCGTCCCTGTCACTGCAGCAGCATTCCTCATAGGCGCGCTTGGCGTGGCAGGCATTCCGGGATTAAACGGGTTTGCCTCCAAGTTTCTTATATATCTTTCGCTCTGGGAGGTCAGCCCTGCACTGACTGCTGCGGCGGTCATAGTGTCTGCTGTAACCCTGGCCTATTACCTGAAGGTTTTCTCCTGCATCTTTCTCGGCCCTCCAAACAAGGAGATAAGGATAAGAAAAAAAACACCAAAGCTTCTCCTGGCCCCGATAGTTGCGCTGGCCTTTCTGTCGGTTCTGTTCGGAGTGTGGCCTGACCTTGCCATGGCGTTCATAAAGCCTGCGGAGATTGCACTGCTTAATCTGAACAACTACATAGATGTGGTTTTGGCCGGGGGGTAATGTTTTTTTGCTGGCACAGGGCTAAATTGCAGGGCTTCAAGGATATATCGTTTGCTGTG
>CAZCSS010000048.1:0-6492 GCA_964501515.1 uncultured archaeon
GGCAGCGAAAACATCATCAAAAGAGAAGAAGGCAAAAGCCCAGGGAAAGGAATCCGGAAAACGTGTGGAAAAACAGGAGAAAAACAGGGAAAACAGCAGTGAAAAGACCGCAAAACCCGAAACAAAAAGAAAAGAAAAACCCGGGTCAGAAAAACCCAAACCAGCGAAGCAGGAGAAACCGGGCATTGCAGAGAACGCTGAAAAATCCGGAAAACCCCTTAAGCCTGCTTACAGAGAGAAGATCCTGGCATTCAACCGCTGGGACACTTCTGGAGTCAGGGTAAGCGACCCCGGTCTTGCAAAGTACATCAACCTGGACCCAATGATAATTCCCAGAACAAGCGGGAAGTTTGCCAGCACGCCATTTCACAGAAGCAAGGTCAATATAGCAGAAAGGTTCATGAACAAGCTCATGGTTCCTGGCCACAGGGGAAAGAAGCACAAACTGACGTCAGGAAGATGCGTGGGAAATACAGTGGGTCTTTACAATGATATGAAGAAGGCATTTGAGATTATAGAGAAGAAGACCGGCAAGAACCCCTTTCAGGTGCTGGTGAATGCGCTGGAGAACTGCGCGCTCATTGAGGAACTGGCTTCCTACAGGCTTGGAGGCATAATAGCCAGGCAGGCTGTGCTGGTATCCCCCCAGAGAAGGATTGACCTGGCTCTGAGATATCTTTCACAGGGCATATACAGGAAAACCTTCAGGAACAGGAAGCCCCTGGCAGAGGTTATAGCCGATGAGGTCATCGCAACCTACAAGAGCGACTCAAGCAGCTTTGCAATTTCTGAAAAGAACAGAATAGAGAAAGAGGCTGAAGGAGCGAGATAATCATTCTGAGCAAGCCGGTCAGACAACCCGGCCTTCCTTTATGATCACCTTCCCGTCTCTCTCTACAGTAGGCTTCCAGAAAACATAATCTATATGAATGCAGGACTGCACAGTCCCTCCGAAGCCCTTGTTTGTCCCGAATGCTATATGCGCTGTCCCCTTCACCTTCTCGTCCTCTATAACCCTGCCTGTTATCCTGGCTTTGGGATTGGTTCCTATTCCGAGTTCGGCCAGATTCCTGCCGTTCCTTACATTATGCGCCTTCCAGACCCCCTTATCCGAGCAGTCAGCCATCTCGCCCTTTTCCACCCTTATTCTGAACGGCCTCTTTGCTGTATCAACCACTATCACACCTTCTGACCTGCCTTCAGGAGGAGCTGCAAAGGCCTCGCCGTCGGGCATATTCACTACCTCTCCCCTTTCCGGGATCCCGAAAGAGGGAATAACCCTTCTTCTTCCAAGGGGTATGAATATGTCAGTTCCCTTTCTTGTGGTTATGGTGAGGTCCCCACCCTGCAGGAGGTCTGCCATGTTCCTGGTTTCCTGCTTCATCCTGCTGTAATCCACATCCACGCATCTTAGGTAGACGTCCTCTGTTATTCCAGGGAGGGTAACAACCCTGGTTCCTCTTCTCCTTGCCCTGCCGACTGCCTTTGTGTGCGTTAGGGAGTTCCTTGTCGGGCATACCAGAATGTCATATTCCAGCATTCTGCTTGCTGTTCCTTTGTCAGGCTCGGCTCCGGGCCTGGTGGTCTGCTTTATGAAAACCAGCTCGCATCTGCAGAATCCCTTTCCTGTTTTCTCAAGACTCTTTGCAATGCTCTCCCCTGACCTGTCGGCCACTATGAGGGCAGCCTCGCCCTTTTTTGGCCTGAGGCAATCCTTCCACACAATCCTGGAGACATTGTCCAGCTCTCTTGTTTCATTCATCTATTCTCATCTCGTAACACTATTATTCACTTTCCGGTTTTCCTTAATCCCTGGCTGCGTGTGTGCAACTAATCTCCTCAGCTCCATTCTGTGTCATGCTGCTGCCTGCTGAGTCTGTCTATCTTCGTCTCAATAGTCTCAAGCTTTTCCATCAGAGAAACGTGTCTTCTGTGCTTACCAAACTTTACTTTTCTGTCTTTCCTGACAGCCATATAAAATTATTGGGAGTTTTGCTATAAATTATTCCTGAAGAACATGGGAAACAACTGTCGGACCATCTCTATTTTTGTCCCTCTCAAGCCTGTAGAGGGAATCCGCCCCCTCTGAAATCCTGTCATCGTGCGTTATCAGAAATACCTGCTCCGCAAAGTTTGACATGCCCTCCTTCAGGGCGCTGGTAAACTTCTGTATGGCATTCCCATCCAGATTATGCGTGGGTTCATCGAGAATGAGCCACCTGAGATTGGGGACAAACGTGAGAGAGAACGCAATCCTGAGTGCAAGGGCGGCCATTGACCTCTCCCCGCCTGAAGCAACACCGTCCACGGGAATCCAGCCAGTGCTGTCCTGGAGCTGGAGCACATAGTCGTTCTCGGCAAAAAGTCTTATTCCTGTAAAGTCACTGTAGGGATAAAACTCCCCCCACACATTGTTCATAACAGAATTCACGCTCTTCAGGAATTCCCCCCTGAGACGCTCCTGCGTGTCCCTCAGCGCGGCAACAAACCTTTTCAAATCTGCCGCAATCTCCCTGTCCCTGGATATCTCATTCTCATACCTTTCCATGAGTTTCATTCTCTTGCTTATTTCTTCAAGAGCAGCGGACCTGTCTCCCATCCTCTGCTCCAGCGACGATATGCCTGCCTCAATCCTGCTCCTTTCCGATACCCTGTTTTTCAATTCTTCTCTCATACCCCTTATTTCAGCAATCCCGGCCTCCTTCTCCAGCAGGGCCAGGTCTTTCTGGAGCAGGCTTTTTCTTTTCTCATGTTCCTCCCTTCTTTTCTCCAGGTCGTCCAGCGAGGACACCTGCTCAATGAGCGAGAATATCCTTTCCCTTTCCACCAGGCTCTTTCTGAGGCTCTTCTGCGCTCCTTCGAGAAACACCCCTTCCTTCTCAACACCCCTTGCCAGCTTTTCTATGGTTTCTCTAAGGCCCGCTTCCTGCAAAGCCCTGTTCTTTATGAGCAACTCCTTCTTCTCCGGGCTTATCTCACTCTCACAGAGGGGGCATTTAGCTCCCATCCTCCTCAGCTCCTTCAAATCCCCGGAGATGATTTTCAACTCTGTATTCGCAGAGGCCAGTCTGCTTCTTTTCTCGTCTATAGAAGCCCTGCTGCTCTCTATTGCCTTTTCCAGCCTTTCTATGCCCGCATCCGCCTCTTCAGCCAGTTTCCTGAGCTCTTCCAGCCCCTTCCCCATGGTTTTGACCTTCACTGACTTTATAGTGGACTCTATCTCCCTTATTCCTGAAACCATGCCTTCTATCTCCTGCCTTTTCTCCTGCATTTCCTGTTCCATGCTCTCGAACTCCGCAATCCTTTTCACCAGCGACTCCTCCTCCCTGAGCAGAGCCCCTGCCTTTTTCTCAAGCCCGGTCTTCTCCCTTTCCATCGCCTTTATCTCCTTCTCAATAGAAGCCTTTCTCTCTTGTGGCTTCTCTGTTTTCATCTCCTCCAGGATCCTGCTCCTCTCGCTGACCTCTGCCACGAGCTTGTTTGACGCCGAGACAGACCGCTCCCTGACAGACTCAAACCTGTCCACCTGCAGCATCCTGTCAATCTGTTGCATCCTCTGCCCCTTCGGAACGCGTAGGAAGTAATCGATCTGGTTCTGCTCTGAGTAAACAGCCCTGCAGAACAGGTCATAGTCCATACCCAGAACCCTTTCCACCTCCCTGTTCACTCCCTGGGGGTTCACCTCCAGGATTCTTCCATCCTCTCTTATCTCGGCCTCTGTGGTCCCTTTTCCTTTCTCTACCCTTCTTCTTACTGCATACTTCCTGCCCTTCACAACGAACTCTATCCCCACTTCAGCCCGGTTCTTTTTCTGGGGTTTTTTCATTATCAGGTCTGAAAGCGATATCTTCCTTGACTGGAGTTCGGGGAAGGTTCCGAAAAGGGCAAATGCCACGGCCTGCATCACAGAGGTCTTGCCGCTTCCCATAACCCCCACAAGCGCGTTCACGCCCGGGGAGAACCTGAATTCGGAATCAAGATGCGATTTCCATCCCCTGAGGGAAATTCTGGTTATCATGTTCTATAATTCCCAGAAAGATTTTAATGTTTCGGAAAATGCGCCGGAAAGTGCCAGAAAAACACTTAACTTATACCCCCAATAATTATTATATGGTGAAATATCCCCCGATCAGATATCTTTTTTTGGCTCCCTTTATTGCAGCTGCTCTTGTGGTTGGGCTCTCTTACACCGGTTTCCTTGTTGCGTACAATTATTTCTATCAGGACAATGTCTCTCTTGTCCTGGACAGCGCTTCAGAACCGTTCAGATGGGTTCCTGAGCACAGCGGTGAGATAGGGTATGTGAAGATATCAGGCACGGTGAATGGAACCGGGGGTGTGAAGGTCTATCTGGAGAGAGATGGGAAAAGGTATCTAATCTTTGAAAGACCCTCGCTTGAAGGACCTTCTGTCTCAGGGATGCTGGTTTCAGGCGGGTCCAACCCGACTGAACCGGAAGGTGACCAGACGAATGAAACCCTTCCTGAAGCAAACATAACCACACCCCGTGAAACCCATCCTGAAAATGAGACGCAGAACATCACTGCACCTGAAGCAAACATGACAGAAAACATAACCACAGAAGAAAACCAGAGCCTGACCAACCAGACATTCCCCGAAGGGAATGCAACTGTCCCCGCGAATGAAACCCTTCCTGAAGCAAACATAACCACACCCCGTGAAACCCATCCTGAAAATGAGACGCAGAACATCACTGCACCTGAAGCAAACATGACAGAAAACATAACCACAGAAGAAAACCAGAGCCTGACCAACCAGACATTCCCCGAAGGGAATGCAACTGTCCCCGCGAATGAAACCCTTCCTGAAGCAACTGTTTTCAGGAGCGATTGCATTGAAACCTGCGAACTTGAAGGATTCCGAGACAAAAGCTACATACTGGCATTTGAGATAGATCCCGGGACTTCCCTGATAATTGACACCATAGAATATTCCATCAGCATCCCGCGGGAGATCCCCAATGCGACTGGGACGGGAAACATCACAGAAAAAAAGGCAAATGCAACCCTTCCGGAGCCTCCGGAAGAGAATATGAGCAAAGCCACCCCAGCGAACCTGAGTGCCCCTGCCATAACAGTTCAGCCTGCCGGGGTCATGCTCTGCAAAAGCGCGGCAGAGTGCAACCAAAAGGCATTATCCTCAACCTCAGGCGGAATCATAATACTGGATTCCCCCCTGACCTGCGGTGGCACCTGCCTGAAGTTCAACAACTCCGAGAACATAATCTTTGACTGCATGGGCCGCTCCATAACAGGAATGGGAACAGGAGCCGGCATATATCTTGAGAACTCCAGCTATGTGATAATAAAGAACTGCAATGTGAGCGGGTTTGAAACAGGCATAAAATTCGACAGAAACTCGAATTTCAATATAATCACCAACACCGATGCCAGCTCAAACGCATACGGCATAGTTATCCCTTCATCCGTATCCAATATAGTGAGGAGCAGCAAGAAAACCAGGATAACAATCTCCGGCCGATGAAAGATCAGCCGGGTATTCAAGCTTTTATCGGACAGTGTTAAATAATAAACATGAGACCTGTCTGGATTCTTCTGGGCCTTTTTTTCCTTTTTATGTCCATCCCGGTTTCCTTCTCCCTCAATATTGCAGAGGATGACTGCACCTCCAATTTCACCACAGTAACAAGAGGAGGCGAACAATCTGGTGCGTCTGGCATCAAAGGCCCCTCCGCAGTCGACCAGTTCGCTTACGGCGTCCTTCATTCCGGGGACATCGAGAACAAACTCGGAATAATGCATCTTCTGGGTGCAGAAGTAGCCGTGCCCCAACTCTATATAACAAGGGTTTTCTTTCCCAATCCCCTGATGGCGGATGAGAATGAAACCGTTGCTGTGAATACAACGGTCAAGGTGAACCACACCGAGACTGACATATACATGATAAACACAACAGACCAGATACCCTGGGACTTCACGCCCCCCTCGGAACAGGGCGTTCGCGTCTACTTTATAGACTACACCCCCTACGCCGTGACCGATATAACAGGCAATGCCACTGTAAACGTTTCCATCCTCGACCAGTCCGGCTCCCTCCCCACGCTCCTGATGGTGAACATATCCAACATCTCCCAGACCGACGCGGGCGGGTACATGCAGGAGAACGATTCCATACTCCTGGTGTATGATATTGTTTCCTCCCGCATGAATGCAGGCAGCTACCGCATTCTGTACACAAATGCAACGGTCAGGGACAACCAGAGCCGGACCGCCTCAGGGTACGCGCTCGGGAACATTACCGCCTTTGTAGCTGTGCTCAGGGGCTACAAGACCATAACAACACCAGACCCCGGTGATCCCCAGATCCTGAGCATTGAGATAAAGCTGTATGCGCTCGGAGGGCCCTTAAGTGATATATACATATCAGACTTCCTTCCTCAGGGCGCCCAGATTTCAGGCCTCAATGTGACATACTACAACCAGACCGCCTCTGCAAAATACAGCCTCTACA
>CAZCSS010000049.1:0-6433 GCA_964501515.1 uncultured archaeon
GCATCAAATAATCTTCCGACCTCGCTGTTATCCATGAAATATCTGAGCAGCGCATGGGCTGATTTGCTGTATCCCATGGCAACCAGGGCGTCGCACATACCGCCCATATATCTGCCTCCTTCGGCAAAACCGTCCACCATGGCGTTTGGTGTGGAAAAGCCCTCTCTGGTGGACTTGTTGTCAACAACCAGAACATTGCAATCGTCAGGAAGAAGAAAATCTATCTGGTCAAAAAACAGGTGATTGGGCATATGATAAGAGGGATTCATGAGAACTATCCCTCTGCTGCCTTCACTCCTGTAGAGATCAGCGGGGATGCTGCCCCTGTACCGAGATATCAGGTTAATCTTGACAGATTTCCTGTGCATACTTGCTTTAATATGCAGAAAATTTTAAATATCACAAGCACACTCATTAAGCGCAGCGAAGTGCTGGCGGGTGAATGCATGGCAACAATAAAGGATTTGCTGATGCTGGCGGAGAGGATAAAAGACCATTCCCTGAGGGGGATGGTTGCTGATATTCTGAAGAATCCCTCTTCGCTCTCCAACCCGGATTTCAAGGCCAAGCCCTCTGACATTGAAAAGGTCCCTGCCTCCATTGACTGGCATCATACGCAGGAAGGCGGTCTGCTGAAGCACACACTCGCAGTAACCCTGCACTGCATAGGCATTGCTGAGAATATGCAAAGGGTCTATAAAAGCGATATTGACATGGACTCCCTGATTGCAGCCGCGCTGGTCCATGACATAGGCAAGGTATGGATGTACAGGAAAACCGGGTCCGGATGGGAGCCTGTTCATTCAAACCTGGATCATACTATGCTGGCCGCTGCCGAGTTGTATGCCAGGGGCTTCCCGGGGCACGTGATCCACATCGTGGCCGCGCATTTTGGGGAAAACGGCCCCACCCCTCCGATGACAGGAGAGGCCATGATTCTCCATGCAGCGGACAATCTGGATGCGAATCTTAATGAAGAAGATCAGAAGATGGTTCAGCTTATTCTCGGATAGGCACGGCCTGAAAACTGTCAAGTCAATTTTCCAGAGCTTTCTGAAGAAGGCTCTTATATCCGGCGGAACCCCATGCATGTCACCACACCGGATTATGCCATTGTTCATCCGGGAGAAAAGCGCGTCCCTAAGAAATTTGCTTTACAATACCGTGAAGCATTTATTTCACTGATTCTATCCTATGTTCATGATAGAATGGGCTGACTTTGAGAAGGTGGAGATAAGGGTCGGGACGGTTCTTGAGGTTCAGGACTTTCCGGAAGCGAAAAAACCCTCATACAAACTGAAAATCGATTTCGGAAATCATGGTGTTAAAAAATCAAGCGCCCAGATCACAAAACTCTATAAAAAGGAAGACCTGGTAGGCAGGCAGGTCGTTGCGGTTGTGAATTTCCTTCCAAAGCAGATTGCGAATTTCATGTCCGAATGCCTTGTCCTCGGGGCTGTTCCTGAAAACAAGAGTGTTGTCCTGCTGCAGCCAGAACGAGATGTTCCCAACGGCTGCAGAATTGGCTGAGGCAGGCATTGTTTTTAACAGTGCAAAGCCAATAATCAAACAGTGATTGCATGGTTCTGTATGCCAGAAGGGAGAGATTCTCCGGGGTTTCGGTTGTGGTCGGAAGGATATTCGGAAGGGTTCCGCTAAGCCCGAACCAGTGGACCCTGCTCTCGCTCCTGTCCGCTTCTCTGGCCGCCCTGCTTGTAGGCTCCCAGAACTTCCTGTTAGGGGCCTTTGTCCTCCTCTTCTCTTCCTTCCTGGATTTCGTGGATGGCTCTGTGGCCAGGGTTACATCAAGGGTTTCCAGGAAGGGGGCATATATAGATACGATAAGTGACAGATATGCGGAATTTCTTCTCGTTTTGGGAATATTCTATGTGTCACCAGCGCTCCCGCCTGTTTTCCTCCTCCCGGCAGGATTCTGGATTCTTGTCTACCTGTTTGGCGCTCTTATGACTACCTATTCAAAGGCCGCTGCAAAGGAAAAAGAACTTGTGGCAGGAGAGCTAAAGGGCGGGCTTCTGGAGAGAGGCGAAAGGCTCGCCCTTTTGTTTATCGGGCTCCTGCTTGCGAGCTACAGGCCAGTTTTCCTGAGCTGGGCAGTGGCATTTCTGGCTGTTCTGACCAATATTTCAGCTGCCCAGAGGATTGGAAAAGCGCTCAGGATGCCATGAAGGTTTTGCATCATTTTTTCTGATAAAGCCCCACCAGATGCGTTCTTCCAATAACATGCCCTTCCATGGCCTTCTCCACATCCACCTTCCCGGAGCTTTGCGGAATGTCCAGTTCTATATCCAGGGCGTACAACCTGAAGAAATACCGGTGCTTGCCCGAGGGCGGGCAGGGCCCTCCGTAGCCATTCCTTCCCCACGAGTTCTTTCCCTGAACAGTGCCCGGAGGAACGGAGTTCTCATTGATTTCAGTTGTGGCCGGTCTGATGTTCCAGACTACCCAGTGGTCCCAGGTCCCGGCGGGAGCGTCAGGGTCATCCATAATCAGGACAATGCTTTTCGCTCCCTCCGGGGTTCCGCTTATTTTCAGGGGCGGGTTTACGTCATCTCCCTGGCAGGTATATTTGGCCGGGATGTCACCATTGTTCTGGAAAGCAGGGCTTGTTAGCGCAATCTCATCCATATCTTCCACCTCCCTGTATTCATCTGAAACGCAGCCTGAAACAAAAAGGGCCGCTGAAATAACCAAGAGCAGGGCAAGGGTTTTGCTGCTCATAAAGGAAAGTTGGCGGGGTGATTTATATATCAGGCATGCAGAACCGGAGCAGTCCCCAGTGACAAACGATGTCAACCAGCTGATACCGCAGCCTCGCCGGATTCGCGGCGAATAACCAGAAAGGTTGCAATCCAGATTTAAAACCGAACCCGAATTTATTCTTATGGCAGCAGCCCTTTTTGTCGGCAGGTTCCAGCCCTTCCACAACGGCCACCTCAGGGCCGTGAAGGAAATCCTCGGCAAGGAGGATTCTGTGGTGATAGCGATAGGCTCGGCCCAGCAGGCCGATACAAAGGAAAACCCCTTTTCTGTTGAGGAAAGAAGGGTGATGATAATGAGAGCCCTGCAGGAGGCCGGGGTGGAGAAATGCAGGGTCACAAGCATCCCTGACTATTATAATGATATGAAATGGGCAGGGGCGCTAAAGAAGAGATGCAGGTTCGATGTTGCATACACCCGCAACGCCTGGACCGAGAGGGCCCTTGAAAAGGCCGGAGTGAAGGTCAGGCACCACAGGATTTACGACCAGCATGAGCTTTCGGGCAGCATAATCAGGAACAGGATAGTGCACGGCAAGGCCTGGAAACATCTTGTCCCTCCTGCTGTTGCTGATTTCATTGAATGTTATTACGGCCTTCAGAGGATAAGGAAGCTATGCAAATGAGTCTTGTACAGGAAGCGCTTAATCCTTCTCCTGCGGAAAAGAGCATTCGGAAATTCTATAAATAAGAAGCAATACAATTATAGTCAGTGATGGCATGACGCTTCAGCCGCCCAGGGGGACAAGGGACTTTCTTCCAGAAGAGATGCTCAAGAGAGAATATGTTATAGCCGTGATAAAAACCATCTTTGAGAGGTATGGCTTTGATCCTGTGGAGACCCCGGCCTTTGAATACTGGGGCACACTGGCAAAAAAAGGCGGAGGAGGCGATGCTGTAAGGGATGAGATTTACTTCTTCAGGGACAAGTCCAACCGCGAGCTTGGGCTCAGGTTTGACCTGACTGTGCCCCTGGGAAGAATAGTGGCATCCAATCCGCAGATTCCCAAGCCTTTCAAAAGATACCAGATAGGAAGGGTCTGGAGATATGACAGGCCGCAGGCCGGAAGGTTCAGGGAGTTCTGGCAGGCAGATGCTGACATAGTGGGTTCTCCTGTTCTGGACGCAGAGGCAGAGTGCCTGTCTGTTGCGGTTTCGATTCTTGAGGACCTGGGATTCCGGGATTTTACCATAAGGCTCAATAACAGAAAAATCCTCAGGGGCCTTGCAGAAATAGCAGGCCTCTCCAGTGAGAGCACCCCAAGGGCAATGAGGGCGCTGGACAAGCTTGAGAAGATTGGAGAAAAGGCAGTCCTGAAGGAGATGGTTGAAGGCGGAATACAAAAGAAAACGGCAGCCAGACTTCTCGGTCTGGTCGATATAAAGGGGACGCCCTCTTCAATAAAAAAGGGGTGGAAAAAAGCAGAGGAGTACACAAAGGTGAAGGAAGGGCTCGATGAGCTGGCCTCGATAATGAGAAAATGCCGGGTGTATGGCATCAAGGAAAAGGCCGTGATTGACTTCTCCCTTGTGAGAGGGCTTGATTATTACACAGGCCCTATATTTGAGATAACCGCGAAGGCCAAAAAGAACATAGGAAGCGTGGCAGGAGGAGGCAGATATGACGATCTGGTGGAGACGTTTGGCGGGAAATGGACGCCTGCTGTTGGGATATCGCTTGGGGTGGAAAGAATAGTTGAGATAATGGAATCAGAGGGCATGTTCCAGCTCCCTTCCGGAAGAACAGACATTTTCGTGGCCGCCGTTGATGACTCTGTCAGGGACAATGCTGTGGCAGTGTGCCAGAAGCTCAGGCTTGCGGGCATAAACGCCCAGACCGACCTTATGAAGAGGTCCCTCAAGAGGCAGCTTGAATATGCCGACAAGATGAAAATCCCTTATGTGGTTATTGTAGGAGAGAAGGAGCTTGGAAAGAAGAGATTCGCGGTAAAGGACATGAGAAGGAAAAAGCAGGCCGGACTCTCGCTGGAAAATATAATAAAGGCATTCAGGAAAGGCAGAACCCTTCCTGGGATCAAAAGGGGTTCCTGACAGGACGCTGCTGTTTTATTGCACGCTTGAATCAGCATATACATTTTTCTCCATGTGAATATATTCGCTCTTTTTGTAACCGGGTTTCCTCCAGAAATTCCGTGCATCTGCCTTCATGTGAACAAGAAGGTCGATTCCCCTGATGCCAAGGGGTGCCGCGGCCTCTTCCATCCTTTTTACCATGATTCTGCCTGTGCCCCTTTTTCTATATCGGGATGAACTGCAATATCATGTATAAACAGGCGGTCGCCACTGTCCCATGCCCGCCTCTCGCAGAACAGCAGCCCCACCACTCTGCCGCTGTCCTCTGCAAGGAAGCAGAATCCTCTACCCCATGGCGGCCTGGAAAAAACCCTTATGAAAAGCCCTGCTATTTCCGGAATCCGGGATTTTCTTGTTATGTTCCTGACCCGTATGTTCTGTCCCCTGCTCAGTAGAGATAACCCAGCTTAAGGACTATTTCCATGATCTGATACATGTCCTGGTTCAGTATCTTGAGCTTGGATGCTGTGTTAGAACTCTTCATGGGATTCTGTATGACATCATAACTCTCCCCCGCTGTCCATGTGACCAGGCTCTTTATCATGACGCCCCTCTCTTCTGTAAGAGGCCCCCCGGAAAGCCATGCTGACCTCCCGTTGCCCCCCTGCATAATGTTGATCCTGGCCGCGCATGCAGGGGCGTTTTCACTGCCCTGCTGCTTCAGGATTACCGCAGTGCCCTTTCCGGAGATGCCTGCATGCTCCTGCGGCTCCAGGAAATCATCAAACGTGTGTGGTTCCTGGAACATCTGCCCGCTGGAGTTGGGTATGTGATAGAAATACTTCTTGATATTGTAAAAAATATTTTCAGGGAGCATATCACTGAATGCTATCTTGTCTGTTGTCGTTATGACACCAGTGTCCCAGACCAGCCCGAACACGTCTTCCTGAAAACGGTCCACATCGTTCTGGCTGTCCATATCCCTTATCTCCACTATCCCCTTTCCGTGAGACAGGAAGCGCCGCACGTCACCCTCAAACGGGGTGAGATTGTAGTCAAACACAATATACACATCATTAAATGTGGAGAATACAGGGCTGGCAGGGTCTGTCCTGCTCAGGTTATAGCTTATCACCTCGCCGTTGATGCTGAAGGACGAGAAAAGAGATTTCATGTCAGCAAATTCCTCGGGGCTGCACATGCAACCCACCCTTATCAGGGGTTTTATCACATTGTTGAGCCTTACGCTGCATACAAGATTTGAAGGCAGGCTGCTGTTCAGCGCGGCTTCAACCTCAGCGGGATCGAACCAGTTCACCCCCTGCCTGTCAAGAGAGAACAGGATGTCATTCGCAACCGCCATTATCCTTGCACTGTCCCAGCTTGTGGTTTCCCGGGGGATGTATGAGAACTGCGTGAGAATAATAAGAACCGATATCAGGATGACTATTATCTCCACCACGTGGATGAAGGCCTTCATAAAATAATATATGGCAGGGCAGAATAAATATGCGGCTTATTTGCCGGGCGCGTCTGACTATTCATCCAGATAATCAGACAAACATTATTGCCCGCCATCATTAGTGTCCTGGCCTGATAACACAGCAGCCCTGCACAGGTCC
>CAZCSS010000050.1:0-6361 GCA_964501515.1 uncultured archaeon
ACTTACTCGGGCAGAACTTTTCCAGACCCTTCAATATAAGGTTTGCGGACAGGAGCGGAAAGGAGAAACATGTATGGCAGACCTGCTATGGTCCGGCCATATCGAGGATAATAGCATCTGTAATTGCACTTCATGGCGATGACAAGGGTCTCAGGTTCCCCTTTGCCATAGCCCCGTTTCAGGTGGTAATAATCCCTATCAACCCAAAGAACAACAGGGAGATCACAGCATTCTGCAACTCCCTGAAAGAGGAGCTTTTTGATTCCGGTCTGAGAGTCCACATCGACAGTTCTGATTACACGCCCGGATGGAAGTTCAATCACTGGGAAATGAAGGGCGTTCCACTGAGAATAGAGATAGGCCCAAAAGAGGTCCAGTCCAAAAAAATCACTCTTGTCAGGAGAGACACAGGAGAAAGGAAAACAGTGCCTGCAAAGAACCTGCTGAAGACCATTCAAAGAGAGGGTAAACTCCTTACACGCGAATTGAGAAAGGAAGCAGACGCCCTGTTCAGAAAGAACGTCAGGGAGGCCGCCACCCTCGAGGAACTGAAAAAAGAGCTGTCCAGGGGGGGTTTTGTCAGGGTAAAATTCTGCTCCACAGGGATAGAGGGTGTTCCCTGCGCCGAAAAGATAAAGGACAGTCTGCACGCAGATGTAAGGGGAGAGCGGGCTGACAAGAAGGAGAAAGCGGGTGGAAGATGTGTGGTTTGCGGCAGGCCTGCGAAGCATATAGTATATGTGGGGAAGCAATATTGACCTGCCCTGTGTTGCATAACATTCTTTAATAACAACCGCGAGGAGAAAGATATGACGCCGGAAAAATCAGCGAAAATGCAGAAACCAGGTCATATGAGAAGGGAACCCAGGATAAAGGAAAACCGCTGGTCAAAAGACTTTGAGCAGCCGATACGCATGAAATGGAAAGAATCCAGCATATTCCGTTTCAGGAAGAACGACCCCCGCCCGGTGTTCTCCATAGACACCCCTCCACCGTATGTGAACGCCCCTGTCCACCTCGGGCACACTGCCACATACACCATAATGGATTTTATAGCCAGGTTCAAGAGGATGCAGGGCTTCAATGTGCTCTTTCCCCTTGGGCTTGACAGAAACGGCCTTCCCATAGAAATGGCTGTTGAGAAAAGATTCGGCATATCCATCCAGAACACCCCGAGGGAGAAATTCATTTATTACTGCAAGAAGATGCTTGAGGAATCCAGCCTTGAATCACTGGAATCCTTTTTCAAGCTGGGTCATTCCTACAACTCCTGGGTTCCGGGGGACAAGCCGGGCGATATGTATTACACTGATTCCTATTCTTACAGGGCCCTGACCCAGGCCACGTTCATTGACCTTTACAAAAAGGGTCTGATCTACACCGACAAGAAGGTCAACAACTACTGCCCTGTGTGCAGGACCACGCTTGCAGACGCTGAAATAGTCTATAAGGACCTGCCTGCAGAGTTTGTCTATGTCAGATGGATGGTCAAGGAAACCGGCAAGGAGATAGTCATAGCTACCACAAGGCCCGAACTTCTGGGAACATGCGCCATGGTCCTTTTCAACCCGGAGGATGACAGATACAAACACCTGGAAGGAAAGACCGCAGTGGTCCCTCTTTATAACATAGAGGTTCCGATAAAGGCGCACCCCTACGCCAAGCCGGACCAGGGAACAGGCCTGGTGATGATGTGCTCGTTCGGGGACTACACTGACATACGCTTTTTCAGGGAAATGAATCTCGAGCCCGTGTACGCCATAGACGCAAACGGCAGAATGAACGAGAAGGCAGGCTTCCTGAACGGCCTCACAATAAAGCAGGCGCAGAAAGAGATAAAGAAAAAACTGGCCAGTGAGGGCCTCATAGAACGGGTGGAAAAAACACTTCACAGGACGCCCATATGCGAGAGAAGCAAGGATCCGATAGAGTTTATAGCAATGCCTGAATATTATCTGAAGCAGCTCGATTTCAGGAAGGATATGCTCAGGCTGGCCAGAAAGACAAGGTTTTTCCGCAGCAGTTCCAGGCAGATATTGATTGACTGGATAAACTCGCTTACAATGGACTGGACGATTTCAAGGAGGAGATATTACGCTACCGAGATACCCCTCTGGCACTGCAGGAAATGCGGCGAGGTTATTGTGCCCCCAAAGGGAAAATACTATAAACCCTGGAAAGAAGACCCGCCTGTAAAGAACTGCCCGAAATGCGGAAGCACTGACTTCAGGGGGGAGGAGAGGGTTTTTGACACTTGGTTTGATTCCTCCATCTCGCCCCTGTACATATTGAACTACTGGAACAAGGCGTTCTTCAGGAAGGCCTTCCCATGCTCCCTGAGACCCCAGGGAAAGGAGATAGTGAGGACATGGCTCTACTACACCATGCTCAGATGCTACCAGCTTACTGGCAACAGTGTTTTCAGGAACGTGTGGATAAATTTTCATGTGCTGGACGAGAAAGGGACCAAGATGAGCAAATCCCTGGGAAATGTGATTGACCCTGCAGATATAGACAGGAGATTCGGAGCAGAGCCATTCAGGGCATGGTGTGCGCTTGAGGGTGATATAAGCTGCTCGGACATAAGATGCTCATTCGAAAGAATAGAAGGCGCCTCAAAATTCCTCACAAAACTCTGGAACATTGCCAGGTTCATCTCGATATTCGAGAGGCCTGACGGCAGGGGAATAGAACTCACACCCCTTGACAAGCTCGTGCTTTCAGAACTCAGCAGGATTGTGGACTATACCAGAAAACATTACGAGAGGTTCGATTTCCACAAGCCTTCCACAAGGATAAGGAATTTCATCTGGGAGATGTTCGCGTCCCATTACCTGGAAATGATCAAGGGAAGAGCATACAACCGCCGCGGGACCTTCACCGCAGGAGAGCAGAACGCCGCTGTATGGACGCTTCACAAAGTCCTGGAAACCCTTTGCCTGCTCCTCTATCCCATAACACCCTTCATCACGCACAGGATATACAGCGATATCTGGGGGGAAAACATAGACAACAAGAGATTTCCTGAGCCGGACAAGAGGATGCTCAAAACAAAACTGCCCTTCACTGCAGATGACATACAAAAACTGAACAGCCGCATATGGAAAGCCAAGAAGGACAAAGGCCTTTCCCTCAAGTCCGAACTGGTTTCTGTCACTGTTCCCGGCAAGTTCAGAGCCATTGAGAAAGACCTGAAGGAAACTCACAGCATTCAGGAACTGAATTACGGCCCCAGGATTGCGCTTTCTTTTGGGTAAAACATTAATGGTTCAAACAACCACAACAGGGATAAAAACGGAATTTATTTCCACGCAGCAAACAATTGGAGAAAAACCGCCCGGGAGAAACACGCATATCTTTATAAAGCGCTGTTAATGAACTCTATATATAAAGCTTCCTTGGTTGGGGGAGGCTTCTCAGGTTGGATATGTCAGCAGTAATAAGGTCATTGGAGAAAAAACTCGCAAGGGTATCCGGTGAAAACCTAGAAGTCAGGGTCTCTCTGGATTCCCCGGATTTTGAAGATGTAAAATCCTTCATCAGGGAAGACCGGAATCACATATCCCTGATAAAAGGGCTTGGTATATAATCTCTCTGGTTCTCTCTGGTTCTGATGCGCGGGCAATGCAAACTTAATAATAACAGACCGAATTCTATATTATGCTTGAAATCGTTTTCCTTGGAACGGGCTCAGGAATCCCCTCCAAGAACAGGGCTCCGCCCGCCATATGGATTCAGTATGGCCCGGATTGCATGCTTTGGGACTGCGGGGAGGGAACCCAGAGGCAGCTCATGGCAGCCAGGCTCAGCTTTATGAAGCTCTCAAGGATATTCATCACCCACTGGCACGCAGACCACTGGGCAGGCCTCATAGGGCTTATGCAGACCATGAACATGGAAGGCAGGAAGACCCCGCTTCACATATACGGGCCTGATGCCGAGAGATTCGTGGGCGACCTCCTGGACCTGGACTATTGGGGTCCCAGATTCAGGATAATCTCTCATAATGTGCCTTATGAGGGAAGCGAGCCTGCTCATGTTTATGAATCCAGTGAGTATGTAATACTCTCCATACCAGCAGAACACACCGTTCCTGCTGTTGCTTATGCCTTTCAGGAAAGGGAAAAATGGAATGTGGATATAAAAAAGGCCGAAAAGCTCTTTGGCCTGAAGCAGAGCCCCCTCGTTGGAAGACTCAAGAAGGAAGGCAGGGTTATCTGGAAAGGAAAAAGCATCGCCCTGAAGGACGTGGGGTACAAAAAGCCTGCAATAAAGGTTGTTTATACAGGAGACACCAGAATATGCTCCAATATAGAGAAGCTTTCCGGGAAAAGCGATATCCTGATACACGACTCCACATTCATGGAGGAAACCGAGAACAGGATGCACAGCGATGTCAGGTCAGCCGCCAGAATGGCCAGGAGAGCAGGGGTGAGAAGCCTTATCCTTACCCATTTCTCCAGGAGATACCAGGACACAAAGCCCCTCAGAGACGAGGCCCTGAAGATATTCCCGTCCACGAAAACAGCAAGGGACTTCATGAGGATTGTGCTTAAAAAACAGGCGGACAAACCGCCGGCCATAAAGTTTATATATAAGTAATCACCATCAGATGATAAATATCTTATAAATGTGCATCAGGTGATGACATGGGAAAGATTACAGGGAATTACAGGTACATAACCAACAGGGCAGTTGAAAACAGCTCAGGCCGGGTTACAGGGAACATAGCTGTGCGCGTTCCCAGGGATTCTGATACAGCTGAAGTCCGCTACGCCTGTCCTGAATGCCAGCACACCGAAGCAACCAAAAAGGAATGGAAGAGGCCATTTTCTGTCAAGTGCTCCAAATGCGGCTTTCTGATTCGCGTTCCAAGACTCAAGGATGAGATAAAAAGAGACAAACTCAGGGCCAGAGGCAACTGACGGCATCATCCTTGCCCCACCCCCTGCTTTCCGCGAGGCCGCCCCTGCATCCTCTCAGGCGGCAACTGACGGCATCAATCCTCCCCGAAAAACTCCAGCCACTCCTCAAAAATTCTGACTTTTTCCTTCCCAAACCCTGAAATCTTTTTCTTTATGTCTTCAATGCTGTTTACTCTCCAACCAGTCGGTGTTTTTGAAAAGAACTCGTCTGCAAACGCGACAATCTTCTCCTCCAGCGTTTGGGGAACCATGTCTCTTCTTGGGAGAGGGAGGCCCCTTTTTGCTATCTCTTCTCTTGCCAGGCCCACACCCACATGCCTCTCTGCTGCAAGCCCGTGTCTGGGCAGGCCCTCTTTTTCCAGAATCTCCCTTCCCAGATACCCGTGGCAGATATACGGCCTGTTTCCATGGCATCCAATCTGCGGGGCATGCACCATACACGTGCCTATTTCATGGAGCATGGCTGCTTCTTCTATAAACTTCATATCCGGGTTCAGCCCCCTCTTTTTCAGCCTTTCTGCCACCTCAAGGGCCCTGTCCCTGACCAGGCGGGCGTGTTCCATATAAATCCTGTAGCCCCTTGTCCCCGGTCTGAAATATTTCCGTATGATCTTCATGACGTCCATGCTAATATAAGAAGGAAAAACAAATTAAATGTATGGCAAAAAAAGCTGCAAGGAAAGGCAGGCCAAAAGCCGGGTTAAAAGCAAGTTCCAGGAGAAAAGCAGCAAAACCGAAAGCCAGAAAATCCAGGGCAGGGCCAAAGAAATCCAGGGCAAGAGCGTGGCCAAAATCAAGGCCAGCAATGCCTGCCGCAGACACTGGTGTCCCCAGAGAGAAGATAAGCCTCCTTGTCGGAACGGGTTCTTTTCCTTCCGGAAGACCCTTGCATCCTGAACCGCAGAGCGACAGGTGCGCAGAATGCGGTGCCTCGTTCAGTGGTCTTCTTTCCCGTTTGCTCGGCATCAGGCGTTCGGAAGCAAACCCCAGAATATGCAACAAGTGTGAAAAGAAGCTGGCAGGAAAGCCGTAATATTTCCTGCATCTGCTTTGCAACCCCGCATTCCCAGAATGTTTAATATAGCAGGAATTAATTATATAACATGAAGAACAGAATCCCTATACTTCCCTTTCCTCTTGACAAGGCTGCCAGGATTGCGAGCCATTTTCTGAATTTTGGCGAATTTCTTTCCGCAATGTTCCCCGGCCTGACCTTTCAGCTAGAACAGTCCGAGTTCGGTTATGATTCCAGGGAATGGACTGCCATCGCCTTTTTCACCGGCATCTTCTACTTCTCCATACTAACATCCTGCCTGGCGATTGTCATAACAGCAGCCAAATTCCCGTTCCTTACTGCGCTGTTCCTCTCGTCCTCCATAGGATTCATCATAGGAGTCGTATCCTTTGTTTACATAATATTCTACCCCAATCTCTTT
>CAZCSS010000051.1:0-6251 GCA_964501515.1 uncultured archaeon
ACGATTACCTCTCCCATACCCTTCGCCTTTTGAACTTGCCGGAAACCGCCCAAACCCCGCAGGACGTCGTCTTACACTTCGCTTTTTGTGCCTGCCGGGAACATATGCCATGAAATCATTTCTGTTTTCATGGCCCTGTGAAACCGCACTTTCCGCACTCGTATGAAACCATGGTGCTCTTGCATTTCTCGCATCTTATTATGCTCTCCTTGCCGCATGAAGGACAGGGAAACTCCACCCATGTATCCTCTGCTTCTATCCTCTTGCCGCAGCTAGAGCACCTCTTTATCTTCTTCTCTGCTTTTTTCCCTTTTTCAGCCATGCCTCACACCGGTTATCTTTCTAATTGTAACACATGTATATAAAAACCTATCGAGTCATTTCCAGAAAAACTCGAAATTCCTCATCTCTTCCTGGTTCTTTGGCCTCATCCTGTGCTTCCAGAAACTCATGAGCAGGATTCCTGTTATCAGCCCGCCCAGATGCCCGAAATTCGCTATTCCGGGCTCAAGCCCTGCAGCTCCCAGAACAAATTCCATGACCCCGAGCAGGGCTATGGCAAATATGCTTGGTATGGGCATTGGTATGAAAGGCACGAATATCTTGTTGCTGGGAAACATGAACCCGTACGCGGCCAGCACGCCGAACACTGCTCCTGAGGCACCCAGCATCGGTATGTTGCCTATCCCTGTTATACTGATATAGAAAAGAGCTGCCCCGATTCCCGAAAGGAGATAAAGCAAAAGGTATCTCCTCCATCCGAGGCCGGCCTCTATGGCTGTCCCGAACATGAGCAGCACAAACATGTTGAATACAAGATGCGAGGGACTGGCGTGCAGGAACATGTAGGTTATAAACTGCCAGTAGGAGCCTGACAGTGCCTCTGCCGGGACGAGCACAGCGGCCTCTGTAAACCCCCTTACCGCAATCTGCATCAGAAAGAAAATCACGTTCGCAGCCACAAGACCTGTAGTCACCTTGAGCATAATAATGAATGCTGACTGAAACTTAAATATCTAAATCAGAACAGTCAGCAAAAACCCCACAGATGCAAGTCCCATTACCGCGCCCCATATCCTCCAGTCCCACTGCATAACCTTCTGCCCGTCCAGAGGCCCGAATGGAATGAGATTGAAGACAGCCAGCCATGCATTTATTCTGGCTGCAAAAAGCAGCAGGTGGTTCGGGAACACAATACTTGTTGCCAGAAAAGAGAACATCAGCGCCAGGTTGAACAGAACCCCTGCCACACCTATCCTTCCAACATCCCTGAGAGTGGGTTGCTTAAAAGCCCACATGGACGAGAACACCACTGCTCCGGGCGCTGCGAATATAAACCCTCCGTTAGTGACCACAGCCATTAGCACCGCCATAAGTATGCCCTGTTCCCACATCCTGTACTCGGCCCAGTATCCGAGCTTCCTTGCCACGAACCTGTGCGAGAGTTCGTGCCCCATGAACGCGATGCCTACTGCAAAAAACGAGACCAATATAAACAGCGGCTGCGCCAAAACCTCAGGGTATGCAAAAACAAACGACAAGGCCAGGACTGACAGGGTTATGTCCTTCACTTCATTCCTGGAAAACAGGCCGGGATTCATGCAAACCAATTTCCCTCTTTATTTAAATGCTTGCTGTTTTGCGAACTTAAAATCAGTGCCTTGGCCTTTTCCCTCTCTTCCTGAAATATCTTGTATAAACAAAGAACCCCACAACTGCCACTATAATGACAAAGGCCGCTGTTCCGAGCGGAGAGCCGGCTTGCGAGGCTGCGTTCACTACAATATCCTTTGCAACTTCATATTTCTTCAGATCAGGTCCCACATAGCTTATCACCAGCCGGCCGTTTCCACTTATCAGGCTTCCATCCTTTGCAAGAGGAAAACTGAGCGTGGTCTTCTTGGTGGCTTTGAGCTGGCTGATATAGTCAATATCAACAAGCTTGTCATTAATATAGAGCTTGGCCTCCAGCGAACTGGCATCAGCTGTCCCCTTGTTTGCGATCTCCACATCAATCTCCCTGTCCGCAAAATCAATATCACTCTTTATCATGCTGATTATAATGTTTCCTGTCACGGGAATCCCCACTGAAAAGGAATCTGTGTGCTGGGTGTTACCTTCGTCTTTGTAAACCGCATACAATGTTCCGAGATAAATCTTGTAGTCAGCGTCCCTGTCTATTCCCACCTCAATCTCAGCATTCTTTGTCTGCGCCGCCTCCAGTGTTCCTATATATACCGAACCCTTTGAGAGAACAGGCACTATTTCAGAGTAATTCGAAACTATTGTTAACTGGAGCTGCCTTGCATCCCCTGTCCCTGTGTTTTTAACAGGAATAGTCATCTTTACAATGCCCCCAGGTTCTATACTCTCAGGATCTGTGATGATTTCTCCCAGAACAAGCTTGGGCATCCCTTGTATGTTCACCGTTACCTTTTCTGTGACAAAGTTTGTCAGGTCTGTCCCTGTGTACAGCCTGAATCCAAGCTCATATTCATCTGACACAGCAGAGCTGTCCACCTTCAAGTCAAAATCAGTCTTGACAGAATTCCTGGCAGAAATCCGGTTGAATGTCTTCCTGCTTTCCTGTCCCTGTACCAGACTCAGCGGCTCAGAGGGAACTATCTCTATGTTCACGTTCGTGGCATCCGCATATCCATTGTTCTGTATCTCAATCTCAACATTCACATTTCCTCCCGGCTCTGCCGGATAGGGTGTCTGGCTGGTCAGAACCACATCGAGCTTGGCAGCTGTCTGTGCCAGCGCACATGGTGCAATAACTACCAGGCATGCAATAGCAAAGACCGCAAACAGACAAGTTTTCATACCAATCTCCTTTTTTATTGTTTTCAATGCTTTTATTATATTACTGTTCTGTGTCACTGATTATTCTCCCGTCAAGCATTTTTATCATCCTGCCCGCATATCGCGCTACCCTGATGTCATGCGTTACCATGACTATTGTATAACCCTTTTCCTTGTTGAGCGACTTCAGAATCTCCATTATCTTCTTCCCTGTTTTTGAGTCCAAGTTTCCAGTGGGCTCGTCGCCCAGCACTATTGCAGGATCGTTGGCCAGTGACCTTGCTATCGCAACCCTCTGTTGCTCCCCACCTGAAAGTTTCGGCGGGTTGTGATCCATCCTGTCTCTAAGGCCGAGCATAATGAGAAGCTCCCTTGCCCTTTTTCTTGCCTGCTCCCTGCTTTTTCCATTGATCCTCAGGGCGAACTCGACATTCTCAAGAGCAGTGTAACTGTGTATCAGGTTATACTGCTGGAAGATGAATCCGATTTTCCGGCCCCTTATCCTTGCGAGGCTGTTGTCATCAAGTTCGTCAATGTCCTCCCCTTCCAGAACAATCTTTCCGCTGTCCGGCCTGAGGAGGCAGCCAATCATGTTAAGAAGCGTGCTCTTGCCGCTTCCGGACGGCCCCATCACAGCCACGAACTCTCCCTGCCTTATTTTCATGCTGATGCCGTTGATAACATGCACTTCGCACGCCTCATCATCCCCAAAACCCCTTTTCACATCCTGCAGCTCAATTATGACGCGTCCCTTTTTCACATAATCACCCGAAAAGAATCCTTGTTGCAAACATGAACCCCGCTCCAAGAAGCAGAAACAGCAATGCCGCCATGGACCTGCTCAGCTTGGCCTCCTTGTGCATCTCCGGTATGAGGTCTGAGGCAGCTATGTAGACAAAACCTCCTGCTGCAAAGCCGAGAAGAGCAGGCGTAAGCCCCTGAACAAGACCTGCGGCGAAAAACCCGACAATCCCACCGGCCACTGCAGTGAGCTGGGAAAGGAAATTGTAGAAAAGGGCCTTTCCCCTTGTCATGCCGCCGTACACAAGCACGCCAAAATCCCCAAGCTCCTGCGGAATCTCATGGCTTATTATCAGTATTGTGGTCACTATCCCGAACGGGATTCCCACGAGAAAGCTTGCTGCTATTATAAGACCGTCTATGAAGTTATGTATGCCGTCTCCCACCAGCACGAGAAAACTGAATGGATGGACCTCGCACCCCCTTGTTTCATGACAATGCCTCCATCTGAGCAGCCGCTCCATGAGGAAGAACCCCAAAAAACCCATCATCAGATACTGCAGGGAGACAAACAGCCCTGCTTCTTCTGCTGCCTCGATAAGCATGTGGAAAAACCCCCCGGCCAGCAGCGCGCCTGCTGAGAAAGCGACCAGGACAACAATCAGCTTCTCAAGCACGCTCTCCTTTACAGCGAACGACACAGCGCCCACCAGGGACACCAGCCCAACCAGCATGGTCATCCCTGTTATCCACAAGAGTTCATTCATACATTATTGGTGATGTTCTGTTTATTAAAACTCCCCCTTCATGCAGGATTTCTCCACATCAGGAATGCCGCAGCAGTTCCTGCAATAACAAGCCAGCCTGTTATAATAAAGAACACCCCTTCTCCATAAATGCTTGCTATCAAACCCCCCATTATATAACTCAGGAAGGACCCTGTTTTGGCTATTGAGCTGTATGTCATCACGACCTGGCCCTCCTTTCCGGCAGATTCTCCGATATCAGACATCAGGCTCCATGCAGATATGTTCCACACAGCCCCTCCGGCCCCCATCAGGAAAAGAACGCCGATAAGGAGAATGTAGGAAAACGAAAAATTAACCAGAATAAGGCACATCCCGAACACAAGCGTTCCTGGAAGGAGCGTTCTCTTCCTGCCCATTCTGTCAGAAAGGTTCCCGAAATAGAACTGGAAAAGATGGAAAAAGCCCACTGCAAAGAAGGCAAAACCCACCATGGTGAAGTTTGCTCCGAACCTGTCTATGATGAGTATCGGCAGAAATACTGTTGTGGCAGGGATGGTTGCATGCATTACGGCGCCCAGGACAGCCATCACCCTGAGGTTTTTGTCTGAAACGAATTCCCTTATCTCCCTGAACATATTAAAATCCTCTCTGGCAGGCCTTCTGGAAACCCTCAATCCCTTTTTGAAAAGAACAGGCAGCAGAGAAACCAGGAGCGCGAAGGATACAATAAACGGGGCCCTTACAAAGAACATGTCTGCAACCAACCCTCCTATCAGGGGCGCTGTAACCTTGCTCAGATACTCTATGCTCATAAACCACCCGGAATATCTGCCTCTTGCCTTTCCGTCAACACTGTCCTCGATTTTGGCAAGAACTGCAAGCGACACTGTCATGTATCCCAGAGCATTCAGCACCCTTGCAGCAGCTATCAGGATGTAGTGGCCTGAAAAATAATAGAGAAGCATTGCTGCCATGTCGACCAGGACACCGAGAAGGATTACGGAGTTTCTTCCCATCACATCCGACAGCCTTCCCATAACAGGAGAAAATAGTATGATGCAAAGCGGATATAATGAAAATATCAGCCCTATCTGGAAATCATCAAAGCCCAGCCCCCTGATATACGGGGAAAGCACCGGATTTATCAGGAAGGCCACAAACATGAAGAATGCTCCAAACTCGGTGGTTTTAACATACTCGGTGTACTGCATATTAAATAATTCACTGCTCCTGTTTTAATACCCTTGCCCCGCAGGCCGCCAGAATGGTTTATAAGACGCGCTGATAAATCTCTATTAGTGGGCCGCATGATTTTCTGGAAGATTCTTGCTGCAGCATGCCTTTTCCTGCTGCTCTTCCCCCAGAATGTCCTCTCCCAGGACCTGTCGTGTTCCATCACGTCCTCATGCTCAGGGACTCCTGTGGTCTATGTGAAGAATGACACGGGCGGCTACCGGAATGCTCACGCCCAGAACGCCTCTGAGGGAACCTATCCCTATTCTGTTTGCTGCACATCATCCTATACCCTTGGGTATGACTGCTCCCAGGCAACTGTCCTCAAGCTCTCTGCTGTTACCAACGCCCATGTGCAGGAAGGGGGCTATTCAGGCCCGGGGGATGTATACCCTGTAAATGCATGCCTCTCTTCCGGCACATACCAGGCAGAATGCCTCTATCAGGACAGCTCATGCCCGTCTGGATATGAATGCCTGGCCAGCATGGCAAGCTCTGACCCTTCGGCAAACAACCAGACCAACTGTCACATCGGCCCATGCGAGGAATACGAACACAAGATTTGCTGCAGAATAAATGTAAACATCCAGACCCAGCTCGCCAAGACAGTACAGCCCTCACTGATCGTGGCAAGAGAGAATGAAACCATAACCGTAAACTTCACCATGAAGGTGAACCACACCGAGACTGACATATACATGATAAACACAACAGACCAGATAC
>CAZCSS010000052.1:0-6206 GCA_964501515.1 uncultured archaeon
TGCTGTATCCGTCAGGATCATCACAATTCGTTGTGTTGAGAGCGAGGTTCAGAACAATAGCATGCGTCTTGTTGCCCGCCTCGTCAGAATAGTATATGTCTGCTGTTAGATTGTCATTGTCGGCATCAGACACCTGAAATGTTATGTTGTAATCTCCCTGCGCAGTCTGGTTTATATACTCCCCACCGTTTGGATACTGAACCGCAACGTCCGGAAAGTGATTGACCCAAAAATCGTACTCGTTGCTTACAGTGGAACAATTCCCCTCATTATCGCATACCTTTACCCAGTAAGACATAATATGCTTGTCACCGCTCTGCGCTATGTAACTGCACTGCAGAAGGGGGGAATCCGTATACGAACTAGAGCAGTATTCTGTTTCTTCGCACCCGGTGTAATTTATACTGCTTGAATTGCACACGAACATTCTGGCGTCAGAAGAGTCAATGTCAGTCCAGTACGCACTGAAATTCACAGAATTTCCCACATTTGTGGGGCTTGTCTGATTGGAATCATCGCTTACATTAACTATTGAGGGTGGCATATTTGCCGTGTAATTTACAACAAGTCTGGGCCTCATGGATGCATTGGTTGTGTAATCTGATGAGTAGAAACCCCTGTAATTATTCACACCAGCGTCTGATGTTAATATGAAACCAAGATTGTCCATATCACCGTTAAACCACATCCTTACCGCACTGGTCACATCCCATGAATACCAGCCCGTGGCATCTGTTATGTTTATCTTATCATCCGCTGAAGAGTTATAATCACCGCCCTGGCTTGTCCAGCTTGTTCCATACCATCTTTCTGTCCATGTCGTGCCATTCACAGAATTGTCATTTGCCACGCCATTGCCGGTTCCCTCTTCCCAGTAATTCTCCATTTTATGCACCTCTGCTGACAGGTTTGACGAACTTGATGAAAGAAACATCCAGATGTGGAACGTGGCGTTCACTATGGTGGAATTATCAGGAATGCCCGAGAGATTGAAGAGGAAGAGCATCCTCATGGTGTCTCCTGATGCTGTTGTGCCCACGTACACCCTGCTGGCAGTGCCGTAATTCATATCAGGATTGTCCTCCCTTATTGTTGTGTCTTTCCCATCGTCCGGGCCAGGCTGAATTGTCATTACTGCTGCTGATGCTGTCCTGGAGAGCAGGATGAAAAGCAGCAACAATAAAATTATCATGAAAACGTGCCCTGTTCCTTTGTTGCCCTGTTCTTTGTTCCTTTTCATTAATTACATTTTGATTTCAGACAATAAATAATTCCAAATACGTGCTTAGCAAGCAGCATTTCCCTTTGTCTAACTGCTAGGGTGTTTTATTTATATGTCTTTACAGCAATTTTCTATAGTCTAGTAGCAAAAAATATGTAAGATTCCCATGCCCGAGAAGGAAAGGATTCTGGTGCTGAATGTCGACAGGGACGATGACCTGGGGATAAAGACAGGCATAAAAGGGCCCCTGCTGGGAAAGGAGAAGGTGGTAAAGGCAGCCACGGCTCTTGCAATTGCTGACCCTGAGGAGAGCGATGCAAATGCAATGTTCCAGGCAGTCAGACTGTACAATGAGATGAGGAAAAAATACAAGGCAGAGGTGGCTGTCATCACAGGAGACAGGAATGTGGGTGTAGCATCTGACAGGAAGATTGCCGAGCAGTTTTCCAGCATCCTGAAGAAATGGCAAGCTGATAGCATACTTTTCGTCACAGATGGAAGCGAGGACGAGCACATCATTCCCATAATCCAGTCAAGGGTTCCGATACTCTCAATCAACAGGGTTATTGTAAAGCAGGCCGAGCACCTGGAGTCAACATACTACAGGATAAAGGACTTTATCAGAGACTCCATGGAAGATCCCAAAATGTCCAAGCTTGTTTTCGGCCTGCCTGCTCTTGTGCTCATTATATACGCCCTTTTTGGTGTGCAGGGGTGGAGGGCAATCCTCGGCGTGGTTGGCGTGTACCTCTTCATAAAGGGGTTTAATCTGGATGATTATGTCATAGGCGCTGTGGAAGAGTTCAAGACATCGCTTACGAGAAGAAGGTTTGCGTTCTTCGCTTACATAGTGGGCATAGCATTTGCAGCCCTGGCCAGTTACAGGGGCTACACCGCCTCACTGGAATGGCTCAGCATAGGCCTTTTCGAAGCGATATCCAGCTTTATGGCAGCATCAGTGTACTTTTACTTTATGTCAGTCACAGTTGCCTGGCTGGGCAGGGGAATCAGCATGGGAAGCATCACAAAGAGCAAAATGGTATCAATCCCGCTTTTCGGTTTTGCTGTCTCCCTTGTGGTGTTCAACTCGGCCCAGCTGATACTTAACCCCGAGGTTTCAGCGCTTAATTTCCTGCTTTCTATCTTTGTTGGTTTCGGGATGCTTTTCCTGGCACTGGTCCTCGAATGGAAGTATTAGCATCCGGAAAGCGAATTCAGTCCTGTTTCTCTCGCTAATCCTGTCTTGTGCCTTCTTTCATCAGTGCCCACTCGGTATTCTCACCTATCACATCTGATAGGTATTCAGGCAATGAGCCCTCTCTTGCGCGCCTGAGACAGAGTCCAGGACCATCCGGATTACTGTCTCCAACAACCTCAAAAAGAGTAAAGGGGTAACCCTCTCTCACCCATACGTATTCTCCGACCTCTTTGCACATGTAGCTTTCCAGGAACTCTCCGGCTCCAATACCCTTTTTTCTGAATCCCACCATATTCCCTTTTTGGAAGCCAAACTTTTTATTTGGATCAGTGACCGGTTCTTGCATTCAACTGGCAAAACAGTTTCGGGTTCTGAAACCTGCAGCGCAGGCACGGTGCAGAAAACGGGCACGCAACTTTAATATAATGAAAAACCATTATTAATATGAGAGAAATTCTCATATTTCTCATGCTTGCCGTCCTGGTCAGCGGATGCGTTCAGCAGGGCGCACAGAATATGCAGGGCACAGGCAGGCCGCCGGTTGGTGCCCCAGGACCCACACCATCCGAATACATACCGGAATCAGTGGGGAACTTTATAGGCGATGAAATAAGAACCATTTCATGCGGTCGCGATCCATCTGTTATTGATGGAAAGGGTTATTATTATACACAAAAGGAAACAGGAACAAAATACTTTGTTAATGTTATAGACAAGATAAATGGAGAGCTGCCCTGTACTGCCGGGGCAATTAATTATTTTGAGGATTCCTATTTCAGCAGCCGATGCAACAGCCGCATGATTAAATACAAAGGAATCGAGATAGTCTCTGACAGGGGCGGGGAGGGCGTGTATTTCTTCTGGATATCTGACAACAGCTCAGTAATGGTGAATGAAGACATAGAATGGCCTTCAGGAATATACAGAAACTCTCCGGAGGGCAAAGAGTTCATTAACAGTTCATTGCAGAGGGCAATGCCGCTGATAGATTACTACCTTGAAAAATACCCCTCAGTAAAGAGATGCAGCTGAAAAATGGGGCCGCCGAGATTTTCCTTCCCTTTTTCCGTACACGCTTTTGTGCAAGTGAAAGCTGCCGTGCAGGGGATTTGAACTCGGGTCTGAAGCTTTTTATAGGGTCCTTTTTCTTCAGGAAGGCCGCAACGCGAAAGAAGGCATGCTTCATTAACTGGTTGTTCAGTCAATGGCATGAGCTTTCTTCCCAGCTGTTACCCTCTCTCCGTGGACGCTTTTTCTTGAAAAAGGATCCTACCCGAAGCTCCGATGCTAGGCCAAGCTACACCACGGCCCCATTATCTGGAATGGCGGCCCTTCCATATCTGTGCAGGCCGCCAGACATATTGTGATTTGCATATTTTTGTGTGCTGGCTCAGGCTTCTGAGGAACCGGCAGGCTCCTGTAAAATCTTGTATCACGTTCATTTAACCTTTATTTAGAAAGCGAATAATTATAAGCATGAAGAAATCCGGGAACATAGTGAGAAGAGACTCTGAACTAATATCCCCTTCATATACAAGGCTCTACCCTATGGTAATTGATAGAGGAAAGGATGTCTGGTTATGGGATGTGGATGGAAGGAAGTATCTTGACTTCACTTCAGGGATAGCCGTAGCCAATGCGGGACACTCCAATCCAGAACTGGTGAAGGCAGTGAAAAAACAGGCAGGAAGAATTCTTCACAACGCCGGCACGGATTTCTACAATGAACTTGAGGTTGAGCTTGCCGGCAATCTTGTTCAGCTAACCCCCGGGAAGTTCAGGAAAAGGGTTTTCTTTACCAATTCAGGAACCGAGTCTGTTGAGTGCGCATTCAAACTGGCCAGGTATTGCACAAAGAAACCGAGAATGATCTCTTTTCTGGGAAGCTTCCACGGAAGAACGTACGGGAGCATGACGCTGTCTGGTTCAAAACCCAGGCACAGGGACCATTTTGGGCCGCTTGTTCCCATGGTCACTCATACCCCCTACCCGTATTGCTACCGCTGCCCGTTCGGAAAGGAAGCAGGAGAATGCGACATGGAATGCCTTCGCTACCTTGAGGATGAGCTGCTCGTTCATGTTGTTCCTCAGGACGAGGTTGCAGCAGTGATCTCCGAGCCCATACAGGGCGAGGGAGGCTATATCGTTCCCCCTGCAAGTTTTCATAGCGAGCTGTTCAGGCTTTGCAAAAGAAAGGGGTTCTTGTATATATCTGACGAGGTCCAGACAGGCTTTGGCAGAACAGGGAAAATGTTCTGCTCCGAGCACTTCGGGGTGGAGCCTGATGTAATCTGCCTTGCCAAGGGCATAGCAGGCGGCCTCCCCCTGGGCGCATGTGTGGCCAGAAGAGAAATCATGTCATGGCCGCCAGGTGCGCACGCCTCTACCTTTTCAGGCAATCCGGTTTCCTGCGCTGCAGCGCTGGCTTCGATAAAATACATCAGGAAGAACAAACTTGCCCTGAATGCAGAAAGACTTGGGAAATCCGGAATAAGGGCTCTGGAGGATATGGCAACCGAGATTCCCTTAATCGGGGACGTGAGAGGCAGGGGTCTCATGCTGGCGATTGAGCTTGTAAAAGACAGGGATTCCAAGGAACCCGCCCGGAAGGAAGCCATGAGAGCGGTGAGAAAGGCCTTCCAAAGCGGCCTGCTCCTTCTGACCTGTGGAGAGTCTGTGATCAGGCTTGTTCCGCCGCTTGTGATAAGAAAAGAGGAATTTGAAAGGGGGCTGGAGATACTGGAAAGCGTTCTGAAGGCAGTGTGAGCCATAGCAGAGCATCAGGTTAAGAGAACCTCGCTGCGGGCTTTAGTCGGTCACGCTGTTGTTTCAAATGCTTCAGGCAGCCCGGTTTAAATCTCAAAACTGCGATTAGGTTTTTATCTGCTGAAGCCAACATATATCCAATGAAAATTCCTTCCTTCTCCCCTCTGGTTCTGATGCCATTCCTCCTGGTGTCTGTCCTGCTTGCAAGCGGATGCGTTCAGCAGGGTTCCGGGACAGGGGATTCCGGGACGCCTGCAATAATAAAAGGCCCGCAGGCCGAACCGGTGAGGTTCAACGGCATATGGATGCCTTTCCTGAGGGAGACCCAGATTGCGCTGGATGATATTGACAGACTCGGGGAGGACGGCGTCAATATCGTGGCGATTGGTGTGAAGGTGTGCCGCAACGGCAGGGGATATTATGTCTGCGAGAATGAGAGCAGGATAAGGGAAGCACTAAACGGTTTTCACAGCAAGGGAATGTACACATATCTTATGCTGAATCCCGCTCATCCGGAATGCCCGCAGAATCAGGGGACTGAAGAGCTGACACCGCTGGTTATGAAATGGGCCCGAATAGCTGAAGAGCATGGGTGCTACATGTTTTCCCCCGCAAACGAGCCCCAGCTGCTCTCCGAGAGCGGCATTTCAGAATGGGCGCAGGAAATCCTTCCCAAACTCAGGGCCATTTACTCGGGAAAAGTGGCATTCAGGGTGCACTCCGATTCCGGGGGTTTTCCTGTTTACAACCTCACAGGCTATGATTTTGTTTCCCTTTCAGGACTCGCGGCCACGGTGGACGTGGATGAGCTCCCTGAGCATTTCAAGGGCCTTGTAAACGACATGATGAGCAACCTCAAAGAGCGCTACCCCGGGCATGAGTACATACTTTTTGATATGGGCGCTTTTACAGGTCCTGACTATTACTGGTGGGAGCCCGTTGCGCCGGCAAACGTGAAGAAGCAGATGCCGGGCATGAGGGAGGATTTCTTCACTGTTTCAAACAAGACCCAGGCCATGT
>CAZCSS010000053.1:0-5874 GCA_964501515.1 uncultured archaeon
CCTGTGGACGTGGCTGCTCCTGCTATCCCTCCTGCCTTGAACCCGACCGCCGCGCCCGGCGGCCCTCCTATAAGGAAGCCTGCAATGCTTCCGCCGGCCATGCCGATCTCAGGCGCCCATTTCAGGGCAGTTTCAGCAATTTTGTTGCCTCTCATATAGCAAAAGTTGTTTGAGCCTATCTTGTTGTATTCCATGTCAACCTGAAAGCCGTTGAGTTTGCAGTCACTTTTGGAAATCACGTCCATCTTCCCGTCTGCGTTGGTGTCGAAAAGGATGATTTTGGTTCTGGGTCCGAAAAGCTTATTAACAACATCTTTAAACATTTTAGACAATTCTATATCATAGCCTCTATACCCCAAGCCTATGCTTTCGGCATAGCCGTCTGTGTTCATGTCGTTGTAGAATGCCCAGAAGTTTTTCTTCTCGTAGAACGAGAGAAGCTCCACGTTCTCTGTATTTTTCTTCTCCTCGTCACCCGCCTCGTTTATAACAGTCCTCTCGGACCATGTGTTGTAGGCCCTGATTCCATCCAGGTAGGTGAGTTTGTAAAGGAGTTTCTCGCAGTCTGCATCGCACAGCTTCTTCGCACAGCACTTGTAGCCGCTGCCGGGGCTGTCGCCAGAACAGGGTGATTTGTATTTGTCCGGGGCTCCGATAATCCTGTTGAACCAGGACTTCAGCGTGTCGGTCCATTTTCTCTGCTCATTCATAAGCGATTCGCCGGGACTGGTATCGAACCAGCCCTCGTCTTTGTTGCATTCTTTCACCCATTTGTATTCGAAATTGGGGGTTATGTCCTCGCTAAACTCTGCCTGGCACTCCCATTTTATATTGTCGCTCTGCAAATCCTTTGCCCTTTTGCACTCATGCTTGGTCATGGTGCCGGATTTGAGCGCGGTACCGCCGGCTCCTATTGTGCCGTCATCTGAAACAGAAAAGCTCACTGTCCTGCCTTCGTTCTCAAAGAATATCCTGCTGAGCTTGAATTTGTCTACTGCAATCGTCTTCGCGTCTACGTATCCTCTCAGAGCAGGATACCGGTCAAAAAACTCATCCGGGTCTATGCTGCTGTCACTGTCATAAAGAAAGTCAAAGGAAATCCCTGTGACAGGATCTGTTAGAACATACCCCTCTTTTTTCCCTTCCTGTTCACCGCCTTCGTATACCTTCTGGTATATCTTCAGCCTTTCCCTGCTGTTGTCGCTGCTGACAAGCTCGTTTATTCTTACAGGAATAGTTTCATACAAGTCGCTCTCAAACCCTTGCGATATGGCTTTCGGGCATTCCTCAAGCGGTTCAAGGTTTGGCTCATACTCCATAAACTTTATGTTCTTGCACACATAGGTCTTGTCATCATAGAAATATGAATAATTGCCGCACTGAACAGTGACCCTGGATATGTCCAGATTAGCATTGCATGGAGAAGCAAAATAAAGGGTTTCCTTGGCATTCTTCAGGAAGACCGGCTGCTCGGTTTTAAGTTTTGTGGGAACAGGGTCCTCGTACGGAATCTTGAAAACAACAGACTGGGGCTCTTTTTCATATTTGGCAGTGTAGCTGTTTATGAACATGGCTGCAAGGCCGCCCAGAACAGCGCTTCTTTTCGCAAGCTTTTTCAGTTCCCCGGCAGTCAGGTGTTCAGCCAGCTTTGACTCAAATTTCTTTATCCCTGCAAGTTCGACCTTCTCCACTATGTCCTTGGCTGCAAGCTCAGGAAAAAGCTTACCTGCACTTTTGAACACAAACTTCCCCCCGATCTTGAACGCCTTTCCAACACCCCACCAGGCAAATGCCACGTCTATTGCATCAACAATGGGGTTGTTTGTCCAGCTCTGTGCCCAGGCAGAATCAACCCCTTCCGGGAAGTTCTGCCAGTAGACCAGGAAATGGGGGTCTCCGTGACCGCTTATCCACTCTTCTGCCTTCCCTTGCACGCCTTCAAACCTCTGGGGGAGATTGAAATTATAGAGCGTGCATTTTGTTATTCTGTCATCTTCTGTCTTGTATATTATTTTAGGGTTCTGCATGACGCCTGTTTTTGGGGGAGAGCTTGCAGGAGGAAGGTAGAAGCTTTTGCAATTGGACTGCTCTTCCCCCGCGGCTACGGTGTCTATTGCACAGGCTAGGGATTCTGCGGAAAGCTTGGCTGCCTTGACGTCCGGGGGTTCGGGTTCGGTCCCGAACAGGAATCTGGTAAAGGCGCTCCATACAGAATAAAGGCTTCTTGATTGCTGGCCGGCTATGGCAAAGCTCAGCGCACCCATGACAAGGACTATAACAATCCCTGCAACAGCTATAAACAGGTAGGGGGTTGCTCCTTTCATATCAATTTCCTCTGGTGAAGAGTTTTCTGGCGCCTTCGGCTATGTCAGGAAAGACCATTATGAAAAACATTATTATCACGATAAAGGCAAACACGAGCAAAAGGAATTTTACAAGGTCGTAAGAGAACATCTCAAGAACCGCAAACCCCTTAAATCGCTTTATATCAAACACCTCCTGCAAATATTATGCCATGGCGCTTTTTGGAATCGTGCATGTTACCGGGTTTTCATATGACCTGTATTCCTCGTAGCATGCCGAAACCTTGGCCACGAAATTCTGGGTCTCCCTGAACGGAGGAACCCCGTTGTATTTGTCAACTGCGTTTGGACCTGCATTGTACGCTGCAAGTGCCTTCTTTATGTTATAATTGTATTTGTTCAATAAATAGCTTAGATAGCACGTCCCGGCCATGATGTTTTTCATGGGATCCATCAGGTCGGTTCTGGAGAATTCTGTTATGCCTACATCCTTGAGCCTGCAGTGCTTGCCTTCGGGCCTGCTCTCATCCGTAAGGGCATTGGCGGTCCCGGGCATTAACTGCATCAATCCCACTGCGCCTGCCCTGGATTCTAATGTGGGATTGAATTTGCTCTCCTGCCAGATTACAGCCTTTATCAAAGCGGGGCTCACACCATATCTGGTTGCAGCGGTCCTTATCTCGTAGTCGTATGTTGTTCCAGGGCCTGCTGCATACGGGTCAGTGCTGGCATTCAGGTTGTTGACCCCGGTCACAGCAAGTATCATGACAAACACCGCTGTCGTAAGCAGCATTACCAGAACGAAATTCATACATGTAAACCCTTTCATCAATTAATATTTGTCAGGAATCGCTTATAACTCTGCAGTCCCCGCGCAGTTCTTCACCGGGCGTCGGGCTTGTATCCAGATGGCTTCATGATGATCCATGGCTCTGGCGCTGCGGGAAGCATTCATCCACATGCTAAAATGGCAGTTTTGGGTTCGCTGACAGTAACACTGAATTTACGCATTTTTAACGGCATTTATAATCCTCTTGAGCATCTCCGTGTCTTTCTCAGCTATGGTGCCTGTCACTATTATGTCAGTCCCTGCTGCAACCTTTTCTCTGGCGGTTTTTTCATCCCTTATCCCCCCGCCAACAATCACATAACAGCCATTCTTGTTGTTGGAAACAGCCTTCTTCACAGCAGAAATCATATCATCCGGGACAGGCTTGCTGGCCCCGGAACCAGCCTCGAGATAGATAAACTTCATGCCAAAGTATTTGGCGGTCAGGGCATAGGCCACTGCGAACTCGGGTTTGTCTCTGGGTATGGGCCTGACATCACCTACCCAGGCCGCGCTGGTGGTGTTGCCTGATTCCACTATAAGATAGCCCATTGGCAGGGCTTCGAGATTGTATTTGCTTATTATGACAGAGCCCTTGACCTGCTCCTCCACCACATATTGCGTGGAGCGGGAATTGAGAAGAGACATGAAAAAAACAGCATCAGCGTACCCGGAGATTCCGGCGTGGGAGGAAGGAAAGAGTATGACAGGAAGGTCGGATTTGCTCTTTATGCCCTGTATGGTGTCGTCCTGGTATATTGCCTGCGCGGCCTGCGAACCGCCAATCATTATGGCATCAGAGCCCGCCTTTTCGGCATCAGAAGATAGTTTGGCGGCCCTTTCAGGACTCTGCTTGTCAGGGTCTATAAGCGTGAAGTGAAGGGGGCCTGACTTTCTTCTCTTTCTTATATATTTCATTACCTTCTTGCGTTCCCTTCCCCTGAATCTTCTCAGAACGCTCATATTCTTAATTGCACCTCTTCTTTAAATAATGCTAAAACACACCCGTAGCCCTGCATATCTCCTCGGCGCTTTCCCTGTCGAGCGGCTTTTTGCTCAGGATTGTGTATCTGTCGCGGATGTTTCTGGCTTCAACAACGGCCTTCAGGATGACGTCTTTGTCAATGCCAAGTTCCTCTGCAGTTGTGGGTGCGCCTGCGTTTTTGAGGGCTGACCTTATCCTTTTCCAGTCTTGGCCCTGCCAGTATGCCATCAGTATGGACCCCACGCCGCACTGCTCGCCGTGAAGGGCAGGCGAACCCAGTCTGTCAAGGGCATGGGAAAAAGCATGCTCTGCTCCTGAGGCGGGTCTTGAAGACTGCGCAAGCGACATTGAGATGCCTGAGCTGAGCAGCGCCTGGACAAGTGTTCTTATCCCCCTTTCCTTTCTGTTCCTTATTGATTTTGCTGACTTTATTGCAGTGTCAGCGGACAGGAGGGCAAGGCCGGCAGAATATTCTGAAAAATATTCCCCGGTATCGTTGTGGCTAAGTCTCCAGTCAAACACAGAGGTTATATTCGAGACCACATCGGCATAGCCTGATGCGGTCATCCTGTAGGGAGCATTCATCAGGATTGTGATGTCAGCTATTATGGCGTCAGGGGGCTTTGCGGTAAAGGAGCCCTTTCCTTTATGGTTAATAAGCGATGCTGCTGCTGAAGCAATCCCGTCGTGAGAGAGGGCTGTGGGGACAGATATAAACCCCGTGCCTGATTCAAAGGCCGCAAGCTTGGCAACATCAATGACAGAGCCGCCGCCTGCGGCAATGATGACATCTCTCTCTTTGTGGCGTTCGCGAATCCTCCCTGACTCTGAAACAGATGGCTCTTTCACAATGCCCATTGCGGGCTTGAAACCGGACAGGAAATCCACTATGTGATCTCCTGCTATTGCTTTTGTATTCGGGTCGCATAGCACAAGGGGTTTTCTGTAACCAAGTTCCATAAGCGTGTTATCGAGCAGGTCGAGAACGTTCCTGCCTATAACAACCCTCCTGGGAAGGGTGATGATGTGCGGGTTCATAGACATATGATTTTATAAAAGATTTATAAATTAGCTTCAGGGTAGCTGGTGAACACGGCCTGAAACGGCCCTAAAACTTAGATAAGTGGTCGGGCAGACATAATCAAGCTCTTACTTCAAAGACTTTCCAATAGACACTGGTTGGGTGGTCTGCATCTGCCTCTTCATTATAGCAGTTTATCTGCAGATAAACGCGGGCATAGTTATTGCACTGGTTTCGATAGCATGCTTTGTATACCAAACTTGGCATGAGTCTGAATCTTGTACTGCCGCCATACCTCAAGAAACTGCCAGTTGTGACAACAGGCACGAATGCTCTTTGGGGATTGAATCTTTCAGAGTCCAGCACAATTCCGGTATCAACTTCCCAGCTTCCGCATGAGCTCGTGCTTAAGCTCCCGCTGGCAGCCAGAGTAACAGAACCAGTGCCTCCTGCACTGCTCAGACACTTTCCACCACCCTGATTAGTGCAGATGTCGCCTGTTGCGTGGATATTGCCACTGACATCTAGTTTTTGCGAAGGATTTGTCGTCCCGATGCCGACGTTGCCGTTTGATACAAAAGATACTATATTTGCAGCATATCCTGGTGCATCAAGTTTATAATAATCATTTGCTCCTGGATTAACGCTCCATTCAAAAGGTACTGTAGCACCGGTCTGTCTGAATTTTCCATTAATATGCAACTTCGCCCCCGGATTCGTCGTCCCGATGCCGACG
>CAZCSS010000054.1:0-5839 GCA_964501515.1 uncultured archaeon
GCTCCCGGAAAAGCTGTATACAACATTTATATACAGCCCTATTCATAATATTATTATGACACTTGAGAACGAGGAAGAGTTTGAGATAATACCAACTTCTCCCCTCAGGAAACTTGAGCAGAGAATAAGGAAAATAGAGGGTTCCTCTTCCACGGCCGAAATACAGAGGCTTGTTGAGCAGATTATAGAACTGATAAAATCCAACCAAAGGATAGTGGATGATATCATAAAATCCAACACTGACCTCAGGGACGAGCTTTCCAAAATCCCTGCAAAGATTGATGACCTCCTCTCCAGCATGAACGAGTTTATGGAGCTTCTCAAGACATCGGCCACTGAGGAGACCGTGAGCGACATATCCAAGGACGTCATGCAGCCACTTGTGGACAAGATGTCAGAGATGATAGAACAGAACAAGAAGAGCGCGGAGGTCAATCAGGCCGCTCTCACGAGTCTGGGAATAATTGACAAGAGACTGAAAAGAATTTATTTGCAATTTGCAAATATATACAGAAGGCAATGAGGCAATGGGTGTAAAGATGAAGAAAGGAATAACCCCGATAATATCCATCATCGTTCTGCTGGTGATAACCATAGCCTTGGCGGGTTTGGCATGGTCTTTCCTTCAGGGATATCTGGTCTCCCAGATATCAAGCACATTCACAATAACCTCAGGCGCCGCATACTGCAGCAATGGCGTTATCACAGTCCAGGTCCTTAATACAGGCCAGTCAACGCTCACCCAGGCTGACTTTACAATAACAAAGGTTGATGGCACTGATGTCACCCCCCGGACGGTCACAATACAGCCGGGAAAAGCCGCTACAATAATATCCTACGACTGCGGAGGCACCTGTTCCACAGGTTCGCACACAGTGGATATAGGAACCTCAAGCACAGTCCAGCACCCCAAGGTGTACTGCACTTAACATATTCATCACGCTTATGAGACTCATAAAGGCCCAGACAGAAACTATAACGCTTGTTTTGATAGCCGGCATAGTTATCAGCCTTTCCTCGGCCGCTTATCTCTGGGGCAAGCCCCTGATGGAGAAAAGAGCCACGATAACTGACTTCTCAGCAGCCAAGAGTTTCATGCTCAACCTTGACAAGAAGATAAAAGAAGTCGCCAATTCAGGGTCAGGCAGGATTTCCCTGAAAGCGCCAAACGGGAACATCAGGGTGGTTCCCTATGACCCCTCTGACCCCATGAACAAGTCAAAAAATTCTGTGGTACTTGAGATGGTTGTTTCCCAGCCCATGATACTGAACGCAAGCGCCCCTATCGATACATGGAGTCTGGAGGAGATAGGTTCATATGAGAAGGACAGCCCCAGGATAATCATGCTCACTGGCGAAAGCTTTGGCACAGGATACAAGCTGGAAATGTCCATGCATTACAGGGAACTGGACACATCGGAAAGGCCGTTCAGGGGGTACAGAATAGCGCTTGCCCAGGGGGCCACAACAAGCGGAAGGGATGTCACAGTGGAATTTGACAGGAACGTCATTGAGCCTGGCCGGGCAGACAACAACGGCGACCTCCTTCTCTCTTATGTTAATGTGGCTGCTGTGTGACAGCAGCGGCAGCAACTTGATGTGCACTTAATCCAGCCTTTCACATTAATTAGTCAGCAGAAGAAAAATAAAATATGCCGCTGTTCAGGAAAAAACACAAGCCATCTTCTGCCGGCTCGAACATGAAGGGGCAGCACATGGTTTTTGAGCAGGTAATGCTCTTCTTCATGGGCGTCATGATATTCTCAATCACACTCACATTTTTCCTGGCATATCAGAACTACGTAATAAAACAGGGCACCAACGACCAGCTCAATGAGATAGCAAGCCAGCTTTCATGGGCTCTAATAAACATTGCCCAGAAAGAATACCAGGAAAACAGCACCCTGGTTCTCAGCATCCCGGGAACAGCAGCGCAGGAGGTTTATGAAATGGAGCTTTCAAATGACGGGCTGGTTGTCAGGGCGGTTCCGTCCAACATTACAGTATTTTCAAACCTGTGCATGCTGAACCAGACAATGAGGCTCAGCGGAAAGAGCTCCAGCGCCGATGACACTGTTGTCATTTATAAGAAAGGAAATGAAATTATAATATCATAACAGAAACCAGAAGAAAGCGATAGCATGGCATCAAAAAAAATGAGGATTCCAAGGATAAGGAAAAAGAAAGCCAGCATGAAAACAACAGGGAATATCAGGGAAATAGTGGCAAGGCTAAAAAGGGCATATATTATGTCCCAGAAGCCCCCTGAGCCACAGGGACGGGAACCCGGAGCAGCAGGCGCATCTTCGGCTTCCCTGCCGGAAGGATACCCACACCGGCCTGGCTTTCCACATACCGAAGTACCTGAAAGGCCCGGAAAACCCGAAAAGAAGAAAGAAACAGAAGAGGCTGAAGTCCCGGGAGTGAAAATACCAATGGAGGCAGCAGGCAAGATAACCAAGGGGAGCATAATCACAACAGAGCTGAAGAAGGAAAGCCTGCATGAGATTGACGTCTACTACAATCTGGTGCCCAGGTTCCCGAAAAGGGGAGAAAAGGTTTTTGCCTATGCCCGTATAAAATGGTCCCCTGAAAAGAACCAGCTTGTTTACAGTGTGATTGAACCGCAGCTTTCGCAGGGAGACCTGGAAATAATGGAGGAGACCAGAAGAACCCTTGAGGAAAGGCTTGACATAGACTTCATAAAGCTTGGCGAGGTCAAGGCAAAGAGCCTGCTTAGAGAAACCATAAGGGATATCCTGACCAGCATGAAGCTTCCTATCAGCCCTGACAAGATAGACATCCTCATATATTACCTGGAAAAGGACATAGTGGGCCTTGGAAAGCTCGAACCCCTGATGCACGACCCCAACATAGAGGACATATCCTGCGACGGGGTGGGGATCCCAATATACGTATACCACAGGGACCCCCAGTTTGGAAGCATGGTGACAAACATCATGTTCAATGACCACGCTGAGCTGAACACATTTGTTATAAAACTCGCCCAGAGATGCAGGAAGACAATATCTATTGCAGAACCCCTGCTGGATGCATCGCTTCCTGACGGCTCCAGAATACAAGCCACACTGGGAACAGACATAGCCAGAAAGGGTTCTAATTTCACAATAAGGAAATTCGCTAAAGACCCGCTCACGCCTACCCACATGATAAAATTCGGGACAGTGAACCCCACACAGATGGCCTACATGTGGCTCGCCATAGAGAATGGCCAGTCGATCCTTATTTCCGGGGGGACAGCAACAGGAAAGACAAGCATGCTAAACGCACTCTCACTTTTCATCCGTCCGAGCCTGAAGATTGTGAGCATAGAGGACACACCTGAGCTCAGGCTCCCTCATCCCCATTGGATCCCCGAGGTCGCCAGAACAGCCATATCAGAGGAAGGAGCCAAGGGAGAGGTCAGCCTCTTTGACCTCCTGAAATCATCCCTCAGGCAGAGGCCTGATTACATAGTGATGGGAGAGGTTCGGGGGAAAGAGGCCTTTGTGCTTTTCCAGCAGATGGCCACAGGTCATCCAAGCCTGGCGACTATACATGCTGCTTCCATGGAGCAGCTTATTGACAGGCTGACCACACCCCCCATATCCCTTCCGCCCACGCTCCTGGAGAATATAAACATAATAGTGTTCCTGACACTGGCGAGGCTCAGGGGAAGCTATGTAAGAAGGGCTGACACCATAATGGAGGTCGTGGGCGTAAAGAACAACAGGCCGCTGTCAAACAGGATATTCATTTGGGACCCCACAACAGACGGGTTCAGCGTAAGCGGCCAGTCTGTCATACTCAAAAACCTGGCCAGGAGGCTTGGCATATCAGAGGACAGCATAAAGGATGAACTTGTCAGGAGGAAAACCGTTCTTGAATGGATGGCAGACAACAATGTTATGGACTTCAGGGAGGTTGCAAAGATAATCAGCACCTATTACACCGACCCGGACAATGTAATAGACATGGTAGAATCTGCCTGAACCTGAACAGAACATAAAATGATTGCTATGCTGAAGAAAATCGCATACGGGCTTTTTGGAGAGATTATTCACCCCTATCTGGATTACTTTGACAACCTCAAACTCAGCATGAAAAGCGCCAACCTAACATCCACTGTTGAGGAATATGTTTCCCTGCTTTTCTTCTTTTCCTTTCTGTCATTCTCAGCCGCTCTCATTCTCAGCGCTGCTTTTGTCACCTACATGGTAACCTACCTGTCAGGCACAGAGGCTGTTTTGTATGCCTACACCCTGTGCATCATAATATCATTCGGGGTTTCAGCCGCTGTGTTTTTCATTGGCTACTATTATCCCTTTATCAAGGCCAAAAACCTCAGGAACAAGATAGAAAAGGCCCTTCCCTTTGCTGTGTTTTACATGGCCACATCAGCGTCCTCAAGGGTAACCCCTCTGGAGATATTCAGGATGCTGTCAATGAGAGGCGGGATAATCGGAGAGGAGGCGAGAAGGGTTTACAACGACGTCAAGACTCTGGGAATGAATCTTTCCGACGCTCTCCAGAAACTGGCCGCGAGAACACCCTCTCCGGTTTTTTCAGACCTTCTCTGGGGAATGGTATCGGTTATGACAACAGGCGGCAACATGGAGGATTACCTTAACAGCAAGACCAGAACCTTTATGGCACATTACAGGCGGCAGCTTGATGAGTATTCAAAACAAGTGGCCATGTACACTGAAATCTACATAACCGCTGTGGTTGTAGGAACACTGTTCTTCATAGTTCTCCTGGCCATAATATCCCCGATGATGGGATTCAGCTCCCTGCTCATACAAACGTTCCTCGTGTTCATACTGGTTCCGCTGATGTCCATAGGATTCATAGTGCTTATAAAGGGCATATCGCCTACTGAGTGGTAAAAATGGAAATGAACGCATCCAAAAAGGTCGTGCTCGCGCCTCTTGCGGTCAGCCTTATTCTTCTTGCAATAGGGCTTGCTTTAGGCGACACCGCTACCCTCGGTAATATCATTACCATATCAGTCTTCATAATATTCGTTCCCTACACCCTTTACAGATATACCAGATTCATGAGGGTCAAGAGCATTGAGGACCAGTTCCCGAACTTTGTGAGAGACCTTGCAGACTCCACCAGATCAGGCATGTCCCTTCCGGAAGCGATAGAGATTGCGAGCAGGGTCAATTACGGGAAGCTCTCTGTTGAGGTGGAAAAGATGAAGAACAGGCTCTCCTGGGGAACCCCATTCTTCCGCGTGCTGGACATCTTCGGGGAGTCAGTAAAGGACTCGAAGATAATCCAGGAGGGCCTTCAGATAATAAAGCAGTCTTATGAATCAGGAGGAAGCACCTCTGCCACACTTGATTCCGTGGCCCGGGATATAAGAATGCTCAAGGAGGCCGAAGCCGAGAGGTCAAGCGTGGTCAAGCAGCACGTATTTATAATGTACGGCATATTCTTCATGTTTCTTGGGATTGCCATTATGATAATATACGTCATGGTCCCCATGCTGAGCACCCAGCCCAGTGTGGGTGCAGGCGGGGCGGGGGGCATGTTTGGCGGCAGCGGCGGGTTTGAAAACCCCTGCGCATCTGTTTCTCATTTCCCCTGCGATCTCTATTCAGTGATAGCAATAATGCTTCTGGGCAACTCAAGCTCTGGTCTGGGTTCTTATTACGTTTCCCTCTTTTTTTCTGTGATTCTCATCCAGGGTATATTTACAGGCCTGATAGCAGGTCAGCTGGGAGAGAACTCGGTCATAGCAGGAAGCAAGCATTCCCTCATAATGGTTTCAGCTGCATTTGCTGTGTTCCTCTTCCTGGCAAAGACAGGCCTCCTTCCCGCATGATGG
>CAZCSS010000055.1:0-5829 GCA_964501515.1 uncultured archaeon
GAGCAGGAAAATTAACGCAATCGAGAAGAACCTCCCATACGCTCTCCATCACCTTCTGATAGAGGTCCGCTCCGGCGTTCCCCTCTTCAATGCCATGGTGTCGCTTTCCAAGAGCAGGTACGGCCTCCTGTCTGATGAGATAAGAAAGGCAGTGGATGACATCAGCACGGGCAAGTCGGAGATAGCGGCCCTGGAGACTCTGGCCAGGAGGAACCCGTCTCTCTATTTTCGCCGCATCTTATGGCAGATTGTGAATTCCCTTAAATCAGGGGCAGACATAGGAAACACCATAAAGAACATAGTGGACGCCCTTACAGAGGAGCAGAGGATAGCAATCAAAAAATACGGGGCCCAGCTGAATCCCCTTTCCCTCATGTACATGATATTTGCTGTGATATTTCCCACGCTGGGGATAACCTTCCTGCTGGTAATATCCTCATTCATAGGTCTCCCCTTCAATATCGATTATCTGCTGATAGGCATTCTGGTCTTCCTTCTGATGTTCCAATTCATGATAATAGGCCTCATAAAGAGCAGGAGGCCGGTGGGCGTATGAAGGCAAAGGAAATCACTGGATACTGGAAGGAGATGATTTCAGTGGCAGCGGGGCTTCTGATAATAGCATTCAGTATGCTTTACGTGTCCGGTATAATCCCCTTTCTGGTGCCCGTACTGAACATAGCGGGCGGCCTTGTAGCTGCTGTCCCGCCCGCGCTTGCTTTTTATTCAAGATTCAGAATGCAGAAAGAAATAGAGCAGAATTTTGTCATCTTCATAAATGACCTCACTGATGGAATAGATTCAGGAATGAGCCTTCCCATGGCTCTGAGGCAGTGCTCAAGGAACAGATACGGCGCCCTGTCCCCCCACGTGAACAGGCTAGCCGCCCAGGTGGACTGGGGGATCCCGTTCAATAAAACCCTGCAAACCTTTGGGAAGAGCATAGAATCCCTTGTGGTCAGAAGAGCGGTCAGGACCATAATAGAGACCTACAAGGTCGGAGGCAAGATATCAGACACCCTGAACGCAGTGGGCAAGTCACTGGTTATGATAGAGAAAATAAAGAAGGAGAGATCCTCTTCTGTCAGGTCGCAGGTCATGATGTCTTACATAATCTACTTCGTGTTTATCTTCATCCTCATAGCCATGCAGACCTTTCTCATCCCATCCCTGACAGCTGATACCCCGGCAGCGGGGATAGCCCTTACCACGCAGAAACCCATAAACAGGCCCTCCCCGGAAATCTACCAGAACACATTCACCATGTTTATCCTTATACAGGGCTTTTTTGCGGGCCTTGTGACAGGCAAGATGGCAGAAGGCTCAATAAAGGGCGGGTTGAAGCATTCCATGCTGCTTATCTTTATAGGATACTCCCTGTTCAGCCTGGCCATTCAGTTCCAGGCAAACCTGTTCTGAAAAAAGGGCAGCACAGTTCCAGCTGAGCTTTCTGGAAACTACTTCTTTATCTTCTTAACCCCAACACTGCGGCAGTTGGGGCAGAGCCTTGTGGCAGGCTCCATGAAGATCGGCTTCCCTTCCCATCCGCACTTCTCGCACTTGTATCTGGCCATTTCAACCCCGCATGTTCTGTCTATTAATCATTGACTATTGCATATTAAATTTCAGGCCCATCTGCTTTGCAAGCCTGGCAAAAGGGCCTCTCTTGAATGCCTTTCCTCCCTTTGAAAGCCTCATGAGCTTCTGCACCTGTTTGTGGTATTTCAGCAGCTCTCTCACAGCGCTCTCCGGGTTCCCTGATCCCCTTGCAATCCTTTTTATCCTGGAATGCTTTATTATTTCAGGTGACTCCCTCTCCTCCTTTGTCATCGAGTTCATTATGTGCTCCCACCTTTTCATTTTTTCCTCCTGTATATCCATCATGTCTTTCGGAAGCATGCCCGAAACCCCTGGAATCATCTCAGCCACCTTTGACAGCGAGCCCATCCTTTGCAGGGATTTTATCTGTTCCATAAAATCCTGAAGAGAGAACTTCCCTTCCATCAGCCTCTTGGCAGCCTCCTGGTCTACGCCGATTTCCCTTGCCTTTTCCAAAAGGCCCTGAAGGTCACCGTATCCAATAAGGCGGGAAACAAACCTCTGCGGGTCATATGCCTCGAGGTCTCCCACTTTTTCCCCTGTTCCTATGAACTTGACTCTCGCGCCTGAAACAGCAGCAGCCGCAAGAGCGCCCCCTCCCTTGGCTGTTCCGTCGAGTTTGGTGACAATAACACCTGTTATGCCCACGAGCTTTGAGAACTCTTCGGCCTGCTTCCTGGCGGCCTGACCTATATCTGCAGGGATAACCAGAAGGGTTTCATCTGGCTTTATTGCCCCTGCCAGCTCCCTGAGTTCTTTTGCCAGTTCACTGTCCAGTGCATTCCTTCCGGCAGAGTCAAATATCAGCACGTCTTCGCTGGCATTTTTTACTGCTTTCTCGGCTATTTCCCTTGGGTTCTTCCCCTCGCAATAGACATTTGCTCTGATCCTCTCTCCCACCTGTCTCAGCTGCTCCTGCGCAGCTGCCCTGTGCGTGTCGCATGCCACAAGGCCCACTGTCAGGCCTTTCATCTGGAACCATCTGGCAAGCTTTCCGGCCGTTGTGGTTTTTCCCGAGCCGAACAGTCCCATAAGAAGGATTCTCTGCTTCCGGACCGCAATATCTCCCCTTTCCTTTCCCAGAAAATCTACAATCTCATCATAAAGGCTCTTTACAAGCTCCTCCCTTAGTGTCATCCCGGGAGGCAATCTGGTTCCCAGGACCCTTTTCCTTATTCTGCCTGAAAGCTCGGCCACGAGAGCGACATCTGCATCTGCCTGTAGCAGAGCCCTCTGCATATCCCTTATCACGGCCTCTACGACCTGCCTGTCCACATGGCCAGTTCTGGTTATTTTGCGGAATGTCTGCTTCAGCGAGTCCCCGAACCCTTTCAAAACCATCTTATCATCCTCGTTCCACTCTGCACTCCCCGCGAAACCGCTCTCCAGCGGCAATTTATATCATCCTCGTTCCACTCTGCACTCCCCGCGAAACCGCTCTCCCCTGATAGTAAAAGTGTGCAGATGGTTTAAAAGCGTTAAAACAGGCTTCGATAGTTTTATAAATAAATTATCACTATTAAGTAACTAAGGTGTGATAACATGAAAAGGGGATACCGCATAATCCTGCCAAACGGTGTTAATTCTCTTGACCATCTGAAACGCCGCCAGGGCAGGGATGGCATATCCATAGCGCCTGAAGGGGCAGTGGAAAGGGGATTTTATACCAGAAAAAAGCCCAACAGAATGGGCGTTCCTGTTTATCTTGCAGACCCGGCGCTGGAAAGCGGCGGCATGATGACCGGTTACACTGTGGTTAAAAAGGACGAAAAACTGGAAATAGTCTAGTCAATCCTCCCTTATCTGGAATTCGCACACCCCCCTGTGACAGCTTATCTCTTTCTTTATTTCATTCAGGGCCTTTGCTATCCTGTCCTTGACATCCCTGATGTTCTTGCCCTTTCCGATAACCATGTACCTGGGCGCAGAGATGTACTTCACCTCAAGGCCCTGGTCCGATGCCTTTGAAAGAGCGCCCTTTATCCTTTTCACGCCGTCCGGACTGTAGCATCTCATGTCCAGATTTGCAACAACCCTGTATGTTTTCTCATAATAATTCTTCTTCGCTATATCCGCCATGGCTTCTGCCCATGCCCCGGGTATGCCTTTGTCTTTCAAAAGTTCAGGCTTTCTGTATGCAAAATCAAAGGCCCTTGAAAGCGAGCCGAATTCGTCCTGCAGCCTGAAGCCCACTTCATTATACGCTTCCTCAAGGCTCTTTTTCATCCGCTTTGCCACCAGCTCCATGAGTTTCTCCGCCTTTCTTTCCCTCTTGAACTCATTCATCTTGGCGGTTCTTTCCTCGTAGCGGACCCTTTTGACAGAGAGCTGGATGTTGTCTCCGTGCACATCTACAACCCTGCAGATGACGTACTGGTTCTCTTTCAGGAACTCCCTTATGTTCCTCACCCACCTGGAAGCCACCTCAGAGACATGAATCATTCCTGTTATTCCGTACTCCACGATATCAGCAGTGACAGAATTCGGGTATATCCTCTTCACCCTGCAGATAACAACCTCGTTTCTTTGGGGAGTGCCTTTCCTTATCATATCAAACAATTCGGATTAAGCTTTTATAAGCGTTCCAGAACAGACACCATGAGCTTACTTGCTGACCACGCCCAGAATCTTTGTTCTGAACACGGCCTTGCCTCCCGTGCTCTCCGCAAGCAGCTCATCGCATACCACGCACCTGACATTGGTGGAGGGCTTTTCAAAAACAATCTGTTCATTCTTGCATTTTGCGCATTTTACCTTCAGGAACTTTCCTGCCATCCTATCTCCTCCTGCCCCTTCGCGGCCCCTTTTCGATTGCTGAGAGATAAAGCTCCTTGAACTCCTCCCATGTCATGCCAAAGTGGTCTGGAAAGAGTTGTCTCTGCTTCCTTTCAGGAAGAGTGATGTTGCCTTTTGAGCACCATACAGGACAGTTCTCCAACCCGTTCACCCCAAGCCTGTACTCACCGCCATCGCATACGTAATGCTCCCCTCTGGCAAGAGCGGTCATGGCCTTCACGGTCCTTTGCATATATTCCCAGTTGTTCATATCACCCCACCAGTTCGAATTTCTTTATCCTGAATCCCTTCTTGGTGTGCATCTTTTTACACTCCTTGCACGCAAGCCTGAGATCAACCTTCTGTGTTGGCTTCTTTGGCACTGCGGGTTTGGAGAACTTCCCGTGGCCGCCGTATCCCCTCTTGAGGCGCTCCTTTTGCTTTGCGCTGTGCGCCATGGGATGAGCGCTTCCCCTGCTCCTTCTCTTGGCCTGTTTCACCGTGTGTTCTGTATGCTTCCTGCACTTCGGGCACAGCGTCTTTATGGTCTTTGGGAATTTCATAGCACTCCCCTGGAATTCAATCGGCATGTTCCTGTTTTGGTCATGTTCAAGATAATATGGCGTGCAAGCTTATAAATGTTCAGTCAGCGTCAATTCTCCTGGCAGCGTTTTTCTGGACAAGGACCTCGGCGACGTCTCTGGGCAGGGTGGCAATATCGCCCTTTTTAAATGGACCATAGTTCTTCATGTCAGTTCCCACGAAAACCGGCAGGTCTTCCAGCAGGGCCACATTCACCCCCTTCGGTTTCTCCCTGACTACTGATTCCTTTCTTTTCTTCCTGAATTCCTTTATATGTGCGGCAATGCTCTCCATGAACCCCGCTTCCTCAGGAAGGATATTCTCAGGCCTTTCGCCAGTGGATATCATGTTCATGGCAGCTAGAACCAGCTTCATCTCCCTGGCCTTGAGTATGTCCTCCAGAAGCATCCTGGCGTTCTCAGCTTCCCACTTGTCTTCCTTGCCCTCTGAAAGCTTGGTCTTGTTCTCTATGAACACCCTTACTGACTCAAAAAACCCTTCAGGCAGTTTTACAAATGCGTTCCTCTGTGAAACCTCGGCATCCCTTATCTTCCTCAGGCTCTCGTAAGTGAGCATCTCGATCACCCGCTACTTCCTGCTTGATTTTCTCCTTTTGGATTTAAATCCTCCTTTCTCCCTTCCCATGCTCCTGAAGGGGTAGTTAACAGGGTTCTTGACTGTTTTTTTCTGGAAACCGCAGTGCTCATCGGGTCTGCACACCCCAAACGACATATACCACCCCTCTCTCGCGCAGGCGGGCGGAAGTATTTCCCTTTTCTGCTGCCTGTGCCACCTTAGCTGCGACCTTATGTAGTTTTCCGGAAGAGGACCCCTGTTTTCCTGATTCCATTTCATCACAAACGACTCCACCTG
>CAZCSS010000056.1:0-5819 GCA_964501515.1 uncultured archaeon
GGCCATGAAAAAACTGGTATCCATAATGCTGCAGAATATGGCCAGCTTCTCCGAGTTCTCAAAGGCAGCTGAGGAAGAAGGTCTCAAGGAAGCCGCGAGGGTGCTCTCCTCAATGGAGAGGGAAGAGGCGACACAGTTGTCAAGGTTTAGGAAATACGGTAACACCATCCATAACATAGGCCTTATGGCAGACAGGCAGCTCTCCAAATGCAAGGCTGTGGCAGACCTGATGGGGCTTGCAGGAGATATGGGCGATGTGGAGACTGCAAATGATTTCAGGATAATGCTCATGGAGGAGAGGAACAAGTTTGACAGACTGAAGAAAACCAGGGATTTTCTCGAAAAGCACGCTGAGAGGATAAAGGAGCTTAGGAGAAGAGAGGAGGAGAGGAGGAGGGAAGAGGCAGAAAGGAGAAAAAGGGAGAGGGAAGAGGCAGAAAGGGGAGGGGAAAAATATGTCCCCCCTGACATGACCGAGTTCGACATAAGAGACTGGTACTGACAACGGATGCCTTGGAATTTCAATGATTATTTTGATTGAGAGAGCATGAAAGAAGCCCTTACCAGAAATTAATGCATTCTAAATATTTTTAAACCGCATGACCAATAAACATGCATGAAATTCAGCCTTCAGGGAACAGTGATGCAGATGCTGAACTGCGAGCTTTCTGAAGGAGAGACCATTGTTTCCGAGTCCGGAAGGCTTGTTTTCATGTCCGACAACGTGGAGATGATGACCGAGATGAAGGGCGGCTTCTGGAAGGCCTTGAAAAGGAAGTTTGCAGGGGAGTCCTTCTTTCTTGTAAACTTCACCCCGCTGGCAGGAACAGGGATTGTGAGTTTTGGGTCAGAATTTCCGGGAAAGATAATCCCTGTCACCATATCCCCTGGCGATGAAATCATTGCGCAGAAGGATGCCTTTCTCTGCGCCGAGGCGTCGATCAGTTTTGATGCGGGATTCACCAGAAGGGTGGGAGCAGGCCTTCTCGGAGGGGAGGGGCTTGTGCTGATAAAGCTAAGGGGAGAGGGACAGGCATTCTTCAATGTGGGAGGAGAGGTCACAGAACTCACCCTGGAAAGGGGGCAAAAGATAAGGGTCGACACCGGGAATCTCGCAATGTTCGATTCCACTGTGGACTATTCTGTTGAAAGGATAAAGGGTGTCAGAAACATAATCTGGGGAGGTGAGGGACTGTTTCTGGCAACAATGACAGGGCCCGGCAGGGTATGGGTTCAGAGCATGCCCGTGAATGAGCTTGCAGGAAAGCTGTCAGAATACATGCCCGGGCAGGGAGGCAAGGCAGGAGCGGCCCTTTTTGCAGGAGGGCTTCTGGGCTCAATGGCAAGGCGCTGATTTGTCCTGTTTATCCGAAGCCGCTCTTATATATAACGAAAGGAAATCTCATATATGCCAACAGGAAAATACCTCGCAAAACTTGCAGGAGCTTTTGCAATAGGTCTTGCCAGTCTTGTCCTGGCAGGAGTGCTGTTCTTTTTCCTGATTCCGCTGATTGTGCCTGTGGCTTTCGGGAGCCTGTTTCTCATCGCAGTTTTCATCGCGCTGTGGGTGATAGTGTATGTTTCCATGATTATAGGAACAGCGATTGTGTACCTTTTCAGGCCCATGGAAATCTCAGGGGAGAAAAAAAAATACACCATGAAAGAGATGAGAATCAGGGAGGCCGGGAGAAGGGAGAAAGGGGAAACAAGGAAGGGGTAGTCGGCCTCTTTGTTGTCAATGGCGCTGTTTTTCAGCTTTTATTGCAACATCAACACTGATACGGTCGTATCCTATGTGTTCCATCTCTTTGTACAGTTTGGTCATTGTTTCAGGCCATGGGTTGGACAAGTCAATATCAAACTGCCTCAGATAATCCCTTAAAGCAACCCTGCATGGATTAGTTTCATCCTTTTTTATCTCGTCTATCCAGCACATATCACGTGACATGATAGATAAATCGTGGTTATTTTTTTAAGTTTGTGCCCCTGCATCCTTCAGCATGTTCTTCTCTCATGCGGCGGATGTCTTCCGGCAGTAATTGATACTCTCCAAGTGCGACTAATGCTTATATAGCTTGTCCCGAATTATTATTGATTCTTATGAAAAATGAAAGGTTTGCCCTGGCCATAATGTTCTATGTAGTGGCTGTGCTGCTGGTTTATCTGATTGCCCCTGTTATATCAGCCATGCTTACCGGGGGATGACCGTGATCTGATGCTCAACGAGATTCTGTATGCCACATTCGTTCTGGCCGCCGTGCTTCTTGGCTGGAGGTTCTGGAAAAGCGTGGAGAGGAATCCGGGAGTGAGAAGGGCAAAGAAGCAATCAGGGGGGGTGTATTACTTCACTGCGATCAGAGAGCCTGTTGAGGATTTCGTTCCCCAGAGGAGGGGAATCTGGAAACCGGGAAGGTTTGCTTCTGTCATGGTATTCTGGGCAACCAGCTTGTGGATTTTTTTCAGTTCGCTGGAGGTTCTGCTTTTCCCTGAAACCCGCCTGCTGAACTTCTTTCTTTCGGTGGCATTCGGATTCCCCCTGGTTTTCTTGTCAATGGTGTGGTTCGCGAAGAAATAACTCTGCAGTTCAGAGAATGGCTCATACATTCCTTACCATGATTATCTCGTCATAGTATCTCCCATAGAAATGGCATCCCCTTGGAATTCTTCCAACCGCCCTGAAGCCGCACTTTTCATGCTGAATCCATAACTCATTGGTTTGGGTTTCGGGTTTCCTCCTTCGGCTTTCATGACACCGCCTTCTCAAATCCATAAGCCGCGTTCAGAACAGCCTGCTCCTTCAGGTGATCAGCCATCAGGTGGAGGCCCACAGGCATCCCCCTGACCCTTCCGCAGGGAACTGTTATCTGGGGAATTCCTGCAAGGTTCGGCCCTACTGTGAGAATGTCCATCATATACTGCTCCACTGGCTTCATCTTCATTATCTCGGATATTCTGGGCGCCACGACCGGCATGGTGGGAGCGGCAAGCACGTCCACCTTCCTGAATGCTTTCTTGTAGTCCCTTATAACCAGCGTCCTGGCCCTCATGGCCCTGAGGTAGAACCTGTCCCTGAAGCCGGCCATCCTGGCATATGTTCCCAAGAGTATCCTTCTCTTGGCCTCTTCCCCGAAATGCCTGCTTCTTACCCTTGAAAAGTATTCATTGAAGTTCCCTTCAATCTCCTCCTCCACACCGTATCTCATTCCGCAATACCTGGCCAGGTTTGTGGAGGCCTCTGCAGCTGCTATTATGTAGTATATTGAAACAGCATGCTTTGTCATGGGAAGCGAGATTTCCCTGACGCTGGCTCCGAGGGAGGCCATTGCCTGAATGGCTTTGTGAACCGCATCGGATATCTTTTTATCCACCACCTGAAAAAACTCCCTGGGAACCCCTATTTTCAGGCCCTTCAGGTTGGAGTCCAGATTTTTCAGGTAGTTTCCGGGTTTTTTCCGGACCGATGTGGAATCCCTGGGGTCATGGCCTGCTATAACCGAAAGCATGAGAGCTGTATCCTCCACTGCCCTTCCTATGGGGCCTATCTTGTCAAGGGAGTTGGCATAATCTATCAGGCCGTATCTTGAGACCAGTCCGTATGTAGGAGTAAGGCCCACAACACCGCAGAAGCTGGCAGGACAGGATATGCTGCCTCCTGTGGATTCCGCGAGAGAGATATGGGGCATGTCCAGGGCTGCTGTGAGCCCAGCAGAGCCGCCCGAGCTGCCTCCGCACGACCTTTCAGGGTCCAGCGGGTTAAGGGGGACTCCAAACCCGGAGTTCACTGAAAATGTTCCAAACCCGAACTCATCCTGGTTTGTCTTTCCGATCACCACGCCTGACGAGTCCTCAACCCTCCGGACAGCAGTGGACTGGAAAACAGGAACATAGCCCTTCAGAATCCTGCTCCCGGCAGCGGACTGGATCCCTTTTGTGACAATACAGTCTTTGACAGAAACAGGGAGGCTGAAAAGTTTTCCTTCCTTTTTCAGGGCGTCTTTCTTCATTCCTGAAACCCTCTCAAGGGCATGGTCTTCTGAAAGCGTGACAAAGAATCTGTATTTCCTGTCCAGCTTCCTCAGTTTTTCAAAAAGCACAGAGTAGAACTCATGGAGATCAATGTCCCCTGTTCTGGCATACTGCACAAATTCCCGGACAGAGAGCTTTGGGTAGTCCATTTGATTTAATTAGAGGTTGGATATATATTTAATTCAGGTAATAGTTATCATGCCCCTGAAGAAGCCGTCCTCCACAAGGGAGAAAAAGAGGTATGTTGTGTTCAGGGTTATTTCTGAAAGGCCGGTGGAATACGGGCAGGTAAGGGATGCGATCTGGAACTCGGTCCTGAACTGGATGGGAGAAGATGAAGTCGCAAGGGCCGGGATGAAGATTATCAGGAACCTATGGAACAGGAAGGGTCAGACAGGGTTTGTCAGGTGCGCCCCCAAGTATACGGATTCTGTCAAGATTGCGCTCGGGCTTGTCCATCAGATCGGGGATTGCAGAGTGATTATACAGTGCCTGAGGGTGTCAGGGACAATAAAGTCGGGGAAGAGCAAAGCCCTGGGAAAGAAGCAGCCTGCCAGCTGATCAGCATCACAGGGTTGCTGACAACTCAGAGGATTATTTATTAATAGCGAAAATAATGTATTCACATGAGCAAACTGGACATGACTATGAAAATGCTTGGGAGAAAAGCAGAGAGGGACAAAGATGTTCTGGCAGTCATAATTTTTGGCAGCTACGCCAGAGGAGAGAAGCACAGGGACATAGATGTGTGCATTGTTCTGAAAAAGGAACTGAGCAATTATCTGATGTCAAAAAAAAGACTTGATTATTCATCTGTTTCCGGTCTTGATATCCATATTTTTCAGCAACTCCCTCTTTACATAAGAGTCAGGGTTCTGAAAGAGGGAAGGGTTCTGCTTTGCAAGGACATTGACATGCTTTACGATTTGGCCTCTCTAACCGTCAGGGAGTTTGCTTACTTCAGGCCGAGGTATAAGGAATACCTAAAGGCGGTGAAGCATGGATAGGGAAAGAGTTCTGGCAAAAATAGACGAACTTGATTCCTACAGGAGAGAGATGGAAGGAATCCTGCCAGAGAAATTCGAGGATTATGCCGCTTCTATCACAACAAAAAGAGCATGCGAGAGACTTATCCATATAATGATAGAAACAGTGATCGATATCAGCATTTTGCTGGTGAAGGAAATGAAACTTGGCCTGCCCGGAGAGGAGGAAGACATTTTCGGAAAACTCCATAAAAAGGGCGTGCTCACGGCCGGTATGGTAGAGAAGCTTAAAGGCATGAATGGGTTCAGGAATATTCTGGTGCACAGATACCATGAAATAGATGATGAGCTTGTTTTCAGTTTTCTCAAAACGAACATGAGAGACTTCGTACAATTTAAAAAGCAGGTGTTAAAACTTTTGGGGAAGAGATGATTGCTTGTCAGGGGTTCTTCACGGTTATCTGGACGCTCGATGTGGCCTGTGCACCTATTATGTCCGTCAGCGCTATCGAGATTTCATATACCCCGTTCTCCACGGCAGTGGAATCCCATTCCACATTGAAGTCGCAGATTACGGGCACTCCAGGCGGGTTCCGGCAGTCCTGATCAAGAATCACCGTGTTACCGACCCTGACCACCATCCTGTCCATGTTCCCGTCCCAGTCATATCCCTCACCCGAGATGCTGACCTTCCCCTGAAAATATCCGTCAATCTCCGGGTTCCCGGTGTCGCTCTTCAGGGAGATGTCACGTATTTCCGGGTTTCTGTTCGTGGATTCTGTCACGTACTGCGGGACAAATCTGTCA
>CAZCSS010000057.1:0-5801 GCA_964501515.1 uncultured archaeon
GGAACCAGGCGAGCAGGGCGAGTTCACACTCAGGATATATGTGCCGGTTGACACGCTCCCGGGAGTGTACTACGGGAATGTCCTGATTGAATCAGGGAATGTCTCGGGCAGGGTTCCGGTTAATATCAGGGTTCTTGAATCCAGAGAAAAGCTTCTTGACCTGAAGATAGAGCCCCTCATCGATGTCATATCCCCCGGGCAGCCTGTAAAACTGGAGGTTAACATATACAATCTCGGCCAGACCAAGAGGGTGGACGTTCAGCTCCATCTGCAGCTGATAGACATGCACACGGATGAGATAAAGGAGGGTTATGAGGAGTCTATTGCAGTGGAGACCACAATCTCAGTTATCAAGACAATCAAAACAAAGCCTGATATACCAGAGGGGAGATATATTATAAAGGGAATAGCATACTATTCCAACCCGCAGAATAGGACAATGCAGGCCTCCTCGTTGGCTTATATAACTATACAGAGACCCTGGTATATGATATCCCTGTTTGGTGTTCCGATGTGGGCGTTCATTATTCTTGGCGCAGGCATTGTTGCAGGGATGTTCATATTTTATCTTTATGTGAGGCAGCAGGCCAGAAAGAAGCGGTATGTTGAGAAGGTGGACTACTCATCTCTGCCCAGGCCGGGCCCAAGATCAGGGTTCATAGGAAAGATTGCAGAGACAGGCATAAGAACATTCTTTGACATCGACAAGCTTACTACCCACACCATAGTCGCAGGGGCAACAGGTTCAGGGAAAACAGTGTCTGCGCAGATCCTGGTTGAGGAAGCACTGAAGAAGGGGGTTTCTGTGATTGTGTTTGATCCCACCGCACAATGGACGGGTTTTCTGAGGAAAAACAGCGACAGGAGGATGATGAAGAGATACAGCCAGTTCGAGATGAAGGAGAAGGATGCAAGAGCCTTTGACGGGAACATAAGAATGGTAAAGGACCCCCATGAGTTGATTGACCCGAAGAAGTTCATGGAGCCCGGTGTGATAAACATATTCTGCCTCAACAAGCTTGACACAAAGGATATAGACATCTTTGTTGTAAACACAATAGAACAGATATTCAGGGCCAACCTGCCGGAAACCCAGAAACTCAGGACAGTTATGGTGTATGACGAGGTCCACAGACTGCTGCCCAAGTTTGGCGGTTCAGGCAAGGGGTTCATACAGATAGAAAGAGGGTGCAGGGAGTTCAGGAAGTGGGGCGTGGGCCTTGTTCTCATATCCCAGGTGCTTTCGGATTTCGTGGGAGAGATAAAGGCCAACATAGGGACAGAGATTCAGATGAGATCTGTGTATGAGAACGATCTGGAGAGAATAAACCTGAAGTACGGGGAAGACATAATGAAGTCCGTTGTCAAGGCAGGTGTGGGAACAGGGATGCTCATGAATGCTGAATACAACAAAGGCAGGCCCTATTTCATCTCATTCAGGCCGCTTCTCCATAACATAGTAAGGCTTAGCGACGAAGAACTTGAGAAGTATGACAAATACAATGCAATGCTTGATGACCTGCAGTACCAGCTTGTGCAGCTAAAGGAATATGGCATTGATGTCTTTGACCTCGAGCTTGAGCTCAAACTGGCCAGGGGCAAACAGAGGGAAGGCTCATTCAGCATGGTAGACGTATATCTGGAGTCTCTCGGGCCCATGATAGAAGCTCTCTGGAAGAAAACAGGAAAAAAGAGAAAGGAGAAAGAAAGGAAGCTCGTTTCAGAGAACATACTCAACCGGGGCATCAGGGAAGCCGAAAAGGCAAGAAAGGAATGGGTAAAGAAGCATGAAAGCGAAAAAGAGCAGGGAAGCAACAGGAAGGATGGCAGCTGAGGTTGAATGTGCCGAAGAGAATGCTTATAGGTGATAATATGGGAATCCTGAAAAGAGGGAAGGTGCCTGAGGAAATAAAGCCAGAAGAATATGAAGAGGAGCCCGAGCCCGTTCGCAGAAAACCCAAGGCAGGCAAATCACTGATTATGCTGGAAACCGAGCTGGAGAAAGTGAAGGCCAGGATACAGATTCTTGACGAAACCAAGAAAGCCGTAAATGAGAGACTCTCAATGCTGGAAGAAAGGATAGGCGAACTAAGGGCAGGGCTTGTGGAGAGGGAGAAGGAGATCGGAACAATCGGGGTCAAGGCCACGAAAGCGTATGACATGGTCAACCTGGTTCAGCCAGAGAAGCTCGCAGCTGACCTGCAGAAAAGAGACACCAGAATAGAAGCCCTTCAGACGAGGCTGGAAACCAGCAAGAAAATGATGAGCAGTATAGTGAAGGAGATGAAAGATTTCAGGAGCAAGCTCAGGGCGTTTGCAGGACTGGAGGAGGTTGGGAAGATGAGCAGCGAGGTAAGAGAAGAGCTGGCTGCTCTTAAGACCGTGCAGGCCAGGATAGATGTGAATGCCAGCAAGGTTGAAAAGATGTTCATTGAGGTGCAGAAGAAATACTCTGACTTTTCCAGGTCCAGAGAGATTATCGACAGCATGAGCAAATCCTTCAATGATATGGTGAAGGAGTTCAACACAATGAAGGTCAGGTTTGGCGATTTCATAACAAAGAAGGAGTTTGACAGGCTTGAAAGAACCGTTGAGAATCAGGTGGAATGGATAAAGGGCATTGCAAGGGACCCAAAGCCGTTCCAGGATTTTTTCCAGAAGATAAGATATATGGAGAAGGAAAGTGCGGGCATGAAGCAATCTATTGAGAGGATAAATGCAGCTCTGAAGAACGTGTCAGACGGGTTTGGAAAACTGAGCACATTCATAGTTGAAAAAGTGAAGGATATGGAAGCAAGGTCACAGAAGCTGGATGATTTCAATGAATCCCTCCAGGAAACCAGAAATGTGTTTGACAGAAAGATTGAGGACATTCTGGATGTCATTGAAAAATACGCTGACAAGGTGGAGAAACTCGATCGCGCCCTGTCTGCACAAACCACACCTCCGCACAGTGATTATCATGCCGAAAGGGCCGTGGATTTCAAAAAACTCAGGGACTATGTGAAGGAATGCATGGCAAGAGGCCACAGCACTGAAAAGATTGAAAAGATACTCAAGGATGCCGGCTACACTGACGACGAGATAAGAACAGTTATGGCCAGTCTATAGAAGCCGCACATCTGACACGCAAAGGCTGAGCCCCTGTATCTTGTCTTTCTCGCTGAGGATGACAGGGAGATTGTGCACACCCTGAACAGGCTTTTCCAGTGCGCACTCCTCCACGCCATCCACAAAGAAATGCGTTTCCCCCCGCGCACTTACTATCCCGAGGGTGTGCTTTTCTGTCCAGTTTCTTTCAATGGGCTTGCACCATTCAATACCGCCCCCGGGGTCTCTTGCAAATGCTTTCATTACCCCCACATCAACATAGAAGACCGCCCTGGGGTCGTCGCTTTCCACTGGGCTGGAATCATGCCCTGCAAATCCGCCCACCTGCCATGAAGCATGGTTTGAAATCATGTCATCAAATCTTACAGTAAACTCAAGGCCGCTGTATCCCGGGTTGCTGAACAGCACAGACCTGTTACTCAGGACAATGACATGCCCTTGTGGAACAATGTCAAAACCCCCCTTTTGAGTCATCCTGCCCGTGAAATTTGCAGCAAACATAACTATCGCTAATGTGAATATGAAAACCATGGACATCCTCACCACAACACCCCATCCCCTCATCATCTCAGCTTCTCCTTTATTCTTCTCAGCCTTCGAACAAATCTTTCATCCTTTTTCAGCTCGCTGCTGTCATGACTTATGTGGAGCTTGTATGTTTTTGTGAAACCCCGTCTCAGGATGAACAATGCTATCACTATAAGAACGCCTATGAGAACCCATGTCACTATCCAGAACCCGTATTGCTCAAGAAACGAAACCGGCTTTTTCAGTATCTCTATGCCAAGGTTCTTGAGCTTCTCCTCAGCCCGGTCAAGATAGTTGTTGGCGGTTTCCATGTCTTTTCTCGCATCCCCGAACCTCCTTGATGACATCTTCTCTTCTATGCCCGGAACTGTCTCCTCGGCCAGATTTACAAGGGTTTCCGAATCGCTTACATCAAATCCCTTATTTTTTGCAGATTCTATTGTATATCTCAGATTGGCTATTCTCCTTCTGATTTCCTGCAGTTGCTGGGAAAGAACCGCAGCCTCTGACACTATATGCAGCACCCCGTCTTCCTGAGCACTGATATTTCCTGACTTTACTGCATACGAAAGCGGATATGTTCCTACCATTGCATTCTCCGGAATCGAAAACCTGACAGAAAACGTTACGCTCTGGTTGGGGGCAATGTCCACCGGGGAACTGGTGCTGTACCACCCGGGATTGATTCCCTTCAGCTCAAGGAATGCCCCGTACAGTGTCTTCCCTCCGGTGTTCCTTATCACCACGTCACTGACGCTTGTCTGCCCCGGAAACAGATACATATCTTTCAGAACAGACATGAACTCAAGCCTGCCCGGAGCTGCTGCCGGAGGCTGCGTTGTTCCCTGACCCCCCACCGGAGGCAATTCAGGCACTGGCTGCGATGTGTCAAACGTTTCAAACGCCCCGGCTGATTCTGTTCCGGAATAATATCCCAGGAATGTTATCCTGACAGTTCCTATGTAGCTTGTGTTGGGGTAAACAAAATGGGTGATTGCAGAAGAGGCAGGCACCATAACAGTATCGGCACCCGAATCAAGCACGCTTCCTGTGTCCTCCCTTGTCAGGTTCCATACCAGGGTCATGTCCTGCGCAGCATCCCCCTTGTTTTCCAGAACAACAGACACCGCAAGCACGTCTATGCTGCTGTCTGTTACTGTTATGTTTTTAACATCAAACGGCCCTCCGGTAAGCTTCCAGAACTGCCTGTCAAAATAAAGATTTCCATAGTATGTGGCATTGGCTACCAGTATCCACTGGCCCTGCACCTGGCCGGCTCCTGTGTTGTATGTGTAATTGAATAGACCTGTTGATATCCGGGATGTGTAATTCACGTTGTCAACAACAGCGTTCCCAAGGGGGTCCTTTAATGTGAGATGGAGGCTGCTGGGATCTATGAAATTACCATTCCCGTCCCTGACAATGATTTCTGCTGTATATGCATCGCCTGCGACAATTTCGGTCTGGGAATTTATGTCAACGAATATCCCCCCAAGGGCCGACGTCAGCTGTATCTCAAAATTGTCCGACGTCCAGTTGTTTCCATACATGTCAATGTAGGTTATGTTAAAAGGGTATATTCCTTCTGAACCGGATGCGGATAATATCCAGTAGGCCTCCTTTAGCTCCCCTGCAGAAAGGTTGCCGATGTCAAGATCCTGGTTATAACCTGCACTGAAGCTGAAACCCGGGTCTATATTCAGATAAGCATGCACGCCTTTTATTTCATCAGTGGCGTTTAGTTTGCCCCTTACGGATATCACAGAACTTGGGAGCGCTATGTTGGGATAGTTTTCCCCCTGCGTAACCGCCTGCGGCTTGGACACGTTGAAATACTGCCATGCGGTTGCATTTTCATTGCTGTTCAGGTCATCTGCATGCACCCTGTATCCCCATTCCCCGGCTTCACGGGCTTCAAACACGGTGCTGTATATATCTCCTGATTCTGCAGACATGGAGACATTGATCTTGTTGCCTGATGTGTCATTGAACTCAACCCACACGCTTCTGAGATGAGGGTCACTGGCGTTGGCTCTGACAGTGGCTGATTCACCTGATGTAAGATTGCCTGTTATAGAAGCATTCCACACAGAGGGCGGATCAACATCAATAAGTGACTGCACGTCAAAGCTCCCGTCAGACGAGTCGTTTCCTGAAGAAAA
>CAZCSS010000058.1:0-5754 GCA_964501515.1 uncultured archaeon
CGAAGTGGAGGTGCCTGCGAAGCAGTGCATTGTGCGCCTGCATGCACAAAAGGGTTACTAGACTACGGGGCTATGTCTGGAGGGACGACATGGTTATATGGTTGCAGTCGTCAGTTTGATGCTGCTGGAGGGGTGACTGATTTTGCACCTGCATACCGTCAGATCGCTGTTGTCTCTTAGGACTCCAGATTGTTACGATATTATAGAACTCCTAACCTTTAAATTGTTTCGGAAACAAATATTATTATGATGTTTGCATGCCCCGAAGCGATGACAGTAGCCATGACACGGTAAAAACCGGGCAGCAGGCGCCGGGGCGATTTCTTCTCTGGTTTTGTCCTGGCAATTATGATGTCAGATATATAATATAAAAATCAGGGAAGCCAAAAGTGATAATATGAAGATACTGCTGCTGCATTCCGACTCCATCGAATGGGAGCCAAAGAAAAAGGCCATAAAGGACGCTGAAGATACGGAGAAGGTGCCTGTTTGCGTGGGCGAGGCACTTGTGGTTTTTACTGCAGTGGAAAAACCCGATGAATCCAGGCCGATGGAATCCGCAAAGGCCGCAGTCAAAGAAATACTTGATGTAAAGAAGCAGGTAAAGGCCGACTCTGTGGTGATATATCCCTATGCCCATCTCTCCTCTAACCTGGCTTCTCCCAAGCAGGCCATAGCAATACTAACGAGCATGCAGGACATGCTTGAAAAGCAGAAAGTGGACGTAACCAGGGCCCCGTTTGGCTGGTACAAGTCATTTACAATAAAGGTGAAAGGGCACCCCCTTTCTGAACTCAGCAGGGATGTGGGTCCGGCTGAGGCAAGGGAAGCGGTGTCAAAATCCCTCCAGGAAGAGGAAAAGGTAAAATCCACATGGGGGGTGCTCACGCCCGAGGGAAAATTCAGTGAGATTCTTCTGAAACAGGGGAGAATCACAGGATTCAATTTTGCAGGTCATGAGAACCTCGAAAAGTTTGCCCTTTATGAGATGTCCAAGAGCAGGGCAGTGAAGCAGGAACCTCCTCATGTGAAGCTGATGAGAAGGCTCGAGCTGGTTGATTATGAACCAGGGTCTGATTCCGGAAATCTCCGCTTCTATCCAAAGGGCCGCCTGATAAAATCTCTGCTCGAACAGTGGATTACAAGAAAAGTCATAGATTACGGTGCCATGGAGATAGAAAGCCCCATAATGTATGATTATGAACACCCTGCGCTGAAAGACTATCTTAACAGGTTTCCTGCAAGGCAGTATGTGGTCCAGTCTGTAAAGAAGCAGTTTTTCCTGCGTTTTTCAGCATGTTTCGGCCAGTTCCTTATGAAGGCAGGGGCCAGCATATCCTACAGAAACCTCCCCCTCAGGATGTACGAACTCACAAGGTACTCCTTCCGCCTGGAACAGAAGGGCGAGCTTACGGGCCTCCGCCGCCTCCGTTCCTTCACCATGCCGGACATGCATACGCTTTGCAGGAACCTTGAAGAGGCCAGTCAGGAGTTCAGCAGGCAGTTCAGATTGTCCATGCAGTGCATGAAGGACATAGGACTGAAAAAAGAGGATTACGAAACCGCGATCAGATTCACCAAGAACTTCTGGAAGAACAACAAGGAATTTGTCTGCTCACTGGCGAAGATGATGGGAAAACCCGTTCTTGTAGAGATGTGGAACTTCCGCTTTGCTTATTTTGACCCCAAATTTGAGTTTAACTTCGTGGACTCCCTTGACAAGGCCTCCGCCCTCTCCACTGTGCAGATAGACCACGAAAATGCAGAGAGATATGGAATAAGGTACACCGATGAGGACAACACCAGAAAGTTTCCTGTTATCCTTCACTGCTCGCCTTCAGGGGCGATTGAAAGGGTGATATATACACTGCTGGAGAAGGCGCACATGGAGCATGAAAAGGGGAAGAACCCCGTGTTTCCGCTTTGGCTGTCTCCCGCACAGGTCAGGTTATGTCCTGTTTCAGACAAATATCAGAAGCACGCTGAAAGGCTTCTGGCAGAGATGGAGAAGCAGAACATCAGGGTGGATCTTGACGACAGGATGGAATCTGTTCAGAAGAAGATACGTGACGCTGAAATGGAATGGGTGCCCTACATTGTGGTTATAGGGGAGAGGGAACTGAAATCCAAAAAACTGGCAGTGCGCCTGCGGACAACAGGCAAGGTCAGGAACATGGCGCTGAACAGTCTTGTGAAAGAAATCCATGACCAGACAAAAGGATTCCCATTTGCGAGGTTGTCCCTTCCTGTACATTTGTCCATGAGGCCTGTATTTGTTGGCTAGCCCTTTTTCCAGACCCCAGCAGATAAACATATAAAAATACCCTTCAACTTACCTGTAAGTGATTTGCATGAGAGAAACAATGATCAGGTTGTTTGAGAATCCGGAAAAAGTCAGAGTTATAACACAGGAGATAATGGACGTGGTCTACGACGACAAGGAGATGGTGACAATTTACATGGGGGACAAGTACGCTCAATGGCATGGCGACTTTGCCCGGACCGCGCCGTTAAATCCGGAGCTGAGACCGCTGGTTGAATATCTCTCATACATAGGTTATAGGCAAAACCTGATTGATTCTGACTTAGCTGCGGATACCCGCTGTTAAGCAAACCGGTGTTACCTCTCGAGAATGAATATCTTCTTTTCCTCTGCATCCTCGGGTATGTCAACCATTACCATATCCTTTTCCTGCCCGATTCCCATGACCCTTAAATCATTCATTGCCTTCAGGGCCCTGTTGAGTTTGAACCTCTTTTCAGCGAAGAGCTCAAAAAGCGTGTCACCTCTTTTTACCATGTCATCCATCTTCTTGTGCAGGATCATCCCGGCCCCCTTGTCCTTTGGGGCCCCGGCCTCCCTGGCTATCCTTATCACGGTTTTGTTGTTTATCCAGAGAACCCTCCCGGACTGGTTTGATTTTATCTTCACGCAGCAGCTTCCGACAGGAATGTCCTCTGCCCTGAGCTTCGGGTTGCCCCCCTGCTCGCCTATTATTTCTCTCAGTTTTTTGCCGGCTTTCCCGGACCTTAATATAGTCTCTGCTCTTTTTTCAGGGTTTTTTATCCCGGCAAACTTGAACAGGATGCCTGCCAGATAGACCACCTTGTCTATCTGGTCCCATGGGCCTCTCCCTGTGGTGGCAATTTTCAGGGCCTCCCTGGCTTCCAGGGCAGGACCAATGGCATGTCCTATTGGCTGGTCACCGAGTGTGGACACGCAGTTGACTATTATTCCCAGCCTTCTTCCAAGCTCGATAAATCTCTGGCCCAGTTCCTGTGCATCTGTTATGGTCTTGACCTTTACCCCTCTCCCTGTGGGGATGTCAATAACCACGTAATTAGCTCCAACTGCTTTCTTCTTGGACATGACAGAGGGAAGCAGGAGCGGGTCAATGGACAGGGGATATTCGACCTCGATAAAGTCGTCATCAGCGGGCGAGAGGTCCACTGCACCTCCCCATACCAGGCACCCGTTCGTCCTGGAAACAACCCTTTTTATTTCTGTGATGTCAAGGCTTACAGGGCACATGCATTCTACCTTGTCTGCTGTCCCCGCAGGGGATGTTATGGCCCTGCTTGATGTCTTGGGTATGGTAAGCCCCGCAGCTGCTACTATGGGAACCAGCAGCATTGATGTTTTGTCCCCCGGTATTCCTCCTATGTTGTGCTTGTCGTATGTGGTTTTGCCAAAGTCTATCCTGGTGCCTGAATCAGCCATGGCCCTGGAGAGTGAGGCTACCTCGTTCATGCTCATTCCGTGGTTTTCCAGGGCTATTACAAACGCCGTTATCTCGATGTCAGAAAGCTTTTTGCTCACAACATCCTTTACAATCTGCTTCATTGCGCTGCTGCTGAGCGGCTTTCCCCTGAGTTTGTCTCTTATGTACGCAAGGGATGTGGGCGGCTCAACAGGCTCTATTTTTATTCGGTGCCCCTCCTCAACCCTGAGAGTGTCCTGAACCCGTTTGAAAAGCCCTATCTCACCGGGAAGGATGAACTCTTTGGTAATGTTCACTATGCACGTGACACTCTTGTTGCACGCATATATCTCAATCCTGTCAAGCGGTTTTACCCCCAGTTCCTCTGCATCATCCTTGTTTAAAAGGACTATGTGTTTCTTGGCTTCCATTCCGAGAAGTCTTGCCTTGAGAATCTGCATGAGTAATCTTTATTCAGGATGCTATATATTGTTACTGGCCGGGTGAGGCTCTAATGCAAGTGGTCTGGCATGCTATGATTTTTATTTTTTTGTGCGCATTGCATAATATAATGAAACTTGAACGGCGCGGTCCTGTGCTGGAGCCGGATGGGAAAGGGGCCATATTTAACTGCGGAGCCGCAGAGTATGAGGGAGAGATTATTCTGCTGCCCCGTGTTCCGAGAAAGGGTTATGCAAGAAAAAGGGACGGCGGATATGACAACTATGTTTCTGATGTGTTTCTTGCAAGAAGCAGAGACGGGATAAACTTTACGTTGTCGGGTGAACCGTTTATAAAGGCCCATGAACCGTATGATTTTGCGGCTGCGAAGATGCACGGGTTGCAATGCTTTCCGACGAGTTTTTTATTACCTATACTGCGCTTTCAGAGCCAGCATTTTACGGAAACGGAAACAGGATAGGGCTTGCTTCCACAAAAGACTTTTCCCGCGCAGACAAGCATGGAATAATAGGCCCGGATTTGCAGGACAAGGACGCTGCACTTTTTCCGGATGAAATCAATGGAAAGATAGGGCTGCTGCACAGGATAGAACCCAACATTCAGATAATATATTTTGATGATATAGAACAGCTGAAGAAAAATCATGAGAAAGGATTTTTTGACAGATATATCAGAGAGCTGGACAAGCACACTGTTCTGGAGAGAAAATACGCTTGGGAATCTGTAAAGGTTGGCGCAGGCACCCAGCCAGTAAAAACAAAGGAGGGTTGGTTGCTGATTTATCACGGCGTTGACAAAAACAGGATATACAGGGCAGGTGCGGCGTTGCTGGACATTGACAATCCGCAAAGGGTTATTGCCCGGTCTTCCAGACCTGTTCTGGAGCCTGAAACAGAGTATGAAAAAACAGGCGATGTACCCAATGTGGTATTCCCTGAAGGAGCTGTGGTAAGGGGAGATGAACTTTTTGTTTATTACGGCGCCTCGGACAAGAGATGCTGTCTTGCAACCTGCAAACTGGATGACATCATAGATTATCTATTGAAGGAGCAAACATAGACGATGTGAGTTATCCCGGTGTGGCGGACGCACAGAAACGCTAATAATTTAAGAATCATTAACAATTCTTGGTAAACACATCGCGATGACACTGAAAGAATGCATAGCCCCGTAGTCTAGTAACCCTTTTGTGCATGCAGGCGCACAAAAGCGTTAACGTAAAGAACGCTGCCGCATGACCCTTTTGTGCATGCAGGCGCACAATGCACTGCTTCGCAGGCACCTCCACTTCGTGAAGGAAGCGTTAACGGAAAGGGTGATATCACAGAAGGGTTGGACAATGGTCAAGGATACTGGTCTTTGGAGTATCGGGCTTTTCTTCAGATAACCGGTGACTGATGCAAAAACCGCTGATAAGGAAAAACCCGTGCACCCAAAGAGTCGAGTGGCTCTGCCACAATGCGAGGAAAACCAGTGACCCCGGTTCGAAAACTGGCACATAGCTAATTAGCGAAACAGTTAGTGCTGAACAACGGAAATCCGGGCGGGGCTATTCGATGTTTTTTCCGGATGAATCCGCGGACTTGATGTT
>CAZCSS010000059.1:0-5625 GCA_964501515.1 uncultured archaeon
CTCGCCTGGTTCCAGCTCCAGATAGGATGTATCAAAGGTTATCATGTCTTTCACCCTTCCTGTCACAGAGGCCTTCAGGGTTGCGGCCTCTGACAGGGTGTTTCTGACTGTTATGTGCGTTTCAGTGGCCTCACCGGGGAGCATATCCAGAACAACAGACTGTATCCCTGATATGAATTCCTGCTTTCCCGACTCCTCCAGCATCTTCTTTATGTCCTCAAGGCTGGGGCCTGTATAGATTGTTCCGCCACCGCCACCGCCTCCTATATTCACCGTGGGGGTTGTGGTCGTGCAGTCAGCGGAGCATGTAGAAGTGTCCTCGCCATACATAGATTCGCATATCCCGTTTCCGCAAACATATTCAGCTGCCATGAATGCCGAGAACCCGCTTGCGTTGCCCGACACCTTGTTTTTCAGCGTGTCCACTGATGTGCCGCTCAACTCAGACCATGATGAATGACACGTCCTGTTGGTGAAGTTCCATTCAGCGCATCTGAATATCCCTATATTGTTTTCGTTGGCAGGGTTTGTTCCTGAATAATCAATGGTTATGCTGACCGGGCCGCTGAGGTTGCTCTGTTCTGCTGCAAACCCTGTGAGCGGTTTGTGAAGCGATATTGTTTCCTTTATGTCAGAGCCGTCCAGGGCATCAATATCTATTATGTCCTGCGTGCTTTCATTGATCGTGGTGTTCTGGAACGTGATGTTGTTCCCAAACGCTTCTATTGTTATCTCATACTGCCTCTGGTGTATGTTTCCTCCTGCAACCGAGTAGTATCCGTCATTGTCTGTGGTGAAGTTGTAAAGAAGATATGCTGTGCCGGGCCTGTAAAAACTGAACCCGGTTAACACTCCTGACTGGGCCGAATCAACAACCCGGCCGGAGAACACGGCCAGCGGTATGTAAACCTCGAACCAGTCTGTTGCAGTGGCAGTGTTTCCTGTGCTGTCGTTTGCATAATAAATCACGTCATAATCGCCTGCGTTGCTCATGTTGATGAGCGTGACTTTGTAGAGACCGCTCATGTTTTCCAAATCATACCTGTAAACACTGGAATTTGGGAATGTCACATTTGCCCATACACTTGAAACCTGGACATTGTCTGTTGTATTGACAGTGAGCTGGACATCGCTGTATCTCTCCACATCCTGCTTGGCCGTGCTGGCGAATTCCGGGGCTGTGATGTCTCTGTAAAGCACTGCGTTGTTTTCCGTATCGGTGAACGAAACATCATCTGTTGTATAGGTTCCCCTGACCTTCAGGTCATAATAAAGCCCATCGGTTATGCTGGGAGCATCGCAGTATATGTACCAGTATTCCATGAGGGCTGAATACCAGTATGAACTTACTGCGCAGGACGCGGTGCCAAACCAGATATCCCATGTCATGTTGTCAGTCATGTTGCTCGAGCCGTAGTTGGCCGCAGCATACACAGATATGTTGTCCCCCGCGGTTACATTAACGGTCTTCAGAACTGATGTTGGAAACAGGATATTCACGGAAAAGTTGACTACCGTGAGGTTGACCGTGACATTTTCCATGGGCATGGCAAGCGATGTGTTATAAAAGGATATGTTTGCGGTATAGCTCCCTATCTGATCAGGTGCTGTGTAATTAAGCGAGACGTATCCTGCGCTGTTCTTCTGCACTGTTATCGCGCTCACATTCGGAGCGACCAGCGTGTGGTTCGTGCTTGATACATGGAAATAGAGATTCACGTTGCCGGTGTTGTTAATCTGAACCATGCCTGCATCTCCTGTTCCTCCTCTGCCCACGTTCAAAGCAATATTTGCGGGTTCTACATACCAGGAGTCGCTCTGGGGGACTGTGACGGAAATATCAAGTATGGTGTAATTTTCTGCAGCGCTTATATTCACGCTTCCTGAGTATGTGCCGGGAGAGTATGCCAGCGGGACACCAACGCTTACATTTATCCATTTTTCCGAACCTGCAGCAAGACCGAATGGACCGCTTTCATTAAAGGTCACATTAAAGTCGCTGCACACCGTGCCTGATGTGCATGATATCGAGACTCCTGTAAGGCCGTCATTGCCCTCCGAGCGCACGGCAAATGAATCATAACCTGTTTTGCTGTGGTTTATTGTCATAGAAGCCTGGCCCTTGCTGGTGTTCAGTATCTTGTTGGATGTCACGTTCACTGTTATTGTCTGCTGGTCTGCACCAGTCCCGGTATCCGGGTTGGTCCACCCAAGAGTGGACACAACCTGATAGCTCCCCGAAGGTGTTGCATTGGAAACTGTTATAACAACTACATGAGATTCCTGTGTGTTCTTGCTCATGTTGCCGAAGTAGTAATACCCGGGAACCGCAGTCCATCCGCTGGGGAGAGAAAAGGTCAGGTTATTGTAATACGCCGTGACAAGCCCTGTGTTGTTTGCAGTGAAGTTGACGGCAAAGCTTTCTGAGTTGTATTGGGTTATGCTGGCCATGATGATTGAGCTTGTATTTGAGAGGAGATCAGAACTGGTTGTCCCATATACCTGGAATGCAAACGGCCCCCTTTCCGTGGTCTTGCTCTGGATGTCAGTGACATTGGCATACGCATAATGCGTGTTTGCTATGCTTGGTGTAAAGTTGTAGGTAAAGTTCATTGCTATATAGTGCCCTCCGGAGAAATTGAACTCGTTCGTGGTGTCTGCCTGGCCGGACTCGTATCCTCCGGACCATGTTATATTGATGAACGCCCCTGATATGTTCAGTCCTGCATCGTCCCTTGCAACAGTCTTGATGGTTATAACCTTGTTCTGCTCAGCATAGCTCTGATTGACGCCATCCACGGTAAAGACAAGATAATCTATATCAGGCGGCTGATCCTTTATCCAGAACGTGGCATAGGCCGGGCTGTACGCAGGTGAGCCGGAGGAATTAGTTATGTTGAGCATTATGCCTACATTGTTCAGGGGTGAGGAGTACCCCTTCTGGTATATGTGTATCACGCCTGTGGAGTTCTTCTGCACAAAGAGGCTTGTGGGATTGTAAACAGTTCCTGAAATGTTGTAGTCCTCCTCAAACAGCTCTGTTCCGAATCCGTGGTAATCCGTTGAACCCCAGTCGTCATATGATACGCTGAAGTTGATGTCAATGTTCCCTGTGTTGTTTATGGTGAAACTGGACACTGCACCGGGCTCGTTAAGGGAGAAGTTGGTAATTACCGGAGCTGATTGTGTGGTGTTCCAGGGAGAGATGTTCCATGTTCCTGAGAGCGGAACGCTTATATTGACTGTTACGTTAGAGCTGTTCAGCTCATCTGCTGAAACCACTATTATTCCTGAGTAGTTTCCTGGTGACGCATGGGCAGGAACAGAGATGTTGACTGTTACGTTTTTATGCTCTCCTGTGTTAATCACGTCAAAGTGATTCACGTCAAAGCTCAGCCACTCGTCAGGCATGGTATGGTTGTCAAAGCTCACATTCACATCGTACAAATGCGTTGAGCCGTTGGAGTTTATGGTCATTACGTATTCTGAATAATTTCCATGGCCGATGGCATCGGTTATGTTGTAGTGATACAGCCACATGCCGGGGTTCCCTGTTATGGTTACATACATATACGCATAGAAATCCTCGTCAACAGTATTGTCATTGTTCGTCCAGTTGGCCCTCCAGGATATCTTGTATGTTCCCGGGATATACGCTCCCATGATTGTTATGTTGAATGTCTGGTTGCATGAGTGGAACGGCTCCAGGTTTTCGCAGCCAGCTTTGCTGTATAATACAACATCATCTATCTCCGAGGCAGCTGGGTTGATGGTTATGTTTATTTCTGACATCCCTCCCCTTCCGGTGTTGTTTATGGTGGCGTTCCAGAGGAATGAGTAGTCATTCCCGTATGAGAAATCTGTTATTGTCCTGTTTAATGCAAATATCTCTCCTGCGGTGGTTTTGGTTTCCAGAAGCCTGCTGTAGCTCAGGGTAGCGTTCCTGTAATAGGCAGACTGGTTTCGGCCTGTTACATTGATGCTGTATACCACTCCTCCCAGAACGTCGCTTCCTATGCAGAAGCTTGTCAGGCAGGTATATGTTCCGTTGCAGTATCTGGCAGCACTGTCAGTGGTATTGGCCGGGTCATATATCAGAACGCTGATATTTCCATACACGGACTCATTCAGATCAGTCCTCCAGTATTCCGCAGTCACATTGTACTCAGAACACCCCGCAGCGGTGTAGTTCGTGGTGTTGAAGTAGGTCACGTTCGTGGGTGCCCACACTGTGAATGTGGTCTCGTTTTCTGCATATCCGCCTGTAGGGGTTGAGATATTGACCCTGAAAGTGTGCTGGCCAAGGATGTCTGTTGCATAACTGTACTGGTAGTTTCCATATGAGTCTGTTGTTTCATTTGTAAAGTGTATGCTCACATCATGCAACAGGGGGGTGAAACTCGAATTATCTGTCCAGAGCACGGCCTTATACTGTATGTAACGATTGTCCGGTGAGGTTATCTGATCCCCTGATGAGAGGTTTCCTGACCAGTCTGACCAGTTGATATGCCCTAACAGGTTCACATTATATAGGATGGGTGTGAATGACGGACTACTGTTGAACAATGCTTTGTACTGAATCCAGCTTGCTGTTCCGTTATATGTGAGGTTAATAGTCTGCCCGCTCTGATTATAGAAGCTGGTATTCATTCCGTCAGGCCCAGTCCATTCTCCCCAGTTAGAGCCGTCCTCGTTTGTTCTGACCTGGAATTTGAGTCTGGTCCGATTGTAGTGCTCAAGGATTTCCTCAGGGAGGAGAACCCTGCTGTATATTGCGACCTCGTCAATGGTGCCGTTGAAAAAATAATCACCATTGGTTCGAGAACCAATTCTAGCTCCTGTCGTAGTTGACGTTAAAGGTGTTGATGTTCCAGATATCTCCTGTCCATCCATGTACGCAGATGCAATGCCGGAGTTCAGAACATATACAAAAAAATGCCACTGGTTGTCATTGAGAGACGCACTTTTACTTGTGTCTCCAAACGATGTGCCATTATAATGTCCACTTAATATAGCTTCATTAAGGATTGATATCGCGAATCTATCAGAAGACCCTGCTGTATCGCTGAGAATTACCTGAGTAGTCCCAGTAATATAGTCATTGGCTTTAAACCACAACTCAACCGTATAGTCTTTATTTATACTTATTTGAGGAAATTCACTTGCAAAAGAAACATAATCATCGACCCCATCGAACTCAAACGCCCCTCCGAACCTGCCGCCAGTTGCATTATAAACAACTGGTGTTTTATAATTATACAAAGTTCCATTATTTCCTCCTTCACTAAGATCCTCTGCTGTATTGCCGGAGGTTTCGTTAAATGGCAAGTAAAGAATTAAACCATCAGTTGAAACATTGCTTGGCAGTCCTTGTAAACCACGCTGATAAGACCAACTGATTTCTGTTGCATTAAGAGTTCTGTTATAGATTCTTACTTCATCAAATAATAGACTTAAACCAGGATTTAATTTCACATTAGATGCATTCATTAAAGGAACATTACCTGTAAAACCACCATCGTAAGTAGTTACGGCAGCACCATCTAAAAAGAATAAATACTTTTCTTCAGTATTATTCCAATGGATAGCTAAGTGATGCCATCCTTGTGTTATAGTATCTCTTAT
>CAZCSS010000060.1:0-5484 GCA_964501515.1 uncultured archaeon
CCGGGGACCTTGTCTACAGGATAGAAGAACAGGCAGAACAATAGTTTTTAGCCGGCTGCTGACTGTGCCGAAAAGGTTAAAATCATACCTGTGAATAAAACTCACCCCAAATACATGGGAAGAGATTGAAAGATTCAGCAAAGCCCTTGCAGAAGAAGGCCTGTGATGCTTTTTCTCATAGCCACGCAACATCCACATCATCAGTCCTCTGCCTGGGTTCAACCGAGGCAGCAGGAACCCTGCCGGACCTGTATATTAATATTCCTGTCCAGGCAATCATGGCCCCGTTGTCGCCGGCAAGAGATCCTGGAACAACCGCAAACCTGGCGCCTCTTTCCTTGCACATCGTCTTCAGCATCTCCTGAAGGCGCAGGTTCGCGGCCACGCCGCCTGTGAGAAGGGCCTCATCCTTTCCGGTGTGCGCCATGGCCCTTTCTGTTACTTCAGTGAGCATGGCAAAACATGTCTCCTGAAAGGAATAGCAGATGTCCTCTGCCGGGAACTCCTTTTTGAAGCGGTTTATGCAGCTGGTGACCATGCCTGAAAAAGAGAGGTCCATTCCCTTCACCACATAAGGCAGCGGAAAATATTTTCCCTTTCCGGCAAGCTGCTCTATCTTGGGGCCGGCAGGGAACTGAAGCCCAAGGCCTCTGCCCAGCTTGTCAAGCGCATTTCCTATGCCAATATCCTGGGTTTCGCCAAATATCCTGTATCTTCCGCCCGCAAAGGCAATGACCTGCGTGTTTCCCCCTGAAACATAAAGCGTTACAGGGTCTTTGATACCCGTCTTTATTCTGCCAATCTCGATGTGGGCGATGCAGTGGTTTACAGGGACAAGAGGCTTTCTGTATTTCATGGCGAGTTTTTCTGCAAAACCAAAGCCCGCGTAAAGGCAGGGGGCCAGGCCAGGTCCTGCTGAGTAGGAAACAATGTCAACATCACGCATCCGGATACCGGCTTCTTCCAGAGCCTTCCCGATGACATTGCCGCTGGCTTTCCGGTGATGTTTCCCTGCCTCATCGGGCTTTATCCCCCATCCGACAGGGGGGATATATGCGTCCACAGCGCTGGAAAGAACCTCTCCCCTGTCAGACACAACGCCCACACCAAAAGTGTGGGCTGTGCTTTCAATCCCCAGGCAAATCATAACAATCGAAAAAAATATTAGTGCGGTTATTAAAAATAACATATGGGACGATCTCGTCGCCACATTGCGCTGCTTGCTGATGCCAATAATATCTCCTATCCTGATGAATTTGACGGCGTGTCTGAGGTATACAGTTTTCTTTCTATTGCCATTGACAAACTCATGAAAAGGGGTGACATCTGGATAAGATGGATTTATTCAGACCATGACCCGCATCTGGCAGAGATAAGCAGGGGGCTGGGGTTTGAACAGAAGGGATGCGGCTACGCTGATGCTGGTATAAAAAGAGGCGTGGAGATGCTCCTGAGCCCTGATTACGAGATTATCGATACCATATGCCTTGCAACAGGCGACAGCGACTTCACGGAACACGCCAGACTGATAAAAAGAAGGGGGAAGGACCCGTTTTTTGTTTCGTGGAGAGAGAAGCTTGCAAAAGGCCTGTCGAAGATTGCGAAAGAGATTATTATAATAGATGTCAATGAGGTCAGGTATTTTGACACAGTTGCTCTCTGCAGGTTCGAAACAAAGAAGACGCCCGGATATTTTGGGAATCCTGTTATCTGCCCCGAAGCAGCTGACAAGATTTACAGAAAGATTCTTGGTCAGAATGACCTGTCATAAAAGGCGTCCGCGATTGACAGGAAAAGGCAGCAGCCGGGGGAACGGACAAGTGTCACCCCAAAAGACGCTGCTTCAGCGCGAGCTTCCCTTGGCCGCAGAACATGGCGAAACAGCCTGATTTTTAAGTCTTTGCCGTCAAATTATTTCATTATGAAGGGTGAATACCGGATCTTTGGGTGAAACAGGCCCTGATTTCAGTTCTGCCTGCAAAAGAAACAGCACGGTTTGCCTTATGTCAGGGAATATGCGCTTTTTAATAACCAGAAACCCAAGAAATAGGAAGAAGAGGTGAAGACCATGTTCGAGCCTTTCAACCCCCAAAAACTGGAGGAGAGTATCCTGGATTTCTGGAGGAAGAACAATGTTTATCGTAAAGTGAAGAGGTCATCGCTTGGAAAAAAGCCCTTTTTCTTTGCCGACGGCCCGCCCTACGCCACAGGAAACATACACATGGGCACGGGATGGAACAAGATAATCAAGGACACTTACATTAGGTTCTGGAGGATGCAGGGGTTTGATGTATGGGACCAGCCGGGATATGACAGCCACGGCACCCCGATAGAGCATCAGGTGGAGAAGAATCTGGGTTTCGAGAGCAAGAAGGACATAGAGAAATATGGCGCTGCCAGGTTCATAAGGAAATGCAGGGAATTTGCCACAAGATTCATCGGGGTCATGAGCAGGGAATTTGCCAATCTCGGGGTGTGGATGGACTGGGACAGGCCGTATGTCACCCTCCACAACAGCTACATAGAAGGCGCATGGTTCACCTTCAAAAAGGCGCATGAAAAGGGGCTGCTTTACAAGGGGCTTTATCCTGTTCATGTGTGCCCGAGATGCGGGACTGCTGTTTCCTACAACGAGATCGAGTACCAGACTGTTTCAGACACGTCGGTTTATGTCAAGTTTCCCATTAAGGGGAGGAAGGGGGAGTATTTTCTGATATGGACCACCACGCCCTGGACGCTCCCTGCCAACACTGGGATAATGGTTCACCCGAGATTCTCCTATTCGCTGGTCATGGTTCCTTCAGGAGAGAGATATGTCATTGCCAAGGATCTTGTGGAGCAGGTGATGGAGAAGGCCGGAATAAAGAAGTACAGGGAAGTGGAATCCTTCTCAGGTGATGACCTGTCAGGAATGCTTTACGAGCATCCGCTGAAGGATCTCGTCCCTGCTATACAGAACCTCGAGGGAGCGCACAGGGTGGTGACTTCTGCCAGGTACGTGACACTGGAGGCAGGCACAGGACTTGTTCACACCGCGCCCGGCCACGGAACCGAAGACTATCAGGTTGGTGTGCAGGAAGGCCTCCCGCAGGTTTCGCCTGTGAGCATGGATGGCAGTTTTACCCGGGATGCCGGGGAATGGCTGGAGGGGAGATTCGTCAAGGACGCTGACTCCATAATAATACAAAAACTGTCGGAAAGGAACTTTCTCCTGAAAAAGGAAACCATAAGCCACGAGTATCCCATGTGCTGGAGGTGCGGCTCGGCCCTGATCCAGATAAGCGTTCCCCAGTGGTTTTTCAGGATTACTGAAATAAAGGACAAGCTCGTTCAGGAGAACAGCAGGGTCACATGGGTGCCTGAATGGGCCGGGAGCAGGTTCAGGAACTGGCTGCAGAATCTCGGGGACTGGCCCGTGTCAAGGCAGAGGTACTGGGGAATTCCCCTGCCGATATGGGAATGCGAATGCGGGGCCCTTGAGGTGATAGGCTCCTACAGGGAACTGAAAAGAAAAGCCCTGCTCAGGAAGGAGATAGATTTTCACAGGCCCGATATAGACAGGGTGACTATTCCATGTCCCAGGTGCGGGAAGCGTATGAGGAGAACGGAGGACGTTCTGGATGTTTGGTTTGATTCGGGCGTGTCCACATGGGCCGCCCTGGAATACCCAAGAAAAACCAGGTTGTTTGGCAGGCTCTGGCCCTCTGCATTCCAGACAGAGGGTCCTGACCAGTTCAGGGGGTGGTGGAACTCCCAGATGATTACAAGCGTGCTCACATTTGGCAGGTCACCTTTTGGGACCATCATGCTCCACGGTTTTGTTCTCGATGCCAAGGGGGCAAAAATGTCCAAATCCAAGGGCAACATAGTTACCCCCGGGGATGTGGTTAAGAGATACGGCAGGGATGTTCTCAGGTTCTACCTCATGGGAAGCGCCCCGTGGGATGATTTTTATTTCAACTGGGAAAGCGCCAGGGAGACCAGCAAACTCTTCAATGTGTTCTGGAACGTCTATCAGTTTGCAAAAGCATACGCCCCCAGGCCGCCTTCAGCCATGCCCGTGCTGAGGAAGGAGGACAGATGGATAATGAGCAGGGTGAACAGCGTTCTGAAGCACACCGAAGACGCAAGAAAGTATATGATTCACAGGCTTGTTGCAAACCTGTCTGACTTTATGCTCAACGACCTCTCCAGGTGGTATGTCAAGCTTGTGAGAGACAGGCTCTCTCCGCGGTACAAGGGAAATGACAGGACAGGCGCAGAGTATGCCCTTCACTACACTCTCAAAAGGCTGGTGAAGGTCTTGGCCCCGGTATCCCCGTTCATAAGCGAGCACATATACCAGGATTTCTTCAGGGAGAAGGTATCTGTTCATGCTGAATGCTGGCCTGAAAAGGATGCCAGGGCACTGGATACAGGCCTTGAGGAATCAATGGAAATTGCAAGGGGTCTGGTGGAGGCCATGAACTCGGCAAGAGAGGATAGAAAAATCAAGCTCAAATGGCCGCTTGACGCTGTTCATGTATATCCGGAGAACAGGAAGGTGAGGGAAAGCGTGAAGGGCCTGAATGATGTGGTGTGCTTAATGGGGAACGTGAAAGAGGTCAGGTTCCATGCCCGCCCATCAGGCAATATGAAACCCTTTCCAGGAGGCAGGCTCGGGCTAGGGAATGTCATGGAGGACGAGGCCCTTGTAAGAGAGCTTATGCGTTCGGTGCAGGTGCTGAGGAAAAAGAACGGACTTGATGTCAGGCAGAAAATCCGCCTCTATCTGAAAGCTGACCAGAAGACAGAATCTATTTTCAGGAGGTTTGAGAAAGAAATCCTTTCAGGAACAGGCTCTGTGTCTGTGGCATTCGGCGATGCGAAACATGAAAAAGCAAGGGAAATAATAATGGGCCGGAATGTAAGAATAGGCTTCACTGGTGCAGGGAATCCAGGCAGGACCTGAACTTTCTTGCAAGCAGGTCCCTGCAGGCCGCACCTGTTTCCCCTATGCCGTCAGAAGACATGAAATAGTGGTCCCCGTCCACAATCTCAAGATTTGCATTATACCCCCTGTCAAGCAGGGTCTTGTAAATCTTCTCTGAATGCTCCACGGGAACGATCTGATCATCCCTTCCATGGAACATGAAAACCGGGGTATCCGGATTTTTTCTGTCCTGCAGTTTTTCAGGGCAGGAGAGATCAGAGCTTCTGAGGTCATCCAGGAACGAGCAGAACAGGTCCTTGTTCATGCCTGAATCGTACAGATGCTCGATGCTGACCCTTCCGTTCAGGGCCTTCCTTAAGGTATTGAATACGTAATAAAGAGCCCTGTCATATGCAGCAGCTTTTTTCATGCCATTAAGCGGGAAGATTGCCCTGCCCAGCAGTCTGGAAAACCATATGCCAAGCCCGTTGTCATGAAGATAGTTTGCAATCATGTCCCTGTCAAAATATGCTGGCGTTGAGAATGCGAACACAGCATCAAATAATCTTCCG
>CAZCSS010000061.1:0-5418 GCA_964501515.1 uncultured archaeon
GAACGAAAAAAGAAAGATTGAAGAAGAGGTCAGCAAACTCGAGACCGAGGTCAGGGCGCTGAACCAGGAGCTGGAGATTCTGGCCGCAAAGGAGCAGAAAACCAAGACCGCTGACCTGGAAAGGGAGCGAGTCAGGATAGACGAGTCGCTGAGAAGGGAAAGGGAAGAGAGAAAGGAGGCGTATGAGAAAAGGCTTGTTCTCCAGCAGGAAATCGGGAGGCTTAATATACAGAAGGCCAGGCTTGAGGCCAGGTTCGATAATCTCAGGGTCCAGTGGGAGGAGAGCAAGAACAGGGAAGAATGGAGCAAGGCCAGAAAAGGCAAAGGAGAGGGGGGGCCTGAAGCGCTGAAGCCCTATATTGACCTTGAGGTTTCAACGCTCAAGGACAAGGAGAGGACTGCAATCAGAGAGATTGAGGAGCTCGGGCCTGTCAACATGAAGTCCCTTGAGGACTTTGACTCCATAAGGACCGAGTTCGAGGAATTCAGAGGCAAGGTGGACAGGATAGCGCAGGAAAAGAGGTCGATAGAAGAGACAATAAGCAGGATAGAGGAAAAGAGAAGGGGCACGTTTACAAAGACCATGAATGAGGTTTCCAGAAACTTCAGGGAGGTCTACAGGGAGCTTACAGGAGGGGATGCTGAGATTGAGCTGGAGGACCCGGAAAACATGGACTCGGGCATGCTGATAAAGGCCCAGCCTCCTGGGAAGAAACTGCTTTCCATGGACAGCATGTCAGGCGGGGAGAAGACACTGGCCGCTTTTGCCTTTCTTTTCGCCATACAGAGATACAAACCTTCGCCGTTTTACATTCTGGACGAGGCAGACGCCACGCTGGATAAGGTGAATACCAAGAGGGTGGCTGAGCTGATAAGAAAGCAGTCCAAACTCGCGCAGTTCATAGTCATATCCCACAATGATGCCCTTGTCAGGGAGGCCGACCAGGTGTACGGGATATCCATGTATCAGGGGGAGTCCAAGGTCATGGCCATTGAGCTGCCCAAGGAGGCGGCCAGGGAAACGGCCAGGAATAACTGAACCTCAGATCTTCCTGAGCTGATGTATCTTGGCATCTATCTCAGTCAGCTGCCTCTCGTAATCCTGCTCAAGTTTTTTGAATGTCTGCTGGTCTATCCTCTTCTTAAAGTACTTCTTCCTCACGCTTTCCTTCATCTCCTCGAGCTCGGCCTTCCTCTCCTCCAGGTTCCTTATAACCTCTGAGTTTATCTTGGTCATGCTTCTGAAAACCATGAGGAACGCTGAGGAGAGGCCTATGTACAGGACAATGTAACCCGCCACGACAAGAGCCCCTATGTATGGTGTGAATATGAAGGCCATGGCAAAGATTACCCCTGACGTTACAAAACTGAGTGCCCACAGAAGCTGCATCTTGCTCTCGTGCCTCATACATTATATTTCGGGGCAGGGTATAAATTCTTTCGTTGTGGTTGCTGCCGGGGTTCAGGCTGCTTCGGTCATGCTCCGGGATGAATCCTTAAATAAATTAGCAACAAAACTTGTGTATGGTTTCTGAATCGTCCGGGAGGGCATGGCCTGTTGCTGAGGGGAGGTATGAGGTGGGCAACCCTGAGTCAAGCGTGGCAATATGCACAATGTCCTCGGTTGGAATGAAGTTCCCAATGGACAGGGTGGCTATTGCAGGGAAATGCGTAACAGAGAATCTGGGTGTGGAGAAGATGGTGAAGAACCTGGCAAGCAATCCGAAGATAAGATATCTGGTAATGTGCGGCAGGGAGTCAATGGGTCATTTCGTGGATAATGCAATAGAGTGTCTGATTGAAAACGGGGTGGATGAGGAAGGGCGGATAATCGGGGCAAAGGGAGGGATCCCTGTCCTGAAGAACGTGAGCAGGGATGATATAGAGAGGTTCAGGAAGCAGATAAAGGTGATAAACATGGCCGGGGAGACAGATGTAAACAAGGTCATGGAAAGGGTTGGCGAACTTCTGGATGGCAGCGGTGAACAGGGAAAGAAGGGGCCGGGGTTTCCGGATGACAGGGGCCCGGAGAGTGGTGAGCGGCCTGATTCGTCCGGAGAGGAAACAGGAGAGCCGGGAAGCGTCAGCGTGCCTGTTCATCCAGTCGGGGAATGGGTTCAGGACCCGAAAGGGTATTTCACTATAATGGTCAGTTATGAAGGGAATGAAATCATTGCAGAGCATCATGACAATGACGGAAGAATAACAAAGGTCCTTGCGGGAAAAAGGGCCGAGGACCTCTATCACCATATAATAAATACAGGCATTGTTTCCAGGCTTGACCACGCGGCCTATCTCGGAAGGGAGCTTGCAAAGGCCGAGACAGCGCTGATAAACCGGCTTGATTACGAGCAGGATTCCCCTCTAAAATGTCCTGCTCTTGAGGAGAGAACCGGGTCGGGACATGGGGGAGACGAGAGGAGTCTGACCTATATGGGGGCAGGGGTGAAGGAGTTTGTGTTCAGGCAGCCTGTGAGCAGGGAAGAGGAGAGGTTCAAAAAGCTCCTTGTTAGCGTGGGGCTCTGCCGGATATTCTGATGCAGAGGAGGTGGATTGATGGAGAATGACATTCAGGAAGGAAACGAGAAGGATTCGGGGATGCCAAAGGTTCCCTACCAGCCCCTGATAGTGAAGGCGCAGAACCTGGGGCAGGCATGGGAGAAGGCCGTCAGGATGATGATGTCATGGGGATATAACAGGTTTGTCCAGGCGCCTGAATACCAGACATGGACAAAGGACTCCCCCATGATTTTGCTTGTGAAGAATCCCATGGAGGAGCCCAGGCTCTCTGCAAAGGCGCCTATAACCAGGAGCATGGCAGATGAGTATGCGCAGTCCCTCATACACGGCTTTGCCAAGGACAAGGAGAACAGTTATGAATACACGTATTATTCCCGGCTCCGCCACTATCCGGACTGCATGATAAGGGCCGGGCTTCCCCATATCACAGGGGATGAGCATGAAACCAGGGCATACGTGAACAGGATATCTGGCGGGAAGTGCGTGGTCCAGAGGCTTGATCAGGTGGCAGAGGCGATAAAAATCTTCAAGAAGGATCCCACAAGAAGGACGGTTGTTCTCCATACCTGGATTCCCTTCAGGGACCTGGCCAAGTTCACGCCTGAGAGAGTGGAAACATCTTCTCCCTGCCTCGTGATACTCCACCCCCAAATAGTGGAGGAGAAACTCCACTTCAACGTGGTCATGAAGACCAATGACCTGTATTCAGCATGGCCGGGGAATGCGTACGCGTTCTCTGCATTGCAGAAATACATGGCCGATGAGATTGGCGTGGGGGTTGGCCACTACACGCACTTTTCTGTGAGCATGCAGGTCTATCAGGAAGTGTTCGGGGCAGCAAAGTCGGTTTAGCGGCATGAGCCTGGTATGACCTCAGAGCATGGAACTGTTAAGGAAGAATATGGCCTTCGGGTTCTCACCCGCTGTATTTTTATCAGGGTTTTTGTTGCATGTGGCATACAGACGCAGGTGTTTCAGTTTTAGGAGCAAAGCCGTCTACTCATCAGGAAAAGGGTCGCTTATGTGGACATCTTCTCTTGGAATGACCGGTTTCGGGCATTCGTATTTGCCGGTGAATCCGCAGTCATAGGCCCTGCATTCTGGTTTTTCATACGGGCACGGGGGCATCCCCTGCTCTCTGTCACATCCTTTGATATAGGACATACCAATTCTTTGTATAGCAGAAAGACATAAAAATGCAATGCAGCTCTGCCTGAACCGATTCTGTTTATCCGTCCGGGTCTGATGATGAATATGTAGGAAACACGTCATCCAGCGTGAGAATCCCGGGGCACTTGTACTCCTCGCTGTGTTTGCAGTAACCAGAATGGACAGGGTGACCAGGGCAATCTCCCCTGAGAAAATATATGCAATCCTGTTTTGCTGCCTGGTTTTCAGGGTCATGTATCTGCAACATAAATCCCTTTATAATAATATATACCCAAACAATAAAAGTGCCCCGGTAGCTCAGAAACCCTTTTCCGAGCAAGTATGCAAAAGCGTTTACGGAAAAACGAGTTGGGCAATTGGTAGAGCGGCTGCCTCGTATGGCCCTTTTGCGCATGCAAGAGCGCAAAACCATCAACGGAAAATACGCTGCCGCGAGGCGGCATATGACAACCGGCAGGTTGTCTTTCCGGTCCGGGAGAGCAGCAGGTCGGGGGTTCAAACACGGATCCCTTTCTTTCGCGAAAGAAAGGTCTACGTATCACCCCAAAGAAAGGCATATTGAAATTAACGGTTAAAACCGTTATCCGTGGAGATTCCCTCCCGGGGCTTCATGATCTATTGACAGTGTTTTAGGAATTCATGAACCGGCTTTGTGCAATAAGCAAGGATTTTAGTCCACGGTTTCACCCAAATTGTTTCAGAGAACGGCCAAAAAAAGCACAGCGTGTGCAGGGTCAGCGGATTTTGCCCCTCTGGTTTTTAAGGTTTGTCTGGAACCTTCAGTAATCACCGTTTCCTGTACACGGCATGCGGGGGGAAGAACTCGTAATAATTTCTCTCATCAAACCAGGCTGCCCTGAAATCTTTAACAGCGAGCTTTGCCCTGCTTGCCAGTGCCATGGCATAGAGAGTGAGCTGGTTAACCGCATTCACCTTATCTGCCCCGGGCTTGTAGTCCAGGATGTGTATTAGCCCGTTCCTTATCTGCAGGATGTCAATGTGGCCTGTCACAGGGGTATTCAGGCCCTCAAAACCCAGGGAGAATCCCTTCCTACTGAAATACGTTATGTCGTCCCCTGTCAGGTAAACCGGCACTTCAGCGGCAACGGTCACAGAGTCGTTGATTAGCATGAAGTCCTCGATTTTGTCATGCCTCCCCCTGTTCGTCCTGGCAAGGTTCAGTGCCAGGGAGGCCAGCACATTTGCAGTGTTGTTCCTCTCTCTCCTTGTGGTTGGAAGGGTTCTGAACCTGAGCTGGGATGACCTTGGGAGTGAGTCTTTCCCTTTATCTGGAATGAAGATATGGTGCGGAAATCTTTCGGTGGGAATCTTCTCAAGGTATTCCCTCAGGAGGAGGAACTTCCTCTCCGGGATTTCTCCTGAGGTGAGCTCAAGCTTGGCCCTGTGGAGCCGGTATGTGTAGAGCCGGGAGTGGTTGAGGTCATGGGACAGTATCATTTCATCTGGATTCCATGTCTTGAGTACCTGTTCCCTGAGCCTGGAAAATGAGCACACATCCCCGAACCTGGACAGCCAGGAGCTTATTGTCCTCTGCGGGACTTTTGTCCTGAATCTCCTGGCAATCCGCTTCGAGACCTCATGCTGGGAACGGCCCTGGTTATAGAGGGATATGGAGTTCAGGATTGTCCTTATGGGGTATGTTGTGCCTGCGGGGTTTGAGGAGAAGACCGAATGGCATTGCCGAATGGCATTGAGCGCATTTGTAAA
>CAZCSS010000062.1:0-5257 GCA_964501515.1 uncultured archaeon
TTTAGACTGGGTTCAAGGTCAACCTCCGAGTCTGTTCTTGGGGCATCCATATTTGTCTTGATTAAGATCTCTATGTTGGTAGCTTCAAAAACACCCTTGTTCTGGATAGCAGTGGTTATCATAAAGGGTGTCTCCACATAAATCGGAGATTCATCCATTGCCATGAATTCCAGACCATATGAGCCTGTCTGTCCCTGTGGGTTGGGGGCATGGGTTCCATTCATCAGCTGGGTGGCATAACCCACGGGATTGGTGAGGAGGCTGAACCCCTGCGATATGGTATTGAAAAAACCGGAGAGGCCTTCCCACGCAGGAGTAAGCGTTCTCTCCCCAAACTGGTAGACTGATGGCCACCACTGACCAAAAAATGCTGACCCCACTTCCTGGGTTCCCGGCCCAACAGTAAAAAAGAAAAAGGCGATTGCTATCATGAAGACGCCGATAACCTGGCGGGACTCTATCTCAAACAACCCTGCAAGAAATGCTATTGCCCAGAAACCGGCAAAAACAATGGCGCTGGTATTCCATGTGCTGGGGTTGAAGAGACTGGCTCCTTCGCCAAGGTCAAGGCCGAGGCCTGACACTCCGGGTCCCTCAAATGCCAGCATCAGAGCAAAACCCATTACAACCGCAAATATGATGGCGTTCGGGAACATCCCTATCTCCTGCCTTATAGAAGGGATGTAAAACAGAAAGGCCAACGCCAGGAGGCCAAGAACCGTGGAGTTGAAAACCCAGATGAATATTATGGCTATGAATATCCCGAAAAGGGACTGGAAAAGGGAAGTGAGTATCGACCTTGTGGATGTCACATAAGGTGCCTGTTGTGGGGGTGTTCCGTTACTCATTCAGTCACCCTCCTTGATTGTGAAGTAAAATATGAAAGCAACGAGCAATCCAATGGGTTTTGCAAGTGGAAGATTGCTTGTTATGAAAGCGAAAGTGAATAACATAAAGGCAAAGAATTTCATGGAAATCTTTGCAAGCGTAAGGCCACCGCCAAAAACAACACCTTTCCATATCGAACCCACTCGGGCCTCAATCTCCTTACCCATCAGGTGATAATAGTTGTTTAACTGACTCTGTATTTTCTCTCTCTCTGACTCGTTCTTGGTTTCATTAAGGAGTTTCGTGTCTTTTTCAATGTTCGGCTGAAACTCTTTTTTTACATCCTCTATAACCTTGTCAACAGGGCTTTTCTTCTTCGGTATAGCAAAGTACCCAGCCAGAAAAAGAAATGCTATCAGAAACCAGACACTTCCAAGCATGGCAGAAATCATCATTCCTATCACGACAAAAATCAGATTCTTGATAAGCTGTTCAATATGAGTGTAAAACCATCCTTTTGCCCTGGGGATTCTTCCCTGGAGTATTATGTGCCTGACGAGTTTTCTTCTGAGTTTGGATTTTCTGTATTTCTCTAATCTCTCTTCTTCCCTTTCCTTCTTTTTCTCTTCCCTTTCCTTCTTTTTTCTGAGGGATTTTTTTAATTCCGCTTCTGTTTCCTCGAGCCTACGTTCGATCTTCCTTTGTTTTGTCTCTGCTTCTATCTCCCTTTTCCTTTTTTTGATGTTGTTATAGAAATCCTTAATTTTCTTCTTCTCCTCATCAATGTATAACCTACTACCACCGCTTATTTCGATCCTTTCAATATCTCTTTCTTTTCGCTTTTCTATTTCCAACAGGCTTCTTTCAACAAGCTCCTCTTCTTGTTCATATCTTTTATACAGTGTGATCATTTTACTAATCTGTTTCTTCACCCTTTCTTTTACTTTCTCAAATAACGTGTCCGAAGGAACACTTTTTCTGAAATACTCATCCTGCCACTGTATTTCTTCGATCACCTCATTTGTAATTTGCCGTATCACATCCGGATTTGATAATTCTGCTATTCTTTGGTCCCAAGTAAGATCTCTTCTCTGCAATTCAAGATTCTTTCTGCCTAGCTGCTCTTTTATTACAGCGTCAACAATTGCCCTCCTTTGAGAAATATCCTTTTTTGCATCTTCTTTCTTATCTTCAGCCAAACTAACACCCTGTATAAATATTGGGTAGGGAATTGTATAAATCTGTGTGGGTTGCCCATTTCTGCCTGCCCGCCTGCTCCTTGCACATCTTTGCACATCGCTGTATCTCACACTCTCACACTCTTGCAGTCCTCGATTCTCCTGCTGCATTTCACGGTGCAGATTCTTCACAGCGGCGCAGATAACCGCGTTTTTGCTTCGCTCACTTTGCGCTTCGTTCTGCTGCTCTATCATAATATAACACTGTTATATCTCATCCGGAACTCTCACTTTCCCAAAACCCGGAAAAACACCCAAATACAAGATATATAATAAAAAATATACTTAAAATAAAATATAATTAAAATAGCATTTAATAAAATACTATAAATAATATATATAATATAAAAAATCTATTAAAAGATATTCTTCAAGAAATATGCTAAACATTTATATAATCTTGTTGCAATAAATAAACAGTGAGAATTAGGGAGTTGTTCATGGCAGGACAAAAGCGGGTGCTAGAGGACCTTTTTTTAAGGGAGAAACCTGCCAGAATCCTTCTTGGATTGAAGACAACCAAGGATTCCATATACGCTACAGTGCTTTCCAAGAACAGCGACTGCACATACTCCCACACCGTGAAGATACTTAACATATTCAAGCAGCTGGGAATAGTCAGTTTCGAGAAAACCGGCCGCATCAAAAAGGTTTTCCTGACCGATGACGGCTGGGATATAGCACACAATCTGGAGGCCATGATAAAGAAGTTTGACCAGATAGAGAGCAGCCTGGCGGAAAACAACACAAAAACCGTCAGGAATGCAAGCAAAGACGCCAAAAAGTGAGTATTAGAATCCGCAAAAACGGACATTATGTTGCAGCCAAACTACAAAAGCGCTACTGAACATATGCTTTCAGCATACTGCGGGCACAGATTTAAATACTCTTTTCCTCATAACAACTCCTTTGAGGATGTCATTCTTTGCAGAACCAAGACCAAGAGGCTGTTTTTCCGCTCCGCTAAAAACGAAAAGCTTGCGTACATGATTCTGTCCAGAGGAAGAGTGATCTTCGACGACATGCCCGATATGATATACTATCTTAATCTGTAATTCGCCCCTTTTGCGTGGGAAGGGCATTTCCCCAATATGCAGCAAAACAGCGCAGATTTTCCTCTTGGACTATACCCTATTTATACAAAAAACACCCTAAAACTATATTATGAGGGTTTTCAAGCTGCCCCCGAGAGAGGAGATCAGCGAAAGGGTCAGAGCAGAGCGCCTCAAGATACTGCTCACGCTTGCGCTTCTCATAGTGGCCTCAATCGAACTCTATAGTCTTGGATTTCCTGAATGGGAGTCCTATATCTTCCTTGCTCTCACAATCCCGGTGGTATTCGTGCTTATTTACTACAGAAAATAAAGCCGCATCAGGCGGGTCCGTATGTTGCTGTTTTCATAAAATGTCCGATAATATACATTTCCGGACATTTATTAGCTGATTCGGCCAATAAATATGTATGGCAAGAAAACTTCCCAGATTTCTTTCGCCTCTTGAGATGGCAGAGATGTTCAGAGTTTCGGAATGCAACCCGAGAGACAACATATTGCTTAAATGCATGTATTATCTGGGTCTCAGGAATTCAGAGGTGAGGAGCCTTCACAAAGACGATATTGACATCATAAATAATGTGGTCAAAGTGGTTCAGGGGAAGGGAAAGAAGGACCGTTATGTACCCATACCGGCTGGCTTTTCGTCTGAACTCAATGCATTCATAAAAGACAAGGAAGGCTACATCTTTTCCGGGAGAAGCAAAAACAGCACGCTCTCCGACCGCCATATCCGCAGAATAGTGAAAGCAGCAGCAAGAGCTGCAAATGTCCGGAAATGCGAAGAAATCCATCCTCACACCCTCCGTCACTCGTATGCCACACACCTGCAGAACAACGGGGTTCCGCTCAACGTAATACAGAGCATGCTCGGCCACGAAAGAATAGAGACAACATCAATATACACTCACATGGGCCTGGACAAGGCCAGGGAATTCATAGACAATGCTTTTATAAAACCGCTACCAAGAGAGCGCAGCAATCAGGAGGCCTGACAAATGTCCGGAAATGCGGAACCATGGCTCACCCTGCAGACAGGAGTACAGAAAATGCAAAAAGTGAATATATATTAAAATATATATTCTATATAAAATTTATTGTAAAGAATATAAAATAAAATATATATAGAAAGTAGTGTAAAATAAAATAATAATCAAAATATATATTATATATAATATACATATCCGGGAGAAGTCTCACCACCCCGGATGTGGAAGTGAGAATCCGCAGAGTGGAAAACAGCACAGTGCGAGTCAATAATGCTCCCCAGGCGGCTGGTTGTTGCGGGCGTGAGTTGTATACGGCTTCTTGTTGGGGCCTTTCTGAATGATTATAACAGTGTTATGATACAAAATATATATTTCCCGATAGAAATGTTTATAACACTGTTATACAAAATCTCACCAACTGATAAATATGTCCTGCATAATCTGCGGTTCAGATGTCGCAAATGGCGTGTGCTATACAAAAAAAGGCATGGAGGTCTGCCTTTGCCTGGAACACTCCGCTCTCATATCCCTGAAACCCTCAAAATACATACTCTCATAGATACCACCCCGAGCACGTCCATCATCTTCACCCCGGCACCCCATCCGTCCGTAAAGCCATTTTAATAGGTCAGACCATATTATAACGATGAGAGTCTGGATAGAAACCATACTTGACAGCAGGAATATCGAGCGCGTCCTGAAGGAAAGGAAGATAAGCAGGTCACGCCTGAAGCCGGATTTTGTCATAACCCTTGGTGGGGACGGTGCCATACTTGCCGCTGAAAGGAAATTTCCTGGAATTCCGAAAATTCCTGTCAGAAAAACCCCCTCCCACGGCAACTGCGTAACCTATACCCCCGGCAACCTTCCAGGTGTCCTCAATGCCGTACAAGGAGGCAATTACAAAATACAGGAACATGAAAAGATCGAGGCTCTTTTAAACGGAAAGCGTCTCACAGGACTCAACGAGATTCAGATACGGAACAAGCTTCCCTACAAATCATTGAGATTCACTCTCTCTCTTTCAGACAGACCGGCCAGAAAATATATCGGGGACGGCCTCCTTGTTTCCACCCCCTTCGGCTCAACTGCATACTATGCTTCCATGGGCCATGCGCCCTTCAGAAAAGGACTGATGCTGGCCTTCAAC
>CAZCSS010000063.1:0-5243 GCA_964501515.1 uncultured archaeon
ACGGTTCAACTGAGTTCGCGCATCGCACTTTTTGTTATTATCCTCCCTCCCGCATAAACATTTCAAAGAATACCTTTCCAGAGGATTGATATCTGCAAAGGATAATATGAGAGCATTCATAGCCAGCAACTTCATGGGAAGCTTTGCCTTTGATTCCGAGGGGAATCTCATAGGCCACAGGCTATTCCCGAAAAAGCCAGAAGTGATGGCAGACAAACTCAAGAAAATCCGGAGTGGAGAGATTCTCCCTGAGGAAAGAGATCTCATCGAGGAAATGAAGAAAAAGGGAATCCAGGAAGTGATATGGGACAAAGAGATTGAGCTGGAGGGGATGTTCTGCACCACCAAGAAAGATCACATCGGAAAGGAAACCCTGCAGTCCGGTTTCCGGGGGATTGCAATAAAACTAAGATGGGCAAGCTCGCAGGCCGAGATAAACGAGCTGCTGTCCAGGGTCAATGTTGAAATGACAAAAAAGGAGCTCAGGAGAGTCAAAAAAGACAAAATCCTTATGAACGCCGTCGGGATGCTGGATGAGATTGACAGGGTTTCCAACACCCTTCTCGAGAGGGTGAGAGAGTGGTACGGGCTCTACTTCCCTGAGGGGGCCAGACTTGTAACCTCGCATGAGAAGTTTCTTGACATAGCCTCGAAAGGGGCAAGGAAAACCGGGGACAGGCAGATTGACAAGCTCGCTGACAAGACATCTGGCATGGATTTCTCGGAGCAGGACCTCGAACAGGTGGCCGCCATGGCCTCCTGCGTTCTGGACCTTTTCAGGAGGAGAAAATCACTGATAAGATATGTGGAGGAGCTCTGCAAACAGACCATACCCAACATGTCAGGGGTGGCCGGCCCTGTACTGGCAGCAAGGCTCCTTCAGCTTGCGGGTGGTCTTGAGAAGATATCCAGAATGCCCTCTTCCACAATCCAGCTGCTGGGAGCGGAAAAAGCCCTGTTCAGGCATCTGAAGGGGGAGGGAAAGGCCCCGAAATACGGGATCCTGTTCGGTCACCCGCTTGTCCAGAAGGCCCCGAAAGACTCCAAAGGAAAGGCCGCACGGCTGGTGGCAGCAAAGCTTTCCCTGGCCGCCAGACTGGACATGTATTCTGACAGGGATGAGGGAGAAAGGATGAGAAAGGAACTGGAGGGGCAGGTCAGCGAAATCAGATAGCTGTCTTGTTTCAAGGGTATTTTGCAATTCCCCATTTTCTGCTGAACTCCCGTAAGTGGCCGAGAGTCTCAAGGTCAGCAGGCCTTTGTCTGAAGGGAATATGGAAATTTCTGGAGACAACAGTGGCATCGACATCGCTTGTGAGCATCTCTTCCTCTTGTCCAGAAAGTCTGGATGCAAACCTTTTCAGGAATCACTCTGCCTTGTATCTGAGAATCCCTGCAATCCCTCCCAGGGCATTGAGCTGTTCCCCTTTCTGGGTTTCTGCTGAAACCACCTCAACCGCTGAGCCTATCTCCTCGGCCTTCTTTATGAGTTCCTCCATAAGGTCATGCTCCTTTCTGACATCCATTTTGCTGTTGCATTCAGGGCAATGCTGTAAGTCAAGCTGGGACTTGTTCAGAATTTTCGTGGTTCTGAACCCGCACTGTGCGCACTCGAAATCAGCCTTTACAAAATCAAAGCCTTCAGAGATTATAAGAAGCTCCAGATTCCCTGCCTCCAGAGCCTGCACCACCTCCCTGAATCCGTAAGCCGCAAGACCCGAGTCTTTCTCCAGTTCTGTGAAGAACCTCTCGAGGACGTGCTTTTCATGTATCACAGAGGCCTCTGATATTAACTCCTCTGCCCTGTCAACAGCCTCCATGAGGCCATGCTCTCCTGTATATGACGTGCTCACCAGGCCCAGTAGCTTCTTCTTAATTTCATGGTTAAGAAAATCCCCCTCAGCGAACTGCTCCTTTATCGGGCCAGGTCCGCCTATTATCACGCCCCTGAGATCCTTTTCTTCAAGAAACCTGGAAGAGGCCACGTCTCCTATCTTTTTGAGAAAATCATTAAGCAGGCCCTCCCTTATCCTGGCATACCTTGCCTGCGACCAGCCGCCTGCTTTTGTCTTGCCCGGGACAATAGAATCCATATTCTTGACAACCTCTAGCTTCTTGCCCCTAAGAATGCCAACAGTGGCAGCCTGCTGATCCAGAACAATAACTCCGTATATCTCCCTTTCTCTCACCATGTCCCTGAGAGGATCAACTACGAAGGACTGGTCGCACCTGTACAGCCGGGTTTTGATCCTTTCGGGAGGCTCGATTACCCAGAGCTCTATGTCAGAGACGCCTTCTCTGTCAGAAACATTCCCTGCAAACAGCGCCATTCCATGTTCAGGCGTCTTGTTGTAACCCTTCAGAAACTGGGATATCTTGTCCAAGGCGGCCATCACGTTCTTCCTCACGGTCTTGGACTTTATGTTCATTGCTGTTGACTGCTCTGACCTTATCTGCTCGGCCACTTTAGTGATGTTGTATCCTGCCGGGATGTACACTGTAACGAGTTCGGTATGCCTGCCCCTGATGCTTTCAAGCTCCTTTAGCATGCTCTTCAGCCTCCTAAGCTCTGCGCGCTTTTCCATACATACCACTGGGTTGAACCCGAACACTGTTTGGATTGTGTAAAGATTTATTTCTTTCTTAAAGAATAAATATAGTATGAGAAAACTGAACCTGTTTCTCAACAACAAAGGAGAGATGTTCTTCAAGGAAATGAACTCCATGTCATACAGCAGGATGTCCACATCCCGCAGGCAGCAGGCGTTCGAAAGGCTGGCGGGGGTAAGAAGAACAAGGGACATATATTACAGAAACGCCGTCAGGTTCTTCACGCCTGTTTTTGCAGCGCTTGCTGAAATCCGCTCGGGGAACCCCATGCAAAAGGCCATTGACCTGCTGAAGGAGGTGCCTGAAAGGGGTCTTGGTACTGCACATCTTCTGGAAATGGACAGCAAACATGCGAGAGTGAGAGTAATGAACTGCTACAATGCCCTTGCCTATGAGGTCTCTGCTTCCCCTGTATGTTACGAGATGTGCGGCATACTTGCTGCACTCTTTCAGGCAGTGCTTTGTAAAGAGGCGATATGCAGGGAACTCCGATGCGCTTCAATGGGTGATGAATTCTGCGAGTTTGAAATACAGTTCAAGAAGTCACTGGCGTTAGCAAGGGAGAAAAAAACCAGCACGATAAGCATGACATCTTCCCTGCTGCTTTATGACCCACGAAAAGGAGAGGTGTTCTCCGCCGGAGTAAGTTCAGTGATATACCCGAGAGGCATGCCTGCTTCAATAGAAGATGACTTCGAAAGGGTTATTGGGAGGGAAGACACAGAGGAGATATCATATGCTGTGTCCAAGAACAATGTGTCAAGGAACATAAGGAAGGATGTGATGAGGCATTTCTTTCTTTCCAGGCTTAACGTCTTCTTCAGGCCCGGGCTTATTTCCGAGCTTAAAAAGGTGGGGAATGTAATGGGTTACGGCAATCTTGATGTGATCAGCATAGACAAAAGCAACATCAAGGTAACCGTAAGGAACAGCTACAATGCCATGAAGAGGAAGAGGAAAACATGCGGCTGTTTTTCCCTTGCGGGAACAATCGCAGGGGCGGCCTCGATAATCCTTAGCAGGGATGCAGAGTGCGTGGAGACAGAATGCATTTCAAAGGGGGACAAGTGCTGCGTTTTCGTGGCAGAAACCGATCCCAGTTTGCGCTGAATAAGTAATTTATAGAACAGCATCAATATATTCACATGGAAGAACCCGGCACCCCGGACATTGTGAAAACCAGACGCGATATGCAGGAAAATGCCAGCAAGCCCCCGGGGCAACAGCAAACCCGGGACATGCCAAAAAATGCGCAGTGGACCCAGGAAAGAATAAGAACCGGCATACCTGGTCTTGACGACATAATGGGCGGCGGAATCCCGAAGAATCAGCTCACGCTTCTTACAGGAACGAGCGGTGTGGGAAAAACCATATTCTCCATGCAATTCATTTATACCGGAGTGATGCAGTTCAACCAGAACGGCGTGTACCTGTCCTTTGAGGAACCCGCTGAATCAATAAAGGAGAATGTCAAATGCTTTGGCTGGGACATTGACAGGCTTGAGAAATCAGGCAGATTCTCTTTCATAAGGTATGATCCCTATCACATAGAGGATGTCTTTAACATACTGGAGTCCACTGTGAGGGAAATAAAGGCCACCAGAGTGGTCATTGACTCCGTGTCTGCAATAGGCCTTCACGTAAAGGATGAGATGGAACTCAGGAGGATGATATTCAATCTTTCCATGATTTTGAGAAAGCTGGGATGCAATGCCATGATGGTGTCCGAGATGGTGCACGGGAAGACCGGCATATCCCGTTACGGGGTGGAGGAATTCGTGGCCGATTCTGTCGTGGTCCTTTATTATGAACGGCTTCAGTCCACATTCTCCCGCGCAATCCAGATATGGAAAATCAGGGGTTCCTCCCATTCGGAAAAGCTCCATCCGTACAAGATATCCTCTGACGGCGTGACTGTTTATCCAAACGAAGAGGCCTTCATAAAGATGTAGCCTGCTGGATATGTGGTGAGAAACGGTTTCTCAGGCCTTCGGTTCAGAAGCTCTTCAATAGATGGGCTGGCAGGGTTACCAGCCTGTCCAGCATTCTGTGCAACAACGCACCTTGGTTATGCTCGTGAGTTTTGTCCCGTCGCAGTTAAGCATAGGAACATCTTCATAGGTATTGCATCCTGCTGTGCATGAAAGACAGGTTCCCAGGTAGTATGAACCGCTCAGGGAGCATGGTATTGTGCCGATGTCATCTGTTTCGCATGCAACACTTCCGTCAGCATTGACCGTCCTTATGCTCTGGCCTGTGGGGCATGAACCTGAAACCCTTCTCTGGACCTGGCCTGAGTTGATGTCAGCGCTGCCTATTGAGCCGTCCTCTATCTCTGACGAGTCTATGGTGTTGTCCTGTATACTGTCGCCTGATTCTCCCACATTGATGAATCTGGAGTCGCAGGAAGTGCAGTCTGTCACGCCCACGGCGTCGTTCCCGTCGCAGAGGTCAGAACTCCCTGTTATTGCCTGGCAGTTCAAACTTCCCTCGTCTATTTCATTCCCTCCGACGCAGTCAGTGCAGCTAATAGAGGAAGAGGATGTTGCTGTTGTGGCTAAGTCGGCTGTTGTGGCTAAGTCGGCTGTTGTGGCTGAGTCAGCGCTGGTCGCGGAGTCTGCTGTTGCTGCGTG
>CAZCSS010000064.1:0-5229 GCA_964501515.1 uncultured archaeon
ATTTCACAGAAGCCGGGATAATAAGAAAGGACAGAATGGTGCTGATAGAAAATGCAAGAAAGCATCCCATGTTCAGGAAGGGTATTGCATATATAACCATTCCACTGGGATGGGCTCATGCAGAGTACATAATGACATGGAACCTTTACAAAAACGCGTTTGTGTAGTCAGCGCTGCCTGCCGGCTTCTCCAGGAACATTTATAACAGCCCTGTCCTTGCAGTGCTCCCTGTTTATGGTGACATCGCTTATATGCATCTGCCTGAGCCTGCAGAACCCCACTATAACAGACCCCTTAACCAGGGTGTCTTTCAGCTTCCTGTCAAAATAAGGACACTTTCTGCAGCTTGGCTGGGCCATGATAACATTTTGGTGGAACACATTTAAAGGTTGTCAGATTAACTATTCTGAGATGGGTATGTCATACACGCTCATACTTGCAGAAAAGCCGTCTGCAGCAAAGAAAATAGCCGAGGCCCTTACCGACGGAAAAATCCAGCAAATGAAAAGGAACAATGCCCCTTACTACAGAATAACCCGCTCGGGAAAGAGCGTGGTGGTTGTTCCTGCTGTGGGTCACCTGTTCGTTCTTTCAGACCCAGGAAAGAATTCAAAGTGGACATATCCTGTTTTCGCAGCAGAATGGAAACCCACATTCCAGGGAAAGGCCAATGCATGGGCGAAAAAGTACTACAGCAACATACAGGCCCTGGTGAGAGAGGCCGGGGAGTTCATATCTGCCACAGATTATGACGTTGAGGGCAGCGTCATAGCGTACAACATATTCAGATTCCTGTTCAAGCAGAATGACGGAAAGAGGATGAAGTTCTCCACGCTGACACAGGAAGACATAGTAGATGCCTATGAAAACATGTCCAAGCATCTGGACTTCCCCATGATAGAAGCCGGCCTGACCAGGCACCACCTGGACTGGTATTTCGGCATAAATCTCTCAAGGGCGCTCACGCTGTCACTTGAACACGTGGGTGGGTACTGGGTGCTCTCCACAGGGAGGGTCCAGGGGCCTACACTTATGCTGCTTAACAAGAGGCAGAAGGAAATAAAGGCATTCAAACCCGTTCCCTACTGGCTTCTTGAACTCAAAGGGATCATAAACAAGAAGGAAATAAAGGCATTGCACATAAATGACAAGTTCTGGAAAAAAGGCGATATCGAAGCCGCACTAAAAAGATGCATGCGGGGAAAGGTCTTCAGGGACGGTATTGTGCAGGAAGTGAAAAAAAGCAAAAGAAAAGAGATGCCGCCCTTCCCCTTTGACCTGACAACCCTTCAGAGGGAGAGCTATTCCCTGTTCGGTTATTCACCAAAAATGACGCTCGAAGTTGCCCAGTCCCTGTATGAGCATGCCCTGATTTCATATCCCAGAACAAGCTCCCAGAAGCTTCCGGCAAAACTGGGGTTCAGAAAAATCCTTTCAGGACTCTCCAGACAAAAGGAGTATTCCGGCTTTTGCCAGAAGCTCTTGCAGGGCAAACTGAAGCCAAACGAAGGAAGGAAAGACGACCCCGCACATCCTGCAATATTTCCCACCGGGCTGAAGCCCAAGAGGCTTGGGCACTACCAAAAGAGGGTGTATGACCTGATAGTAAGGAGGTTCCTGTCAGTGTTTGGGGAGCCTGCCGTGAGGGAGCAGGTCAGGATTCTGATAAACGTGAATGATGAACTTTTCGCTGCCCACGGCATAACCACGGTGGAAAGGGGGTGGCTGGAGTTCTACGGGCCGTACTCGAGGGTAAAGGAGCAGGCGCTTCATGACATGAACAGGGGGGATGTTGCAAGGGTTTCTGACATAAGCATAATAGACAAGGAAACCGAGCCGCCTCCGAGATACAGCCAGGCCTCGATAATAAAGGAAATGGAGGCCCTGAATCTCGGGACAAAGGCCACGAGGGCAGGAATACTCCAGACACTTTACGACAGGAATTACATAAAGGGGCGTTCAATAGAGGTCACAGAACTCGGGGAGGCCGTGACAGAGGCCCTGCAGAAGCACTGCCCTGAAATAGTGTCTGTTGACCTTACCAAGAGGTTTGAGGAGGACATGAACAGCATCATCATGGGCAGAGAGAAGGGCGAGGAGGTTGTTTCAAGGGCCAAAAAGGAACTGGAAAGGATACTGCAGGAGTTCAAGAAACATGAAAAGGATATCGGCAGGGATATACTTAAGGCAGTGAAGGAGTATGAGGAGGATATACACACCGTTGGAAAATGCCCGAAGTGCAGGAGCGGCAGACTCCACATAATCCACTCCCACAAAACAGGCAAGAGGTTTGTGGGATGCACGAACTATCCAAAATGCAAAAACTCCTATCCCCTTCCCGGAGCAGGATACCTCACGACCATTGACAGAACCTGCAGCAAGTGCGGCCTCAGACTGGTTGAGGTCAGAAGGCAGGGAAGGAGGCCCTTCAGGCTTTGCGTTGTCCACGGGTTTGAATATTACGACAAGAAGGAAAGGATGACTGGAAAATCCCAGGGGAAACAAAAACAGGCAAAATAGTTTTTATTCTGCTGAAAGAAAATATACTCATGGGGTGGACAAGGGCTGAGAGGCGCCGTCATCTGAGGGAGAGGACATACGGCAACAGGGAGAAAGCCATTGCGTTTGGGCTTGTGCTTATAACAATGGCCCTCGAACTTTACGGGGTATATTATGTTCTTGCCAACAGGCTTGACCCTGTCCTGGCATTTATCCTGATACTCGCCCTTATACTCACAATATCAACAGGCGTGTTCTTCCTTGACACATTCTTTTATGAAAGCTACTGAAGATTTTCCCTTTCAGGGGCAGGAAAGTAAAGAGCGATGTTGTAGAAATTTTCCATCATTGCGTAATATCTTGACAGGAATCTGAATGTTTTCACAGACCCGTTGTTTTTGCGTACATACGTGTACAAGAAATCAACAAAATCCAGTATCCTCTTTTCAAGATATTCAGAAAGGAGCCTGTCCTGCAGAAAGGAGTGAAGATCGTGCAGTTCTTCGTCCTTGAGCGAGTCCATTATCATGTAAAGATCGTCAGGGTACCTGACGAACGACCGGTTATGCGGGTTTGCGGGCATAAACTCTGTTCTAAGAAAAAGCCTTGCCAGCAGGGTTTTCGTCACATGTTCTTTTTCCGCAGGGCTTTTGTCCCAGTCTTCTATGTAATCTCTGACAAGGGGATGCACCCTTTCAGGTATGTAGTCAAAGGGTACGTGTTCGCCGCTTTGAACAGAAACAAAAAAATCGCGCAGTCCGTCTGCTTCCTCGTTCTGGACGTGTTTGTACAGCAGAAGCATGTCCTTCAGGGTTCCTGAATAACCAGACATAAAACACCTAAACACCCTGCTGGGAATGGGTCAGAACCTGCTTCAGTTCAGGCCTGCGGGGTTCTCCTGAAGAACGAATACCCTTTCTCAGCATTATCAGCCTTTTTTTCGGCCCTGGAACAGAGCCTGAAAGCAGGATATAATCCCCTTTCACCAGGCCGTAATTAAGGAAGCCGCCCCTGGGATTGGTGTCAGCACCGCTTCCAAGCCGCATTATTCTCTTGTTGTATTCTGTTCTTGTATGAAAACCGTGCTGGCCAGGGAAGGCAATCTTTCCCGGAAGGACTCTGGCCACATTCCTGGGCGAGAGGACTCCCACATGCCTTCTTTTCTTTTCATGTTTTCTAGGCCTGACCTTTATACCAAATCTTTTCACAGGGCCTGTGTATCCCTTCCCTCTGGAAACAGACCTTACATCAACCAGCTCGCCTTCCTGGAACACATCAGAAGCGCGAAGCTCGCCTCCGAGCTTTTCCCTGGCGTATTTCCATTTCTCTCTGGGATGCCCTCCGAGGGGGATTTCAAATATCTCAGGTTTCTTCTTCCTGACACCAGATTCCCTGGGTTTTGTGTGAACAAGAAGCCTCACGTCAGATATGATATCCATGTTCTTTTCGATTTTATCAATGCCCTCCTTTGTGGCAGGTTTTTTCGGGGTTTTGAGCTTTCTGGAAAGGTCCTTGGCAAGCGACTCGCTCCACACCGTGGCATGGCTTCTAAGGCCGTATGCTGTTTTTTTGTACGCCCTTATCCCGCACACTATCAGGGAGGGACAGTCCAGGACCGTGACAGGCTTCACAGCATCCCTCTCAAGCTCAACATTCCTCGGGCCTTTGTATTTCTCAACCACCACAACGCTGGTCATTCCGGCCTTGTAGCCGGCAAAGCTCAGCGGAACAGGGTTATCTTTTGCAGGAGCAGAAGTAAAGCTGGAATAAACCCTTCTTGCCCTTTTCCTGGGCCAGTATGCTCTTGAACCAGCAACAGGCTTGTGTCCTTTTGCCATAGAACATTACAGGAGGTCTCTGCCTTTCCTGCCCTCCGTTGTTTTGGAATGGAACATGTCAGACCCTTCTCCCCCGCCGGCCCCCGGCCTTGCGGGTGGAATCGTGGGGAATTGGTGTCACATCCTCTATCTTCCCTATCCTCAAACCGGCCCTTACTATTGCCCTTATGGCGGGCTGGGCACCCTGCCCGGGCATCCTCTTCTTGTTCCCTCCGGGCGCGCGAATCCTCAGGTGGACGCCTGTGATGCCCTTGGATTTTGCATCAGCGGCCGCTTTCCTGGCAGCGTTCATGGAGGGAAAGGGCGCTCCCTTATCTTTGTCCCTTTTGGTGACCATGCCGCCGGAAACCCTGGATATGGTCTCTGCTCTGGTTATGTCTGTTATGTGGACAATGGTGTTGTTCTGGGACGAGTATATATGAGCGATGCCCCACTTGTCTCCTGTCCTCTCCCGGATGCTCATGCCTTGCCTCCTTTCCCAATCATTTTTACATCCTTTTCTATAGCAGCAGGAACCATGTAAGAGGGAAAATTTATCCTGCGGCCGCCTACCAGAACATGGCCGTGAACAATCCTCTGCCTTGCGGATTTTATTGTGCTTGCCATGCCTTTCCTGAAGACAATGGTCTGCAGCCTTCTGTCCAGAATGTCTGTAACACTAAGCTCCAGGACATCATCTACCGTGGGGTTGTTTTTTGTGATTATTCCAAGCTTCTTCAACTTGTCCAGAAGAATCTTTTCTTCATCCGGGTTTTTGATGGCAATGAGCTCCCTGGCTCTTCTCCGGAAGCTCCTGAGCATGCTCTCGGAAGAGCGTATCTCCCTCTTTCTTCTCAGCCCGTAGTCACTGAGCAGTTTTTTCTCTGCGTCTATCCGGGTTGAATCCCACGGT
>CAZCSS010000065.1:0-5173 GCA_964501515.1 uncultured archaeon
GGGATACCAGTACTGGAAAGAGGATTGCATGTCCTTTAATTCCTTTTCCGGGATGCCGGTCTTCTTTGAAACCAAACGCAGGGTCCCTTTTCCAAGCATGACGAAGTCAAAGAACTCTTCTGTGAGCTGCCCCGGCCTGTATTTCAGTATATTGTGCGCAATGGTATAGTATGCCATATAAATAGTGGAGTCAGACAGGGGCTCTATTATAAACCTGGTATCATGAGGGAGTTTTGTCCCGAGACCGAAGTTTCTCACGCACGGCCACTGCTCCAGCCATTCTATGGTGTGAATATAATCCTTTCTTGCCCCTTCAGGGATAAAGGGGAGCTTTTTCACGTAGTCAAGCACATTCTTCTTCCATTCCTTGTTGCCGTAGTCGATAAACCAGGACTCTGTCCTGGCCACAACAACCTTTCCGCCACACCTGCACACAACAGGCTCGGAGAACTCCAGCATGGTGTCAGCCATACCCCTGGAAATCATGTCCCTTTTGACCATTTCCTTGGCTTTCTCAACCTTCATTCCCGAATACGGGCCGCAGTTCTGGTTCATGACGCCTCTGTGAAAGCCCTCCTTGTAGGCAATCTTCGTGGCCTCCTCGAGCTTGCTCCTGTCCCGCTGGCTCTTTATGCCCATGCGCTCGCTCACTGCGAGGGCGGACATGTCACCGAGCCTTTTTGTCTTTATTATGGGTATTGGTTTTAGTGATTTCACCATGTGCTGCGGGAGCTTGTACTTCTTCATCAGCGCGGTGTCTTTTTGTATGTCCCTAAGAGCTATCCAGTCATAAGGGGCGTCTGATGGGACAGACGTCACTATGCCTGTTCCCATGTCAGGGTCTATAAACTCCGAGGGGAGGATTATAATCTTTCTGTTTATCCCGGGGGCATGCGCGTATTTTCCTATGAGGTGCCTTCCGCTGACTGTCCCTGTTTTTTTCACCCCCTCCTTCTGATACGAGAGCTTTTCAAGGGCCTCCGGACTCATTATCCATGTTTCACTTCCCTTTTCGGTATTTACAGAGGCCTTTACATATTCCGCATCAGCCACCCAGAGATTGGTCTGCCCGAAAACAGTCTCAGGCCTCATGGTTGCAGCCACCAGATATTCTTTGGCCCTTTTTCTGCTGTCAAGGGGAAATTTCAGCAGCGTGAATTCCTGTATCTCAGCTCCCTCGCCTTCAAGCAGGTCATGTGTGGTCACAGGATTCTTGTCAGCAGTGCACCACTTGACCGGATGCAACCCCTTTTTCTCAAGGCCTTTTTTATAAAGAATTTTGTGCTGCCATTCTATGAACCTCTGATACTGGAGATCGTTTGTGGTGAACTGCCTTCTCCAGTCTATTGAGAATCCAAGGGCTTTCATAGCTGCTATGTAATGGTTCTCTATGAAATAGCGCGCGAAGTTCATGGGGGTGTTCATCTGCTTCAGGTCAGTTTCCCTGACCTTGAACACCTCCCTCAGGACATGCATCTGCTTTTTTTCTCTGCTCTTCATCCTGTTCACAGCCCCTATTATAGGGGTGCCTGTAACATGCCACGCCATTGGAAAAAGAACATTGAACCCCTGCATTCTCTTGAACCTGGCCATGATATCGGGCATGGTGTATGTTCTTATGTGACCCACATGCATGGCCCCTGAAGGGTAGGGATAGGCCACTGTTATGTAGAATTTCTTTCGCTTGTCTGGTTCGGCCTCGAAAAGCCTTGCCTCATCCCATCGGTTTCTCCATTTGTCTTCCATTGATTTGTAGTCCATGTTACCCCTAATATTGGTGGTTTTCTTTATAACAGTTTTCTGGTTGCTGCTCATGGCGCATCCTGCTGCTCTGATTGATTTCATGCTGTCGGCCTGTATCTCATCAGGATTCCGACAGAGGCCCTACTACAGGAGCAGAAGGGTTGAAGCCAGGAGAACCAGCAGGTAAAACATCATATTTTCTGGGTCAAGGGGAGCTGCTGACATGAAAAATATTTGAAGCGCGGCGCTTAAATTAGTATATGATGTCAAAGGACTCAAACTCTCCTTTATAGTCTTCCTGCCTGGCATTCACCCGGCTGACCGAGGAACCGGGCGGGCCTTTCTTCAGGTATTCCAAAACCCTTCCCACATTCTTCTTCTCGCCTTCGAACACGGCCTCCACGCTGCCGTCCGGGAGGTTTCTCACCCACCCCTTAAGGCTGAGAGCCCTTGCAAAGTCCCTTGTGCTGGACCTGAAAAATACGCCCTGCACATTGCCATGGACAAAAACATGGAGTCTTGTTTGTGGCATGACTGGTTTTTGGAGACGGGGTTTAAAATTTTATCGGCCTGCCGGAACAGATGGAACAGCTCCCTTCCATTCGGTTTATATCCTGACAAAACCCAGATAGTATCAGGTGATTCTGAATGCCAGCCGCCAGCTCGGAAGGAAAACGGAGAAAACTGTGCAGGTCGATGATTGCATAACAGGCTGTTTCTGCGGCCTGTCGGGCTTTTGGGCATCTGCATGCCCGGGGGTTCTGCAGGAGACTGCTTTTTCTATCCGAAAGAAAATCTGCCGGGTTGCTGCTGGTTAAGCCCGGACGGGTAGGCCAGCTCAGGCATTCTGCAGGGCCCGCCGAAGGTCTCTCTTTCTGCGGATATTTCAGGTTTTCGTATGGGCCTGACCGGAATCTCCTGGAGGTTGCGGCGGATTTCCTGACGGGAATCATGCTCAGTTCCATTTCGAACCGGTGACCTTCGCCACGTCAAGGCGACGTCCTTTTTGGGTCCCCCTCCCCTGGGAAGGCAGCTAACCAACTAGACCACAGGCCCATACGGTTTGGTTCAGACCGGTGTTTGTTTGGGTATAAGAATCATTTAACTTGTTATTTATATTGTTGACGTGGGCTGGTGAAGTGGATATGACACTGTTATACTTTGCAAAGCAGCGCAGCGCCCTAACTTATTTTAGATGGAACAAGAAATACATACTATGTTTTTCTCAAGGAGATGCAGCTTTTGCAGGGCCAGAATAGAGAAAGGGAGGGGGGTTGAAGAGGATGTTGAGGTGTATGGCCTTGTCGGGAAGCATAAAAGACATTTCTGCTCGGAAAAATGCCTCAGTGATTACAAAAAGGCAACAAAAAAACTAATGGCCACAAGAAGGCCCAATGTCTGCATGAAATGCCTGAGATAGGTGGGCCAGGGGAGATTTGAACTCCCGATCTTCCGCGTGTGAGGCGGACGTCCTAACCAACTAGACCACCGGCCCGGAGACAGAGCTGCCATCAGGTGTTTTGGTTTCTGGTTAATAGATATAATCCAAATCTATTAATAAGCTTCTGTGCCTGTGCATCCGGTATGATCAGAAATTCCTCATGACCTCTTCCTTCTTCTGGTTGAAAACCCCGACCTGGCCCCTTATCATGCATTCCGCATCCCTTGTGTCCATGAACCTTGTCTGCCTGACAAATGAGGAAAAGCGGCCCATCCACACCAGCCTGAGCACATCAATCGCCTCCCTTCTTTTTGACGGGGTTCTGTAGTGTCTGAAAGCATCAAAAACAGCATTGACCCAGGTGTCTACAGGAATGATCTGTGCGCTGTCCCCGTATATAAACTCCCTTATCTCCCTCTTGGTTTCCTCTGAAAGTATATCGGGCCTCATAATTTCTTCCTCTCCGCGAAGCCTTTGCCTTATGTAATTCAGCATGTCCCTGGCAGTGTGCTTCAGAAAGCTTTTTGTTATTGTCTTTCCCGCAGAACCGGATATCACACTGCTTATCTGCTTCTTTGTCTTGTCAGAAAGGATGTCAGACCTCATCATTCTGTCATACTCCTTCTGGAATATTCTGAAAAGGGTCTTCCTGTCCACAACCGGCTCCCCGACAGAGCCGCCTCTTATTTTCCCGAACCTCGAAACGTTTTTTATTCCTGATATGTTCTTTATCCTCTCCTTGTTGTAAAGAGTCAGGTCAAACAGAGTTGATACAACCTGATTAAACATGGGGACAAGATACCTCTCAAATTCAGAGTACTCCTTTGTGCTGGCATGACTCTTTACCCCAAGCGCTGTTTCGGCCACTCTTGCCTTTTCCACCAGTGCGGTGGTTGTTATGAAGATGTCTATTCCAAATCCTTCGGGGAATTTCGGGTGGCCGAGAAGCTTTCTGACAAACCGCATCGAAAGCCCGAACTCGCCCCCTATGGGCTGTCTTATTTCTGTTCCGTACATGGATGTGACGAACGGGTAGACAATGTGATTGGTTATCACAGAATCGTATTTGTGCCTTTCATAATAGGGAACTGCCAGGTCATAACCCTTCTCAATCGGCTCTGTCAGGACCTTTATCCAGCCGGGTGATATGCTCATGAGATCGCCGTCAACAAGAGCAAGGGTGTTTGCCCCTGACTCCTCTGCCAGCCTGAATATGGTCTTTACCCCGTTTCCCTTCCCAGGACCTCCTTCCTGCCTTGTGAAGAAAACCGGGTTCCTGGTCATGGTCTCATGAACCCTGGCTCTGGTGGAATCACGGGACAGGTCAGAAACTATTATCAGGCTCTTCCTTTCGGGATAGTATCTGGAAAGCCCCCTGTCCGCCTGATGCAGGACATTGCGTATGGTTTCCTCGCAGTTCTTCGTGCAAATACCAACAACTATGTCGGCTGCCGGAAGATTTGGGGGTAATTTTTTCATACATGCTCCTTTTTCTGTCCCCTGGATTGCACCTGTAGATGCTTGCTGTGAAGGATTAAATTATTATTGCAACCATGAAGAATAAGAAGGTTTCGCGTTTTTGGCTGTAACAACCTGAATCCGTAATTGCTGGAAAACACACGTCCTGTCTGCTGGTTTCGAGCAGGAAGCCCTGAAAACCGAAAAACCAAGCCATGCGCATATTTTTACGGGATTAGATTGGCGGAGCCCGCGTTTTTTATCCTGATTGCGGGATCCGGCTAATAGTGATTCTGCAACACGGCAACGGATGGCAGCGATTCCATACACTGTCAACATATTTAACTGCACAAACCCATATTCTAATTAGCATGGAACTGAATGTCAGAATAACTGCCAGGCAGGTTATTTATCTTTTTATCGCAGGCCTTGTAATAGCAGGGATAAACCAGGCAGTGGCGTACAGCTCGCAGAACCCACCATTCATGGGCCACACCATAGACGAGATGCAGTGCGGCTCCTCGAACTGCG
>CAZCSS010000066.1:0-5084 GCA_964501515.1 uncultured archaeon
GTCTTGAACCTTTTAACCGTTAGACTTGGGTCATCGATGTCTTGGACTTTGACAAGTAAGTCAATAAGATTGGAAGAATACCTCTTCGTTGCAAGGTATTCTTCCTTGCTGCTTCAGACGCTCATTTTCATTACCTCAACCCACGTTCTTTCCAGCTAGGCATTGGATAGATCGGCTTGGCTGACGCATACTCCTCCGGGTAGATCATGACCAATTTTCCATTCTGATATTGAGTTGCAATACCTGTAGCTACAGGATCCTGCCCAGTTTTATCAAATTTGAGTGCGTACGGATAAATGCTTGGGGAATTGTTGATACCAATATCTGTCGTTGCAATTGCATCTCTTAACTTCTCTCCATTAGTGCTGCCAGCTCTCTCTAGAGCATCCTTGAGCACAAATGTGATCGAGTAAGAGCTGGCTGAATAATCGTCCATATCGTCCTTGTATTTTGCCTTGTATGCTTCGTTAACATCCTGTACCTTTGTTCCCGGTCCCTTTAGAGAGGGATGAAACATGTGGTTTACTATGATGTTTTCCCCTAGATTGCCTACAGCTTCTATAAATCTAGGATCCGAATGCCCACCTCCCGATGGAATTCTTGCCATACAATTAAAGTCTAATTCATACATGGTTTTAGTTACCAGAATTGCATCAGTGAGATAGGAGATCTGAAGCACAGCATCCGGTTTTTTCCCTTTGAGTTTGGAAATCGTTGACGAAAGATCTGTTGCAGTTTTAGAATAGGGAAAATCACCCACAATCTTGAAAGCATAGTCAGGGCACTTCCTTTTCCACATCTTTGCAGTGGATTGACCCCAAAGGGTATTTTCATACAACAAGGCCACGGTTTTTGCCATTGGACCATATTTTTCGCCCAACCACTTAAGAATATCCAAGGTATAGACTGCATTCCAGGAGGCCTTGAATTGGGTCCGGAAAATATATTTAAAACCTCGTTCTGTAATAGGATCAGCAACAGCTTGGGCAATTAGAAATGGCGTCTTATATTTTTCGGCAACCTGTGAGGTTGGGAAGGTAACTCCGCTTTGATAGGCACCAAAGATCGCCACCACTTTTTCTTGCTTGATGAGTTTTTCTGCTTCGGCCATCCCCACATCTGCTTTCCCCTCAGTGTCCGCGATAATCAATTTGATCTTCGCCCCCCCTAAAGATTTGATACCCCCTTCTGCATTAATTTTGTCCACGGCAAATTGGTGGCCCTGCACACAGAGCCTCCCTATTGAAGCGATAGGGCCGGATATAGGATAAAGTAGCCCCACTCTAACCTCCTTCGCCTCAGCACGTGCAGGGGTTACCAGCGTCATAGTCATAATTATAGAAGCAAAAATAAGAACTAGATATTTTCTCATCTCTTTTCCCCCTTTACAGAAAAATGATTGCTGTTTATGAACCGATTAACCCTCCTATTCACGCTTTGTATAGTGTTCCTCATTGGTTCATTATCACCCCCCTTTGATATTGGAATTGTTTCCCCAAAATTTGGTGGCTACAATCCCAGATAGGCCTTTTTTGTATGCTCGTTACTGGCAATTTCTTCTGCTTTTCCGCTCATCGTGATCAATCCGTTTTCGAGAACAAAGCCCCTATCGGAAATAGACAAAGACTTTCGTGCGTTCTGCTCCACCAAGAGGATAGTCATGCCATTCCTGTTAAGTCTCTCAATCACATCAAACATTATTCTAACAATTAGCGGGGCCAATCCTAAAGAGGGCTCATCCAACATTAGGAGTTTTGGTAAGCACATCAGTCCCCTGCCAATGGCTAGCATCTGTTGCTCTCCACCACTGAGGGTTTCGGCACACTGATACTTTCTATCTTTCAAAATAGGGAACAAGGAAAATACCATTTGAAGGGTCTCGCTTCTCTTTCTTTTCCCTTCACCCTGATAGCCCCCCATCTCTAAATTCTCTAGCACTGTGAGGGAACGGAACAATCTCCTTCCCTCTGGAATCTGGACGAGCCCCAGCTCAACCACAGAGTGAGGCGGAAGTCGACCAACATTCTGTCCACAAAAGTGTATACTGCCTGATTTTAAGGGCAAAATGCGGGAAATGGAATTGATTAAAGTGCTCTTTCCTGCGCCATTAGGCCCGACAACGGAGCAGATTTCTCCTTCCGTGATTCTAAAGGAAATATTCTTCAGTACACGCACGCGCCCTCGGTGGACATTGATCTCATTTACATGAAGCATACAGACTTTATCCCGTCTTTATGCATGGTATGATTTCACTGGTAAGTTATCCACGAACTCTATAATTGCAGACATAGGTGTTCCAGGCGTAAATATCTCTGCAACCCCCATCTTCTTCAGCTTTGGGATATCCTCATCCATGATGATCCCGCCACCAAAGACCACTATATCGTCAGCTTTCTCTTTTTTCAGCAACTCTATGATCTTTCTAAAAAGGGTAAGGTGCGCCCCTGACAGGATACTCACTCCGATCCCATCAGCGTTCTCCTGAATAGCCGTTCTCACGACCTGCTGCGGGGTCTGAAACTTCCCTGTATAAATCACCTCAAATCCGGCATTAGCCAGTGCATGTGCCACCACCTTTGCTCCCCTATCGTGGCCATCGAGGCCCGGCTTTGTAATAACGATCCTTTTTCTTCTCTCCATGCTCCCACCCCCTTAGAAATATACTGCTTCTTCCATATACGGTCCATAAACCTGCCTGAAAACTGCACCAATTTCGCCAACTGTGGCATAGGTCTTCACAGCATTTATAACTGCAGGAACCACATTTTCCTCTGATTCTGTCACGCGTCTTAACTCTTCTAAGGCTTTTTGAACCGCCTGGTTGTCCCTCTCCTGTTTTAGCTTCCTCAACCTATTGACGGTCTTCTTTTCGGCGTTCGGGTCATACTTCAATGGAGCAACTTTTACCTTCTCATCTGTCACATACTCGTTTACACCCACCTTGACTCGCTCCTTACTCTCGATCTCACGATTGTACCGAAATGCCTGCTCGTGAATCTCAGACTGATAGAACCCCTTTTCAATGGCTTTTACCGCCCCACCCATTCTTTCAATCTTGTCCAGATACTCCTTCACCCCCTCTTCAATCTCTTTAGTTAGCCGCTCTACATAATAACAACCGGCCAAAGGATCGACGGTTTTAGTAATCCCGGTTTCATTCGCAAGTATCTGCTGTGTCCGTAAGGCTATGGTAGCTCCCTCCTCTGTGGGCGTCTGATAAGCCTCGTCAAAAGAAGATAGGTTCATCCACTGAACACCGCCAAGAGCCGCAGCCAAGGCCTGGACTGTTGTCCTGACAATATTAATCCGAGGCTGCTGTCTTGTCAGATTACTTCCGCCTGTGTAGATCATAATCCGAGCTTGCAGGGTCCGGGGGTCTTTGGCGCCAAACCGCTCTTTTGCAAGCATTGCCCAGATCTTCCTAAAAGCTCTAAACTTAGCTACTTCTTCCAGTAGTTCAAGGGATGAAGAAAAGAACCAGGAGAAATTCCCTGCAAAATCATCTATGGAAAAGCCCCGCTTTTGCATCTCCTGCACATATACGATAGCATTAGCCAAAGGAAACGCTAGCTCTTGTATAGCCGTCGCACCGGCCTCTCTGGCGTGATACCCTGAGATTTGAAGGGGGGAGAAATTGGGATGATATTTTGTACAGTATTCTACTACATCTGTAGACAGTCTTTGATGTCCTACAGGGGTAGTAAACTGGGTCCCCCTGCAAGCAAATTCCATAAGAGATTCGTTGGTAAGAAATAGGCCGAATGAGTTTGGATCAACACCTCTCTTCTCGGCAAGCGCTAAGAATAAACCCAATACAATGGGACCAGTACACATGGCCACACAGATAAACATCTTGACCTTATCAAGGGGGATGCCTTCAAAGATAATTTCCATATCTTTAAGGGAGTCAATCGGTACTCCTGTCTTTCCCACTTCTCCTTCCGCCAAGGGATCATCCGAGTCTAGTGCTTTGTGGGTTGGAAGATCTAGGGCAATTGAAAAAGACGTGGCACCTTGGCCTAACACGTATTTGAATCGTCTGTTTGTCTCTTCTGCAGAAGCAAAACCACTGTATTGCATCATAGTCCAGAAATTTCCCCGGTAAACCAAAGGGTCCAGTCCTCGAAGAAATGGAAACTCGCCAGGAAAACCTAAATCCTTGAAGTAATCAAAATTCACCTCCTCCAAGTCCAAAGGAGTATACAGCCGTCGCACCGGAATCAGGGAGTCCGTCACAAATTCCTTCTGCCTTTCTCCAGGCTCATCTAAAGGACCTTTGAGGGTGTGGTCTTCCCATTCTTTTTTCCTCCTCTTCAGTTCATCTAGAAACTTTTTATCGAACATTGCCCTACCTCCCTGCTTGCTGTTCATCAGACGATGCCATAGATCTTATCTTTCAATTTTGATTCCAGCCTTTTCTCTGTCCCATGTTTGGGCAGTCAAGCCTTTTTCCCTGAGCTTGTATTTCTCGATCTTCTGGTTAGGTGTCTTAGGAAAGTCATCCATAAACTCCACATACCGCGGAACCATGAAATAGGCCATCCGCTCTTTGCAATAATTAATTAACTCTTCCGGGGATAAATCTTGCCCCTTCTTTAGAACCACACAGATCTTCACTTCATCCTCTGTCATTTCCTGATCTTTTATCGCAATGGCAGCGGATTCTAGAACCGCAGGATGGGCGTTGACAACTTCTTCTACCTCATAGGAAGAGATATTCTCTCCTCTTCTCCTAATGGCGTCTTTCTTTCGGTCTTCGAAATAGAAATATCCATTTTCGTCCTGTTTGCCATAGTCCCCTGTATGATACCAAAGATTTCTGAAGGCCTTTAAGGTAGCCTCGGGCATGTTGTAATAACCTTCCATCTGGATGAAAGGCAAGTTGCCCCGCACAACAATCTCACCGATTTTCCCAGGTGGGCATTCCATATCATTGTCATCGAATATGCGACAGTCATATTGAGGTAACGCCTTACCGCAGGCGTCAGGCTTGGTTTCTTCGTCAAACGGTGAGGCGATACAAATGCTTGTTTCCGTGGCACCATACATACCTATTAGTTTCACGCCAAAGCGCTTTTCGAACT
>CAZCSS010000067.1:0-4941 GCA_964501515.1 uncultured archaeon
TCATAAATTTCATGAATGTGCTGGCTGACCTTAAGGCCAGGGTTAAAAAGAAATTCATCTCTCGATAATTTCTCTCGAGGAAGAGCGGACTTCCCTTTTCCTGTGTCTCATTAGCTTCTTCCATTGCTTCTGGATTTCAAGGAGTTTCTGGAATGGATAGTTTGGACGATCATAAATTTCATATCCCTCCAAGAGGATCTGCTCTCCCTTGACCAGTATGAAGGAATAACGACCGCGGTTTTCAAGAATATCACCGTTTTATTTGGAGAGTGCCATCTGATAGGCTTTCATGTAGTTCTTTATCATGTTGTTCCAGTCAGCAAGGTGGGATAGCTGCTTGGCTCTTATCTTATTAGCGACTCTCTCCTTCCTCTTTGCCTTGTATATGTCATACAGGAGGTTTTCGAGTTCCTTCACACTCTCCTCATACTGGACATTGTTCCTGTGGACAATTGATATGGATGTTTCCCCTTTCTTGAGTTTAGACCTGATAAACAATCCGTATCCTGCCAGATCACTTGTGATGGTCTGGAGGCCCAAAGCAGCGGCCTCGAGCGGAGTGTATCCCCATGGTTCATAATAAGAGGGGAACACACCCAAATGGCATCCTATCATGGCATTGTAGTAGCCGATTCCAAGCAGCCCATCACTGGCTGACAGATAAGTTGGGTAGTATATCACCTTAACAGGGTCTGATTCTGTGTTGTTAAGCCCGTTCCTTCTGATGGATTCAGTGATCTCATTGTCATCCACAACAAAGGGCGAGACAGGCGGCTGCTGTCCTTTCATTTTATCTAAGATCAACCTGGTTTCCTTCAGCCTGAAAAGGAATTCGGGGTCAAATATCTCCACTTTCTCAGGCTTCTTTCCTTTTGCAAATGCTTTCAAAATCCTTTCTCCTATTTTATGGGATTCCCTTTCAATTGCCTCTTCTGTTTCCCTGAAAATTCCGAGATTGTACATTACATCATGTCTGGGTTCTTTTACATAAGTAGGTATCCAGATGAATACCACTATCTTTTTTTCTGTTTTCAGTGTCTTGAGTTTCTTGTTGAGCCTGCCCAGCGCATCCAGGAATATATCCACGCCTTTGTTCCTGAATTCAAACCTTCCTGAAATGAAAAACAAAAGCGCATCCTCAAGGTCTGTATTGTAATATGGGGAGAAATACCCGAGCACAAACTTCTTTATCTCATCCCTGTAATGGATGTGGAGGTCAGAGAGTTTCTCCATGATAGGGAACTTGTTCATGTCAAGCCCGTTGTAAAGTATGATATCGGGCTTTCTTCCGAACATGTACTGGCACTCTCTTCCTGTTATTTCTGAAACAGTTGCAAAAACGTCAGAGTTCAGAGCACAGGCCTTTTCAAGCGTGAACTTATCCTCAATATGGTATTCTTTTGCTTTATCCACTGATATTGTCTTTCTGTTCCTTATCCCGCTGTTCACCATCCCGTACAGGTCATCCTTTCCTGCTCCTGCTATCGCTCTTCCGAGGGCAGTGGCGTGAGTGAGGAAAACGCTCTTTATTGGAGCATTGGCTTTCTTGAGGTGAAGCATTGCTATGCCTGAGAGGAACTCATGAAAGTGGCCAATGCTGTTGCTTTGGATTGCTCCCTGTTTGAGCATCTCTTCTATCAGAATCCCCACTGACTTTGACCAAACAAAGACATCGTTCTCGTGCGGTGCAGAGCGGATGGTATCCACTCTGAAATCTTCCCACATCTCTTTCTTTATGTCATTTGCCCTTTCCCTATATCTCCCTGGATCAACTAGAATCGCCTGGGGCTTCTTTTTCATGACAATGGTCTGCTTTATAATCCACTTCCCGTAATGAAACTTCATTCCATACTTCTTTTCCAGGGTTTCAAAAGCCTTTGAGAGGGTTTCAGGTGGCTTTTCAGGAACAAGTTCCAGAGAGGCATTCTTTTCATTGTAAGGACCTATTGCATAGTATGTGTCGATGTTCTGCAGCATAAGGGGCATTTTAGAAACAAGAACGGTATGTATTCCGCCTACCTTGTTGCAAACTTCCCAGCTGACCTCAAGGACAGTGAGTTTGCTTTTTGCCATATAGATAATTTGTCAGGCTCCTTATTATTGTTTAATCAGTTGCACCCCTGAATCAGTGCATGAGACTTCGGTTTTTCTCCCCTTTTTTCTGAAACAGAGTTTTACCTTTCCCTTACCGAAACCTATCTCTCTTTCAATGAAGCTGGTTTCCGGCGGCAGGGTGGGTGACACCTGTATTGTGTTTGTCAGTGCATCGGGCATTATTCCCAGCATGAATTCATCCACAAGCCTTATTATAAAAGCAGAGCCCCATAGCTGCAGGGAGCATCCAGAGAGGCTCAGGTCACTGGAGTTCCAGCATTCGCTCACGCAACCAAGGGCTTCCTCTTCTGTATTCGTGATGAGAGTATTCAGATATTCCCGTCCCTTGGAGGGGTTTCCGGAGAGGTATTCTGCTCCTGAGGCCCATGCAGTGGTGAGGGACCACACCATTCCACTGTGATACCCGGAAGGTGCGAAGCCCTTGTTCTTCAGGGACATTGTGGCCACGCCTTTTGGTGTGGTGAAATCTGATTCTATTTTCCTCATAAACTGATTGTTTTCAGAGACGCCCAAAGCAATGGGGACAAGGGCGTTGGATGTTCTGTTGCGGCTGTCAGGGAGGGTATCAAGGGCTTTTCCGTTGGGAAAGAAGTCGTTTCTGAACTTCTCTTCAAGAATGGATAATCTTCTTTCAACTTCTTTCAGAAGACTGTTCCTCTGAAGGGAGAGCAGGCTCTTGGATGCCTCGAGTGATTTCATGTAAAGACCCTGGATATCGACCGCTCTGGGGCCTCTTTTCAGGGTGTCCATCCAGGTCTCTGATTCATTCTGATCATGCTCAAGGTAGCCATCGTTATCCATGTCCCTGGAGAAGAGGTATTCAAGGGACTTCAGGAGCGAAGGATAGAGCTTTCTCAGGAAGTCAGCATCCCCTGAGGATGACACATATCTCTCGAGTGATATAATCCAGAGCATGGTAGTGTCAAGTGCATTGTTCAGAGTCCCTTCTGTTTCTGAGAACAGGTTCCTTACTTTTCCGTCTTCGTTGTTGCTGAAAATCTCCAGGCATCCCCTGGCCTGTTTCATATATCCCAAATGTATTAGTGCGGGCAGCGCCCAGAAGAGGTCTCTTCCCCAGAACTGCTGGAACCAGGGAAGTCCGGCGTAGAGGCAGTCCTTCCCCTGGAAATTTTTGGTGAGTAGCTCTATGGCCAGGACGGATGATTTGAAGGCCTTCTCAAGGGGTTTGTTGTCTGTTTTGATAATGCCTTTCACAAGGGAACTGTAATATTCGCGTTTATTTTCCAGCGCCTTTGAATGGCTTCCTGAGAAGGGTTTCTCAGAGGCAGAAAGGGAGAAGACAATCTCCTTTCCTCTCATGGATATTCTTCCCGGAATGAGGCAGTTCTGCTCTTCTCCTGAAGGCCAGTGTTCCTTATAGAAGGCCCTGTTCTCGAATAAGAATTTTCCCTTTAAAGGCATGAACATAAAGGTCCCGAGTTCGTTCTTTACAGCAAGCCCGTTTTCAGAGGACTCAATATTATAGGGTCTGTAGGTCTTGTTCTCGGTCCTTTTCCTTATATTGACAGCGAGTTCTATCTCAAAATCCAGGGGCTTGTCTGCTTCCAGGACCACTACAAGCGAGTCTGAGTCCTCGGGGATGAAAAGCCTTTCCTTAAGGTCCCCTGATTTTGTTTTATAATGATGGACGCTGCTTGCAAAGTCATAATCAAGCTTTCTGGAGTTGGTGGCAGAAAGCCATTCACGCCCTGCCTTCACAGCAAAGTATTCCAGAAATTTCCTCTCCCTGCTCCACAGACCTGTCCATTTGGTTTTGAATCCCGTGTCAGCGAACCTGTGGAAGAAACAGCTCCTGCTGGCAAGGAAATAGCTGTATTTCCACAGGCATTTGTTTCTTGAGAAAGAAGGTATCATATAATATGGTTGGCGGGTGGAATATATTATTTTGAATTTTATCTGCAGATAGGCTTGGAAGCAGGCAGTGTTTATTTGGAATGATGTGATTTCTCCAATCTTCTCAGAAGGGCCCTGCTCATTAGTATCTCTTTTGGCTTCTTCTTTTCCAGTTTGTTCTTTCCTGCCTCCTCAGCGAGCTTGACCATGCCGAGGCCTGCTATCAGGAGACCGAACATCAGGCTGAAGTAAGACGTTCCGAGAAGGAAAATATAAAGCACAACAGCTACTGAAAAGATAAACCAAACCCAGAATATCCTGTCCCAGAACATTATTCCCCTCTCAGAACCTTGATTACAGACCTGTCGACCTGGCTCCCCTTTGAGAGCCTCTCAACCTCGCTCCTGAGAGAAGATATCTCTTTCCTCAGGAGGTTTATAGTCCTGTCCTGCTCCTTCATCCTTTTTTCCAGAATCCTTACTAGTTCCTCGAGAAAGGGCTTGATCTCCAGAGTAGAAACTGACATGAATAAAAATTAAAAGTAAAGTTTATAACGGTTTTTATTCCTGAAGCCGGAACTTTTGCTTGGCCCCTCTTCCCTGAATAGCAATCTTTCCTTCCCTGGCCAGCCACCCCAGGCCCATGCTGACCTCCTTGTTTGTAAGACCAGTCTTCTTCTGCAGCTGGGTAAGGGTCTTTGGCCCTTCCTTAAGAGTCAGCCATACCTTTCCTGCCATGTTTCCGAAAACCACTATTGGGTCCATAGGTCCTCCTTATGAATTCAAAAACTCCTTTGCAAGATTCATATAAGCATAAGCTCCTCTGGATTCCTTTGAATGAAGCTGTATGGGTTTGTGCCTGCTGGGAGCCTGGGCAAGGTCAACATTTATCGGAATCACTGTCCCGAAGACTTTGTCCCCATATTTATCCCTCACCATGCTCTCCACCTCAGCAGAGAGGTTGTTTCTCTTG
>CAZCSS010000068.1:0-4288 GCA_964501515.1 uncultured archaeon
TGCATTTGCTGTGTTCCTCTTCCTGGCAAAGACAGGCCTCCTTCCCGCATGATGGCATCCTGTATAAACCTGCAATGCGTCATATATCTGAATCAGCAACCTTTTTAAGTCAGTGTTCTATCTTCTAATTCTTGGGGTAGGGATTCATCATGTCAGTTGCAATAATTGGCCAAACAAAGAGCGAATCTAACATAAAGCTGCTTGAGGAGGCCAAAAAGAGGTTTGGTTCTGTATTTTTTGTTCCCATAGAAAGCATAGTAATAGGCCTTGAAAAGAGTTTTACAATAACCTACCGGACTTCTGACATGCAGAAGTTCAAGGCAATCCTTCCAAGAGTCCCTTCTGCATACAGCTCTTATGCCTACCAGCTTCTTTCTCTTTTTCCGCAGGACACGTTCATGCCCATAAAACCCATAAGTTTTCTGCTGACCGCAGAGAGGTTCTTCATGCTTACTGTTCTCAGAAAAAGGGAGATACCCACAATAAGCATGCATCTTGCCAGGTCCGAGAAGGCCGCCCACAGGATAATAGAGAACTCCCAGTATCCTGTAATAATAAGGTCGCCCACCAAGACCACAGGTGTAACAGTAAAAAACAGCGCAGAAGCCAAGAATGTGGTGGACGCACTCATAGGAATAAAACAGCCTGTTCTGGTAGAGGAGTCTGTGAAGGAAATGGTGTCAGCCTATGTGGCCGATCCCGATGTTCTGGCAAGCGCCAGGAAAAAAACAAAGGAGACTGACCTTGTTTTTTCAAGGGGCAATCTCAAGAGCCATAAGCTAAGTCTCGGGGCAGAGCAGCTTGCAATAGACACTGCCAGGGCCCTTGATTCCCAGTTTGCCAGGGTAGACATATCCCTTACCAGAGAGGAGCCCGTAGTGGCCAACGTGGAACTCTGTCCTGACCTGATAACGCCCAGCAAGGCCACCGGGGTAAACCTTCCCGCAAAGGTAATGGATTCCTTCAGGGCCAACTACGAGTCACATCAGCAGAGGCCCATAATAATGAAATTCTTTGATGATGCAAAATCAGTGGTCAAGGACGTTCTAAGAACCAAGCAGCTCCTGTAGGGTTTGCGCCAGCAGCGCAGAAACAACCCCGACTTCGACCGCGCACATGAAACGTATATCAGAGCCGGGTTGTAACGATTGTTTCTTGTTTCTCCGCGTATCCCCTTCTGCCTTGATATGACTGAACAAATGCAGCCAAACAACAGGATTCATGCAGCACAAATGACATATATAACCTTAACCCCAATATTTTATTGTCAGCGACCCCTTCAAAGGAAGGCGAAGCTGGCGAGCATGCTGGTAACAAGTGATTCCCATGTTTGACATAAACCATGTTCTCGAACCCCTCTGGCTGTGGCTTAACAGCTTTGCCAGCCAGATCATCCCCAACTATATCCTCCCCAATCTTCAGCTGATAATCCAGGTTCTGTCAATCCTGATAATCGGTTATGTGGTGGGAAGAATAGCCAAGAGCATAACAATCCGCCTTCTTGCAATGGCAGGTCTTAAGAAGATCACTCTGAAGACATGGACAGATGATATACTCAGGGCCGTGGGATACAGGGGAAACATAATAGGACTAATAGGGGACCTGGTAAAATGGTTTATCTACATTCTGGTGTTCGGGCTTATAATAGAAACCCTTGGGTTTGCCGGGGTGTTTAATCTCTTCAGCCAGATAGCAGGATTCGTCCCGAGGTTCATAGCCGCAATCCTGATAATAGTTCTGGGGTTCCTCGTGGCTGATTTCATGGGGAGGGTTTTTGAAGAGGCCGGAAGAAGCCTGCTCAGGGAGGAGATAATAAGCTTTGTAACAGGGGGCCTGGTCAAGTATTCTGTAGCAATCATAACAATTATAATGGCGCTCTCTGTAATGGGCCTTGATACAACCTCGCTCAACATAATGTTTTCTGTTATTCTGGTGTCTGCGGTGTTGTTGACCCTCATGGGAATAAAGGACATAATGCCCAATATTGCTGCAGGCGTGCATCTGAGAAGGAACATGAAGGTGGGCGAGCGTGTAAGGATAAGCGACTACACAGGTCTTGTGGAAAGAATAGATTCAGCATCTGTGATACTCAGGGTTACGGAAAGCAAGAAGGTATCCATACCGAACTCCTTCTTCATCAGAAACCCCTATGAAAGAGTGAGGAAACAACGTGCATGAAAAATATAAAAATAGAGTTCAGGCACGGCTTCACTGTTTACAAAAGCAGTAATAAGGAGCCATGTTTTGTAGCCCCCCACTGCGGCCCGGCCTTTGAGACCACCACCTCCAGGGATGTGAACTCAGAAACGGTTGCCAGCCTGTGCTGGATGAAGATGGGAGGCACAATGCTGATATCCAATGTCTCCAGGAAAAGGGCAATGGGAATAGACCTGAACAGGGCTGTTCCTCCGAAGCCTGAATCCCTGAACTGCTTTTCTGATTTCATGCTTGACAGAAACCCCGCAAAGCTTTATGGATACAGAAAAAAATACGCATGGTCAGCCGCAAGCAACGAGGACCATGAGAATAGAAACAGGATATACCACGATTTCTGGGACGAGGTCAAGAGGCACTCCTTTATAATAATCGTGCATACTGCATTCACCAGGCTCAAGGCGGTTCCCAGTCTTATGGATCTCGTAAGTTTTGACAGCAAGATAATGGACAAAAAAACACTCTCGGATGTCATAGAGGAAGTCAACAAGGAGAATCTTCATTTTCTGAGAAGAATTGAAAGGGATTACAAGAACGCGGTGATGGCAGAGCAGGAGAGAGCAGTTGTGAACATGCTGAGGATATACGAGCAGTTCGGCCTTGACAGACTGAAGGGGGAATTTCTGGAAAACCTCAAGAAGGACGTGGCCGCTATAAGAAAATATCTTGGAGAGAAGGCTTACGCACATCTTCAGAGGGATTTCAGCGCCAACCACTTCCTGGAGAAGTGCAGGTTCGCTCTGGAAAAGGCCGAATACCCCAGAATCACGATGGAGCATATATTCAAGGGAACAGGTTCCTATGCACCAAGAAGGGAACTGTCAACAAGAAAGAGGATTGTGATACAGTTCGAGCCCGTGTCTTTCATGAACATCTGGTACCCCCAGGAGACCTCTGACATGATAGTGAGCATAATAAACAAAATTCTCGAGAGGACAAGCAGATAACGCCCTCTGAACTATACTTTCTGGAGGTCAAGTTTTCTGTATATCTCCTTCGCTGTAGTGGAGAACGCTTCATTCAGTTTCCTGCCGGATGATACAGAATCCAGTGTTAGAAGTCTCATCACCTTTTCATGCGGAGCAAATATTGTTCCCTGGTCTGGAACACCGTCAGTGAGCAGGAATTCGTTTGCCCTGATGTCGCTTATCCTGTACCCGTCCCTGATGAACTCAGGTCCACTCCCTGCAAATCTGTACACACCCGGCTTCAGACTTTTCCTGTTAACAGAATCAGAAACTGACCTGTTGTACAGCATCAGCTGGGACCCCCTCTTCGGAAGCATCATGCCCTTTTTCAGCCTTTCAGCATTCACCTCGAAATCAATCCCAACAAGTTCAGCAATATGAAGCGCCATTATCGGAAACTCTCCGTTCACATCCTGAATCATATCAAGCGTTGGAAAGGAACCCAGAAGCCTGGGGTTGATCTCAACAGGAAAGAGCTTTCCTTGTTTTTTATCAATAACAAAGTCCAGTCCGAATATGCCTTTATATTCTCTTTCCATGAGAAACCGGCCGATTTTCTCTGTACAGTCGTAAGCGCTTTTCTTTATCCGCTCCGGAATCCGGGCTGACATTGTCCAGTCATGGCCGCAGAACACCCCGCTGCCCGCAGAGGGATTCGTAACCTCCCTGACATCTGTGAGCTGATACTGCGGGCATGTCCAGACCACGTTCCTCCCCGCAACACATCCTGTAATGCTCGGCGAAGGGCCTTCAACAAATTTTGTGACGATCACATCTTCTTCCCCAAACCGTTCCTTCACCCCCTCCAGTTCCTCTTCAGATTTTATGAAGAATGTTCCTCTTCCGCCACCCCCTGACCTCATCTGAACAACAAACCTCCCGTATGATTTTTTCATCTCCCTGTAATCAATGTTCTGGAGCTTTGCAGTCTCCCCGGGTATTGTATCAATGCCGATCTTTTCGAGAATTTTCCTGAAGAGCATCTTGTCATTAAAAACAAAATGCCTGCTTTCCCCGAGAATGTCCCACCCCCTGGCAGCGCAGAGTTTCTCCATACCTTCTGTGACTTTATATGTCAGAAGGTAAAAGTTCTTCAGCGAGTCCAG
>CAZCSS010000068.1:4298-4816 GCA_964501515.1 uncultured archaeon
GGAGGCCAAACGTGCTATTTGGGACGCGTTCATCTTTCCCCCCAGCATCCACAGCATGAACCTTCACATCCCTGCCAATCAGCGGGACATCCAGGCTCTTCTTTATGCAGAGTATCCTGTAGTCAGGGAGAAACCGTTCAGGCCCGAGCCTGTTGAATGCTGTCACACCCACACCGACCACAGGCCTGTCCAGCCTGCGAAAGAGCTCCCTGGCCTGCGCTGGCCTCTCAATGCGTAGCATGTGTATTATTTTCTTGACAGACCCTTAAAAAACAAACATGGGCCCGGAGGGATTTTCATGCAGCCCTTTCAAGGCCGCGGCCGCCGTCCAGAAGAAAGAAGGTGATGGACACCTTCCAGCCCAGACCGGCTGCGGAGCGAAAACCCCCTGCAAAGCGGGTTTTCACACTTGCTTGCCGCTTTCGCATGTCGGCAGCGGTCTTTCCGTACACGCTTCCTTCACGAAGTGGAGGTGCCTGCGAAGCAGTGCATCGGACGTTTATCCTGTCCTAAAGGGT
>CAZCSS010000069.1:0-4768 GCA_964501515.1 uncultured archaeon
AAGCTGCAAATGCCGTTTTCAGGAAAATTGTTAACGTTTTCAAGAACTTCATTATGAAGCTTTGACATTTCCCTAGAAAACTCAACGCTATCCACTTTTATCTTGATGTGATTCGAATGGATTTCCTTTCGTTTCTGATAATAAAGTGGAATGACGCCCTTCAGATTGAATTTATCAGGGTTTCCATAGATTTCTGCCTTTATTGATTTCTTTGTTAGTTTAGCAAGGTTTCCTATCAGTAGGTTAATAATCTCTGGTGTTGTTGTATCTACTCCGTACCTACCATATGTTGTATATCCATCACCTATGGAAACCCCTAAAAACCATGCTAGATTTTCATTTCGTTTGGTTTTTTCAAAGAAAATTTTAATTTTCATGGTTTTTAGTTTAGTAGGCGCCCTTATCTGCTTTGCGATAGCAATGTTCCGCTAGTTCCGCTATCGAAAAGAAGAATATGGGCGCATATTATAGATTCCCTGAATCTATATTCCCTAGGCCGATTTCTCCCAACACGCCTTCCCCTTCTCAGGGAGGGGCACCAGTAACGGTTCTCGGTACGATTGGAAGAATTCCTTACCGGTTCCCTTTGTGAGCACGACGCCCCAAAGGAGCGTCAATCGCATTTCACGGGCACCAGGAATAAACCAAACCCTTGCGGGCCATTCCCAGCTTCACCTGCTTCTCACCATTACGGTTCTCCACAGGCTTAACTGGTTAGACACATTTCAGTGCTTGGCCGATCCCGATGCGTCAGAAACCGGTCTTGCGTTGCCGCGCGTATTCCTCCAGGGCAGGAATATTAACCTGCTTCCCTTTCGTCATACTCCATTCCTAGACCGACTGCCAGCAGATTCCTGGCAGGGGGTCTGTTAGGGCATGACTTAGGATCGCCTAACCCTCAGCTGATTCGACCGGAAGGACCTCAATTCTCAGAAGGAAAGAACATTCAATCATTCTTTTCAGCTATGAGGTCATCCCGCTGATCATTGCTGAGGAACCCTAGCCCTAAACCCTCGAAAGACATCTTGGAAACGACTCCCAACAGACAGAACGAAGGGAACTTCGTTCCTTCCAACTGTTGGGAATCAAGCGCTTCCGTATGATATCAAACGATTAAGGCGGCTCGGATTCTCACCGAACTTTGCTGCTACTACCGGCAAGATTCTTGTTTCAACGGGGTTCAACTGAATTTTCACCCAGTCTTCTGCCCCCGCAGAACACCTCCCTACCATATCCGTTTCCGGATTCAGGGTATCGGTAGCGCGCTTAGTCCCGTCCATTCTCAGGGCCTCCAACCTTGGCGGGTGAGCTGTTACACACTCTTTCCTTCCTTTAACGGGTTTTCCGTCAACGCTTTTGAGGAAGCGTAAGCTCCCGTAAAAGGGTTAAAGGATGGCTACCTCTAAGCCCACCTTCCCGCTGTCTAGGGTGGAAGACACCTTTTCTCACTTAGCGCGCAATCCCAGCCTGACTGCTAATTCTGCTAAAAATCTGCTTATTATTCAAGCAGTCTCTGTTTAGCATCAGCAGACAGTCTTTTGGGGACCTTAACCCCAATCTGGCTTCTCTACCTCTTGGTCGCCGAGCTTACCCCGGGACCTCACTCCCGGCTTCTACAACGGTAAAGGATTCTGAGTTTTGCCGAACCCTTCTTTTTTTCTTTCACGGACATTTCTTTGCACGCTTATTTGGAAAAAAGGGTCCTTTGACAGCGCAACTGGGGAACGAAACGAAAAGACGTCTTAGGACGTCAGTTTGTTTTCTCCCCTCGGTTACCCAATCAGTAGCTTTACCCCTTTACCTGTCTCTGCCGAGGCTGAGCTTAGACTCATTTCCCGGAATCTTTTACGGATTCTTCTGATTAATCCCGTAAAAGGGTCTTTCGGGAGGAACCAGCTATCACCCAACTCGATTGACGTCTGGTGTCGCAAGCACCACTTCTCAAAAGCAGAGCTTTTGATTTCACCCCTAGCCCCAGGTCACGCGAGTGATTTGAATCTCAACAACGCTAGCGAGCCTCCATCCAGGTTTCCCTGGACTTTACTCTGCCCAGGGCTAGATCGTCGGGTTTCTGGTCTTGCCCCTGTGACTCGGGCGCTTTCACACCCAGTGCCCTCACCGAAGCTGCGGCACATTCGCTTTCGCTTTGGCTACCTTACGTTAACCTCGCCACAGAAGCAAACTCCTTGCCACGTGTTTCAAAACGGACGATATAACCTGAAACTCTGCTCTTCGTAGGAATCTTTGCAGATTGTCCTTCGAGCAGATATAAAACAGGCCATATCCACCTATGGTTATATGGTTTCAGGATCTTTTCACCTACTGTTAAGTATTCTTTTCAGCTTTCCCTCACGGTACTAGTTCGCTATCGGTCTCGAACTATATTTAGGATTGGAAGTTATTGGCTCCCACATTCCTGCTGGATATCCAACCAACAGTACTCTGGATACCTGGTAGCCGCCTTCTTCTGTTCCCCTACCTGGCTGTCACAGTCTCTGGCACCCCTTTCCAGAGGACTTCGGGTTGAGAAGTTAGGCAGAGCCCAGGTCCAAACCCCACATCTCCTGTCCCTTTCGGGCAGGATTCGGTTTGTCCTGTTCCCCTTTCAGTCGCCCTTACTAAGGGAATCCCAATTGGTTTCTTTTCCTGCCGGTACTGAGATGCTTCAGTTCCCGGCGTCCCCGATCCTTACGGATCACCGAAGTAGGAAGTCCCATTCGGAAATCCCGGGTTCGAAGGCTGCTTGCGCCTACCCCGGGCTTATGGCAGCTTGCCACCTCCTTGACGAGAAAGAAGATTCAGAAATCTTCAGACTATTCGTCGGTGTTCGAGCCAAGCCATCCACCATATAACGTCCTCGGCCCTATTCGTCCAGAAGATACTCGGAGCATCTTCTGCATTTTCGGGATAGCTCACCTATGAGTATCATTTAAAGGGCATCGGGTTGTGTTCACTCTCTCATCGGGCACGGAAGATTCCCTGACGGAAACCTGTTCGTGTGCCCTCGATTTGGGACGGTAATTACCCGGTCATCTGTCCTTTATCAGGTCAGCCCCATACCTTTGGTAAGGAGCCTCATGCTGGCTTTGTGAACGGTTATCATACGGTGTTGGATTCTGTCATTTGCTGATGAATTGCATACCCCAAGCTGTCAGAAGCAGTAAAACGAAATTCGTCGCCAAATTCCGCCATCCTTACTGCATGTCCGGAACGCTGCCACCAGACCGGACAAGACTCTGAACAGCTCAGATAGCCTTTGCTGGAAGGTGTTTTGCACCTTTGAATCTGATACAACAATTATTATGTGACTATATTGATGTATCACTTATTTAAAGCTTAATGGACTGGGTGGGATTCCCAGGCTAAGTTCACTTTTATCAGGTTTCTGGTGATGCTTAGCCTTTTGTTGCTAAAAGACTCAGCTTTTGAACCCACAGCCTCTGCCTCTCTTGGAAGGCTCAACCTCCTCTGTAATCAACCCTTTGCTTGAGGAAAAGGTTGCTGCAAGGGCAGCGATCTCAAACGCCTCCACGCAAGTGGTTGCCCGTCTGCGCGGTCGAGGTACCGTTGATCTACCAGCCCATATCCGGAGAGATGCCGTTACGCTGTCATGCTCTCCCTCATTTTTTGGACACTGTGCGACTCTTTGCGTCCATGAGATATTATAAGGAGGTGATCCAGCCGCAGGTTCCCCTTGCCGAATTGAGAGACCGGCTCTCAACTTTACGGCTACCTTGTTTATCGGAAAGTGAGATGATGTTTAGAGTCCGATATCAGGCAGGACCTGCGCGAATCCTCTCTGATAGCAAACACCTTTAAGTCATTCCTTCCTTTGGAGGGAAGGCAGTTCATGCCTTTAAGTTCTGGAAGGTCCTCTTGCCCATCTCACTGTCTTACGACTTAGCCCACCTTGCAGACCCGTGGTTTGATTCCAGAGAAAGATAACCTGATGGTCATCAGCTCTTCCTGGCAAAAACCAGAAGCTCACCAAAAGCCCACTCGGTTGGCTTGACGGGCAGTGTGTGCAAGGAGCAGGAACGCATTCGCCGCTAGATTTCACAGGCCCTTTCTTGCATATGCAAAGAAAAGGGTTTGATGACCAGCGACTATTCCCCAGAAAGTCAGCCCTTCGGCTGTCAGTCTACTAGGGATTTCGGCTTCACGAGGATGAATTGCAATCCTCGATCCGGACCAAGACCGGGTTTGGGGATTAGCTCTTCCATCCGCGAACAAAAGGTTATGAGAGCCTTCAGCTCTTTTCGGAGTCGCATCCCATTGTCCCGGCCATTGTAGGCCGCGTTTGGCCCCAGACGGGCAAATTTTGGGCTTTCCGGATTTTATCCGGATGATTAAAACCGATTTCTTTAAGATAGGTTTTGACTTTATTAAAACCGATAATCTGAAGACCATACATATTTTTATATTTCCAAATACTGGGTTCTGTCCCAAATCTTTGCAACAATGTTACTATATCATCTCTTATCTGTCTGTTTGAAACGTGAAAACCTATCCTAGGATATTCATGGGTTTTATTAGGTCTTTTCACTCTCTTGATAGTGACCCAACCTTCACAATCCATCCAGCCTTTAATATACTCTCTGATAACATTTTCTGATGAAGTGAAGATTTGGTTAGGTGTCTTGATTGAAAAGGTCTTGTTTTTCGTTGGCACTCCAAATTTTTTGTAAATTTCGAGAACCCTTTTGAACAGAGCCTAGTCCTGTAAGTTGTTTCACCATTCTTTGTTTTCATGCTGGATATCGCAATT
>CAZCSS010000070.1:0-4743 GCA_964501515.1 uncultured archaeon
ATGAATCATTCGGGTCAAATGGGCAGAAGAAGCCTTGTGATATGCGATGAGGCGCATAACATAGAGGGCTGCATAATGGACTTCAGAAAGTTCTCGATCTCTGACATTGACCTGAAACTGATCAACTGCAGAATACCAAAAAACAGGCATGATGTGTCGCTCTGGGCAGAGGAGCTTGCCGACTGGGAAAGGCTGTTCAAGGAGGAGCTTGAATCAGCAAGGAAAGCCATGGAAAAGGCTGATGACAGAAAAAGAGAAGAATATACAGAAAGGGTGGAGGACCTTGAGAACAAGACGCGCAAGCTGAAATTTCTCTGCGGCGAACTTGCAGAAGACCCGGGCAACTGGACAGTCACGTATGAGAACCTAAAGTCCGGGAAGGGCATGAGGGCCACCTTCAAACCGGTCTTTGTCAGGAAATGGTCGCATCTGATTTTTGAGCACGGTGAAAGATTCCTCCTTCAGTCAGCCACTATAATAGACCCTGATTCCGTAGCCAGCAGCCTGGGGCTTGATAGTGAAAGCTGCATATACATCGAGGTCCCCTCTGTGTTTGACCCGGACAGGAGGCCGTTTGTCTACATCCCTGTAGCGGACATGTCCAGGAAAAACATAGACAGTTCCTTCCCTGCGCTGGTCAATGTGATAAAAATAATAATTGACCAGTATCCTGAAGAGAAAGGAGTGATCCATACTCACAGCTATTCCCTGCAGAGAAGAATAATCCAGAGCATAAATTCGCCAAGATTTGTTTACAACAGAAGCCCCCTGGACAGGGAAAGGGCGTTCAGGGAATTTCAGGAAAGCCCGCACCCCAGAATTCTGGTTACCCCGAGTGCCTATGAGGGTGCAGACTTCAGGTACGACATGTGCAGGTGGCAGATACTGTCCAAGGTTCCGTATCCCTACTTGGGAGATGTGCAGATAAAGAAGAGAATGCAGGCCGATCCGGAATGGTACAAATGGCATACTATCCTCCGCCTTGTCCAGACATACGGCCGCGGCATGAGAGCCGAAGACGACTACTGCAAAACCTACATCCTTGACACCTGCTTTGCCAGGCTCTGTGCCCAGAATCATACCAGATTCCCCGTCTGGTTTAAGGAGAGTGTGAGGACAGCGTTTGATACGGAGATTTAAATATCACAGCTCTAAAAACAATATCGCATATGTCCAGGAACGGCGCAACCATAGAGCAAATCAGGAGATACTACATGAAATACTGGGACATAAGCACTGTTTTTGAAATATATATGCAGGCATTCGGCCGCCATGCGGACGCTCTGGACACAGACAGACTTGAAGGCATGAAGGCAGCTTTAATGGACAGGACGCTCCCTGAAAAGGCCGGATTCTACAAAAGGCTCCCCAAAGGTCCCAGAAAGGAATTTTCAAGGTTTCTTTATGTCAGGAGAAGGAATGCATAGGCAAGATGACTGCAAGACATGATCAGCCATCATGTACTGCTTTTCATGCCTTTCTGCTCTTTGCAGTCCTGCTGAAAAGCCCCATTTGCTTCCCCTTCTTTCTTTCTGGTTTCCTGAGAAAGGGCACGTTACGGAAGAAATCGAGCTGGACATGCGACCTAGCCGGGGTGTCCATCGAAAGAAATCTCTGGTCGCATGGCTCCCTGACAACGCATTTGTCGCATTTGTAACCCCTTTCCGGATACACGAGACCGGAGTTTATCCTTTCCTCCCAGTTGTCTATCATCCCTGTTATTTCATAGTAATGCATGTCACTTCTTTTTTTCACTGGTATGATCTCATCGTCAATCATATGATAATACTGCAGCTCAAAAGAATCAGGAATAAAGACCTCCCTGCCTCCCCACCTCTTGGCTTCCTCGGGGTCCACCCCAATCGACTCAGCAAATTCCGGTTTTCTAAAACATTCGCAGGCCACTGCAAGGGAATAAAGCGTGAACTGGGGGTCATAATTCAGACTCATCCTGCCGGGTTTTCTTCTTCCGCTTTTGAGATCTCTGATAACCGGTCCATCCAGCCCTTTCCTTATTTCATCCAGCCTGACGTTGTATGTTCTTCCATCCAGCCGGAATTTTATGGGATATTCGCTGTACTCAGGCGGCCCCTCGCTGGCATACCTGTCATAAGCAGCCCTGCAAACCTTCCATATATGCTCTCCCAGCCAGTATGGCTCTTCTCTGCTTTTCCATTCAATCCTGTTCCTGAACCCAGGATTTCTGGCTGCAAACACCCATTGCGCTTTCATGGCATTGGCAAAAGCCTCTGCTGACCTGTATTTTGGCCTCCTGATACCGTTATCCTCCACGTAAAACCTGCTCATTGCATTATGAATAAATCTTCCTGACGCCATGTCTGCTGTTGTAGCGGGCTTCTTTTTTTCAACGCTGATGAGATAGAACTGCATAAGGCATTCTGCAGCCCTGCTGATGTTTGTGGGATTCCATACGAACCGGTAGCGCGGCTTTTCCATAACAATTCTTGAACACAAGAAATTTAAGCGGATTCAGAGTTGTGCATGCTCATGCCCAGCCGCTGCTTTATGCCCAAAAAGCTTAAATCCCTTGCTGCAATCTCTTAACAATGAGAATATGCCGTACATTCTTGAGAAGGAAATTATAGAGCTTCCCGGGAAGCTGACGGGCCTGGGCGAGGATGATTTTCTGGGCTATCTTGGATGGGAGAGGAAGAAACCGGAGATAAGCAAAAGGATACTGAACCAGTTCAAGAAGGGTGCCTGTCTTTTCACAGGATATGATGATGAGAACAGGCCGGACACTAAGGTGGAGAATGATGTCCCTGCAGGAAATCTTTTGTTCCGTGTGACCACTGTACCCGTGGAAAAGAAGATATCCTATTCTGATCTCAATCATGAGTTTGGGAGATATCTGAACTTTCTTCTTGAAAGGCATGTGAGAGGAAAGAGGCAGGAAGGCATTGTGACTATAAAAGGGGAGCCCTATGTCTCCCTTGACGAACTGTTTACAAAAATGAAACAGGACGAAAAAACGATGAGAACGGGCAAGACAGGCGTGAGCCAGAGCCTTTCCTTTCTTGAACCTGCTGAACTGGCTGATAAGATTCCGAAAAGGATGGCAATCCTTTACAAACGCGATTACTCGATTCTGAATGACTACAATGGAAGAATGTACGTAATGGGGAAAAGGTTTATTGAGGAGGGCAACCGGAACACAGGCGATTTCAAGCAGCTCATCCTTGATGATTCCCTCCAGACACTGGGGGAGGAGCCCAGAAAAGTAACAAAACTGTCCTACCCGTTTGAGAAATTCACCTTTGTGAATTCCATAGAGCCCAGAACAACCACGAAACATGCGAATGTTGTGAGATCTCTCTTTGCAGAACCGAAGGAAAGAATCACAAAAAAGTCAAGGATAGGAGACCTTGCAAAGATAAGGATGATTTACAGGGAAGGGGCAGAGGATTTTCTCAGGGAAAAGGGCCTTCTGGACGATGATTTGCTTTTTGTCTACAAGCCTGAAATCAGGGGCGACGCAATCCTTGTCAGGCTCTACGGACTCAGGGAAAAACTTGACCATTACAGAAGGATGCATTCCGGAATAACAATAGAGCAGAACATATACATGGAAATCACAGACTGAAAGCATCTTGATGGGCTGTCCGGACAAAGCACCGAGAGCTGAGAGAATATCAAATTATATACTAACTAATTAATACAGCGGCATGATATGCAAGAACCAGCTTATCTGGCACCTGCTTTTGGCTTCAGGTGATTCCTTATGGCTTCCCTCACGAACTCGGACCGGCTCGAGTACTGTCCAGTCCGGATGGCCTTCTCAATCTCTTCCAGAAGCTTTCTGGTAACCCTGACCTGAACAGGTATCATAAATCAACACCTGACACACAGCACATTAGCCGTTGGCCGTGAACGCCCGGCTGCGCGACAATCATGTAATAATTGACAGAAAACAATTTAAGCGCAAACCTGTTTCGTCCTGTTTCACACTTTCGCAGTTTTCACCGCTTTTCACTACTCGCGCAAAACAAACCGTATGCACTACAATCGTAATGTTTAAACGCAAGACATTTAAAAATAAACCCTAAATCTTTTGTATGGAATTTCTCTTCAAAACCTGCGATGCCAGCAAAAAACTCGCCAATACTTTTCTCTCTGTGACGGTTTTCCTCCTCGGGTTCGCGCTGCTTGCCGGAGGCGCTGCGGCCACAATTTCCAACATAACCGTGATATTCCCCAACGGAGGGGAGATATTAAGCGGGACGCAGGATATAGTTTGGACTACTGATGGAACTTCTGGTGATATAATAGACATCGGATACACAACCGGTGGTCATTGGACTTTTATTGCAGCTTTTAGAGCCCATGATAATTCTCCCTTTTCATGGAATACGACAAAAGTACCCGACGGAAACAATTATCAAATTTCGATCAGGGACAGCAACAAGCCCGATGTGAATGACCTGTCCGGTGTATTTACAATTGACAACACACCTCCCACCTTAAGCAGCGTGAGCATTACATCCGACAATGCAGTTACCACCCTAGCAAAGGCTGGTGACACAGTTACAATAACTTTTACTGCAGATGAGCCTATTTCAACCCCAACTGTAACAATCGACGGTAATACTGCAGACTCGGTCACAAATACAGGGGAAAATACCTGGACTGCAACAAGAGTTATGCAGTCCGGAGATACTGAAGGTGAGATATCATTTACAATTGATTTTAGCGACCTTGCAGAAAATGCAGGAACACAAGTCA
>CAZCSS010000071.1:0-4639 GCA_964501515.1 uncultured archaeon
GTCCGAATACACAACAGAAAGGTTCACGCCCTTTGCTCTCCAGTTGTCATTCCCGGAAGATTCCTCTGCTACCCTCTTGCAGCCGAGGGAGGTCCCTCCTGTGAAAACAATCTCATTCCCGCTCTGGTTCAGGTACATTACAGGTATGTCCAGTGTGATGTTCTGCCAGTCATTCTCGCTTCCGTTGACCTCCTGGTAATCAAGCCTTCCCAGGAAGTTTCCGTTGACATATATGCAGTCATATTTTCCGGGGTCGATTCCCCTGGCCTGGAACCTGAGCGTGGCCGCCTTTGTCTTATTTATGTCCGCAGAGAAGGTGAAATTGAGCACCTCGTTGTGATGGAATGTCCTGACTGCTATGTTGTCAAAGCTGAAGTTCCCCCATTCGTCCGGATAGCTGTTCAGGAGCTTCCCCCCGAAATCCAGATAGTATGTTCCGGGCCCCTCTATCCACTGCGTGATATTCTGGAAGTAGAAGCCGGAGAAGTCGTCGTCAGGGTTATCCCTGCAGTCTATCTCAGGGTCGTTCTCATTCAGCGGGGCCCCTCCGGTTCCGGTATGGTCTGCATCCAGGTCCCATCCCAGCCAATGCGTTCCTGAATACGGGGAGTGCCACCTCCCCTTTATCCAGACCTCATCACTGTTCTCAAACGGCGGGTCCTGCCACCAGTATTTGGGATCAGCGCCGTCCCATTGATAGTTGAAGGACACCGCAATGCTTTCCCCTGACTGTATCAGGGAATAGAAATCGCCGGTTACATTAAACTGTATCCCGTAAGCGCAGGACTTGTCATCATAGTCAGCATCCACCTGGAGCCGGCCGTTTCTAACGCCCCTGAACGAGCAGTCTCCTGTAAATCCGTAGACCTCAGAAGCCCAGTCCCAGCCGTCATCCCCTGCGCCGGGGCCAAAAGTGTTTGCTGAGCTGTTCAGCCCGCTGGTGAAATCCACGGGATTGGGGTAATCGGAATCCATCTCAGAGAGGTTGGCATAGCGCGACTCGGTCAAACCGGTTATTGCAACCTCGTGCTCTGAAGACAAAAGCTCCTCATGGGATTCAGCATAATGGTTCTGCCACACGCTGAGTTTGATGTCCTTGGCATTCCAGTCATCTCCGCTTCCGAAGCAGTTGGTGGAACTCCCGCCTGTAAGCACAACAGTGTTGCTGCCCGGGTTCAGCCAGTCCTTTTCAACCACATATGAGCATATGTGCCAGCCGTTCGAGCCAACCTCATTTGACTCGCACACCCTTCCTAAATAGTTATTGTTTATGAATATGCAGTCCTGATACCCGTTCTCCACGTCAACATCCCTGGCCAGCACCGACAGCCTGGCCTTCACGAACCGGGACTTGTTAAGCCCGTTTATTATAAGGCTCAGTGTCCTGGAGCCCGATATGCTGTATTCATTTCTGTCAATGTCCTCCAGCACAGAGAGGTTGTAGAGTGCTTTGTTTTCCATGAGCAGCTCGATTGCGCCCTGTATGCCGCATGATATGCAGGTCCAGCCGCATTCCTGCCAGTCGCCCCCATCCTTGTAGTCATTCACTCTCTGCTGCAGGGACTGGTTGTCTCCTGATATCTCATGAAAACTGCATGCAGGTCCTGACCTTTCGCCATATCCTATCATCCCCACCCTGTTAAAGCCCTCTGCGCCCAAAAGGGTGTTTATAAAGAGCCTGTCAGAGTCCAGTGCTATATCGCTTCTTTTGTTCTGGCATCCGGGTTGCCACCACACGCAGTCAGGATAAGTGCAGTCCGGACTCTGAACATCGCAGCTTTCCATGCTCCCTGTCCTGTCTGTTATCAGAACAGCGTCAGCCGACCCCGCCTCGCCGAATATATAGGTGACATTCCTTATCCCGAACCTGACAGGCACGGTCTTCCCGCTGAAAAATGAATAGTCTATGCCTGCCTGAGTGATGTTGTCTGCGATTGACTGGTTGTCAATAAACGCGCTTCTTTCGCCCCTTGTAGTATTGTCCTCATATATGGTTACATCCCCAAGCGCGAGATAAGCGGTTAGATTTGTGGAGAAATGGAGATAAGCGCTCAGCGCCTTCAGGGAGCCCGGGGCGTATATGGAAGAATAAAGATTCAGGAATCCTGTTATCCCGGGAAACGGGTATCTTATGCTCGCATTCTCCCCGTATTCAGCTTCATTGCCGTTGCCGCTGAAGACATCGCTTATGTTGTATCTTATCTTTATGTACCCGCCCCCGATGTACTGCTCCTTTCCCGTGAAGTTGATTGTCAGGGTGTTGTTCCCTTTCCGGATCTTGCTGTAATGGGACGGATCCACTGTCCATGTGCTGGATCTCATGGTCTCGTTCGTCTGTTTGTGGTAGAAACCCGCCGGCTGGTTGTTTATTGTAAGGTTGAAGTCGCTTCCTGCATCCAGTTCCATGACAATCTCTATTATGTCGTCAAAGTCAGGCATGTCCATGAGTATGGTTATGTTCCCTTCGCCCACATAACCACCGAAATAATAATACGCTGACCTCACGCCGCCCAGTTTTATCACATAGGCCCTGCTCATAAAGCCGCTCACCGGCTGGCCGACAGCAAACCCCGAGACCACCCTTGAGAGCCGGGCCACGTTTCTTCTGCTATATGTTCTCGTCAGATTGTCTATCAGTTCCCCGTCTATCACGACCTCGTAACTGTAAATCGTGTTGTTCATAATCTGGCCGAATACGTAATGGGACAGGTTCCTTGCTTCTTCATGATAGTCCTTCAGCCACAGGTAACCTATTGCATCCAGCACGCTTTTGTTGAGGTCCCTTTCGAGCAGAACGCCCCTGCCCAGATAGTCCTGCACAACAGGGCTGTCTGAAAAGGCCTGAAGCCTGGCTTCCTCGGCCACATTTATCATGTCCCTGCCGGTTATGTACATCCTCTGATAACTGATTGTGGGAGCAGAAAGAGTGATTGAGATCCCTGCCAGAAAAAGCGCCAGTATTATAAGCAGGCCTGCGGCTATCATGGTGTCGGTGGAGAAGATGAACCCTCTCATTAATTATATTAATGTGCTTGGCGGGTTAAATTAGTCTCATTTCCCTGAGATCAGAATCTAATTCTTCAATTCCGTGCTCATTAGAGTAAAGCCTTAAATCCAGCGGGCCCGTATATCTTGAAGCGTCCTTCCTGCACAGGATTCCAGGATCCTTGCTTATTGCATCCTGAACAATATATAGGGTCTTGTCCATCTTCAGGGGTTCGCCATTTTCTGTTCTGGCATAAGCCCTTACCTCATCTATGAGGTCCTTTATGCTGTAAAAGAATGGTTCGTTGCTTCTTATAATGGCTCTTATGTGCTGCACACAGTTCCTGCTCGAATGCATGCTTTAGAATAGCAGGGAAAGATTTAAATCAGTAGGGCGCTGGTCTGCCTATGGCTTCATCCATTCTATCTCATAATACTCCTGTTTTGATCCGGGAAGGACCACTTTATTCAGCACGTAGTATGTTATTGAAGTCTCCCTGTCGGTTATGGAGAGCAAGAGATTAAGCCCCATGGACTCGGCCTTTTGCAGAAGAGAGCCAAGTTCCACCCCGCCTATGTGGTCGTCCTCGCTCACGGCCACAAGCAGATACCTGGGCCTGTCCTCCTTTGGGTTTTCCCTGATCCAGTTGCTTCCTGACTTTTTCCTCCTGTAGGAAACATAATCAACATGATAATCCACATAATCGCCCTTCTTCATCTCGGGGATGGAAAGCAGGAATGTTTTCCTCACAGAATGCGCCACCCTCACTGCCCTGGCCCACTCTGAGATTATCAGGCGCTGTTTTTTGGGAAACACGTGAAGCACGTGCCTGGAGTGTATCCATTCCTTGTCAGATTCGCCTCTTGAGGGAGAGAGTTTGGGCGAAGCCCCGGGGAAGTATATCCTGAAATGGGAACCGAACTTGAATCCTGTTTTTACTACATAACCCCTCAGTCTCCAGTCCTCATACACATCATAAAGCTGCTTCGCATACTCTCTTTTCTTCACAACGCCCTTCAGGATTGCAGAGTGAGAGAGTCTTTTGCCTGTAACGCTGTCATAAACCTGCAGATTGCAGTGCTTTGAAAGAAAAACAGTCTCCATGAAATTGAGCTTCAGGAGGCTGCCCCGTTCCTGCCTGTACACACCAAGCTGGCCGAACCAGTGCTCGTTGAAGAGCATGCTCCCTGCGGATTTGTTCTCCACTATGGAGAAGAAGGAATCGGCGTACCACACAGCTTTGGCATCCAGAGAGGGTTTTTTCATGTTTCTGGAGGGGTATTTCTTCATGCCCCTGGGCTTTTTTCTTGGAGGCGCCTGAATGTCAACCTCGTCCACCCCTTTTACTATCAGGCCCCTGTCCCTCCAGTCCCTGTAAGCATTATACCTTATAAAGAGCCTGGGCATGCCCTTTGAATAAAAAGAGGCCAGCTCATTGAAACTCACTGGCTTCCCGTCTTTCATGCAGACAGCATTCATGAAGTTTATGCAATAAAGAGCCTCTTCAACTGAAAGCCATATCCTTCCCTTGCCCTTTTCAAGGCTGCCAAAATGGTTTTTATTAAGACGTTCAATTCCCTCTGGTGTTTCGGCCCAGAGCCCCTTGCTGGGGTCCCAGTTTACCTCGAACATATCAGTCCGGATAAAGTGCGC
>CAZCSS010000072.1:0-4631 GCA_964501515.1 uncultured archaeon
CCTTCAGGTTTTTGGTTAAGGTTTTGGAGGAAGGTGGAAACCTCCTGTAAAAACCCCGGTCCCTTCAGGTTTTTGGTTAAGGTTTTGGAGGAAGGTGGAAACCTCCTGTAAAAACCCCGGTCCCTTCAGGTTTTTGGTTAAGGTTTTGGAGGAAGGTGGAAACCTCCTGTAAAAACCTTACTGTATAAATATTAACACCAAAACCAATTATTCCACATGAGGGGCTTCATTCATATGCTGGAGGCCGTGATTGCGGGCATGATTATAATAATCTTTGTTATGAACATATCTTCTGGAATGCACGGACTTGCCCTGCAGCCTGACATGAGCGGGAAAGGGTACATTATTCTCAGCAACCTTGATGTGCAGGGCAAGCTGAGGAATTACACCACTGCCAGGGACTTTGCTGGGCTTGAGTCAGAGATAGAGATATTCGGTTACAACCATTCTGTGCAGATATGCGATCCTTCGGGATGCGCGGGGTCCATGCCCGATGCCGGCAATGTCTGGACCGCAAACTACATCGTGGCAGGAGACATCTCATTTGACCCCGCCACAGTGAAGCTGTATATATGGTGAAGGCATGAAAGGACAGTTTTTTATAATAGGCGCGATCATCATTTGCACACTGTTTTTCATAGCGCTCCCTTTCTCAGGTCCTGCTGTTAACCAAAGCAGCATGGAAGACATTGAGCATATCTCCGGCAACCTCAATACCGAGTTTGTAAGGGCCTTTAATCTGGGGCTTGCTGAAGACCGGCCCGTATCTGCACTCAGGGAGTTTACCGCTTTCACGCGGTCGGTTATGACTGACAAATTCGCTTCGTTCCATTCCTTCTGGGTGATTTCCGAACCAACCGGAACAGGGATAAATATTACAGTGGGCAATTTCATGGGAGACCCTGTGGATGTGATATTAGACATATCAGGCGATACCCGGAACCTGAACATCCCTGACAGCGACAATGCCTCTGAGATATACGACCCCCTTCCCCAGGATTTCACGTTAAATGTAACCTTTGCCCAGAACAGGGCTGTTCTTGGGTGGGCAAGAGACAAGAACAACATTTACGTTTATTACAGAACAGTACGCGATGGGGAGTCGGTCGTGAGGGAAGTGGAAGGATAAGGCTGCCGGCAGCTGGCAGGAACTCCTGACTCGCAGACCACGCGCTGACCCGCTCTATCCTTATTTTTTCCTTTTCCTGCCTGTTCCTTCTCTTTCGATTATCCTCTCCTTTACGATCACCTTTTCCTTGCTTCTCCTCCTGAACATGAACCTGAAGGGCGAGATTACAGCCTTTATTATCTTCGCTGCTGTGGACATTGTGGAGTATATGAAGAACATAGCCACTCCGGCCAGGCTGAACCACACCATGGTCTGGAACATCTGCCACAGGGATACGGGCTGATACATTCCCATGAGAAGCATAACAAGGGGGAAAATCCCAGACAGAAAAGCCACTATCAAGGCCTTCATTACAGCCTTGAACACCTTGTAAGCAATAAATATGAATATCACAAACACCAGAATGAGAAACAGCGAGTTCATCTGGACAAACCTGAGAACAAGCTCTATAACAGCATCCAGAACCATATTTAATTTATGCTGGCACCACATATATATGGAATTTATTATTGCAATTACAGGAAAGAGGCTTTCCGGAAAGACCACTGCAGCAGATTATATAGGCAGGAAATACCGCTTTGTGGTCCTTGACTATACCAGAAACGTTCTTCTTCCCCTTCTGATGAGAGAGGGAAAAACAATAAGCAGGAAAAACCTGTCAGACATGGCCACCAGGATAAGGCTCGACAACGGGAATGACATGCTGACCAGAATTATCTGCGAACATGTCCGGGAAGGAAGAAACTATGTTATCAGCGGGCTCCGGTTTCCCGAAGAGGCCGAATACCTTCGCTCCAGATATGGAAACAAGTTCAGGCTCATCTCAATACAGTGCAGCGACAGGATAAGATATGAAAGAATTATGTCCGGAAGCGACAAGGAGGACAGCAGAATAAGCTTTGGCAAGTTCATGGAGATGGAAAACCTCCCCACGGAGAAGCCCATACCAAAGACCATGGAGCTGGCCGACTTTACAATAGTAAATGAGGGTTCTGAAAAGGAGCTTGAGAAAAAGATTGACAGAGTAATGGAGCAGATTCAGAGCTGACCCCGGCCGTTATGCAGACAGGCGAGTTTTTTCCTTCAGAAGATGCCTGCCGGCAGCAATCCCGTCGAAGAGGGAAGCGTGACGGTCAGTTCCGGGAGCGGGTTCTGGGATAAGCTTGCGGAACAGGCGGCAATGTAACATCTCTCTCGTTCCTGACCTCCCTGTACCCTGCGCAGTTTCTGTACAGGTCAGTGCCGCATATTTCCATAACATAACCAATAGCGATAATATTTTCACTATCTTCTGCAGGGTCGCCGGGTCTGGAGCAGCAATATTCCATTGATCCCATGACAGACAATTCGGATAAAAACGGGCATCTCATACTACCAGATTTCTTTAGGGATATTTAACCCTTTCGCTGTGCCTGACCGCCTTGAATGCAGGGTGATGAGAGGCGCGCAGAAAACAGGCAGCAAACAGGAAAACTTATATAAAATCGCATCATGAATATAACTAAACCAACAGGGAAGATGCCTTTCTGGCATTCGGGCAGCGGCCTGCTGTTGGTGCAAAAGCCTCCGTAGCTCAACTGGCAGAGCATCTGACATGAGCTTTTCCTCCGGCAAAAGCTCAACCAAAACAGAAGGCCATGGCCTTTCGAATGGGGAAAAGCTTGCAGGGATTGTATCTGATCTGTTGAGCTCATGTGGAGCAGCCGGGGCAATGAGCCGCAGCGTCAGCAGTTTGTGCTGACAGCGAACAGGCCTTTCTTCCGGCTGCACACGCGGCCACATGCAGCTGTGATATAAAGACGGTCACTTGATTGGAAAGAAACAGCACGGGTCAGTCTGTTTTCAGGCTGGATCGCGCGTCCTTCCAAAACCATGATGGTGACTCCCTTCAGCGGGAGATCAGAAGGTTGGGGGTTCGACTGCCGGGCCTTTTTAAAGGAGCCTGCGCCTCCGCGAAAAAGGCCAGGCCTCACCCAAAACAGGCATCGCAGTTAGCCGGTAAGGCGGCTAACCGTGAAGGGCAGAAAATCCCTCCGGAGGCTTAACTCATTTAGCCGGGCGCTTTCAGAGATGTTAAGAATATAAATCTCAGCTGTCATTTTATTATATGTCAGGAAAGATGCGTGACGGCCTGGCCCTTACTTTTGACGATGTTCTTCTGGTTCCGGCAAAGTCTTCTGTCCTCCCCAAAGACGTGAGTCTGAAAACCAGGTTTTCCAGGAACATAAAGACAAACATTCCTATCGCAAGTGCGGCCATGGATACGGTAACAGAGAGCAAGCTTGCTATTGCCATGGCCCAGCACGGCGGAATTGGGGTTATACACCGAAACATGCCCCCTGAGAAACAGGCCGCAGAGGTCAGGACTGTGAAGAAGCACGAAAGCTGGATTATTACGAACCCTGTTACCATCTCGCCTTCGGACAGCATAGCAGAGGCATCGAGAATTATGGAAGAACACAATATTTCAGGCCTTCCTGTAGTGAACCGGGAAAAACTGGAGGGCATACTCACAAACAGGGATCTCAGGTTCAAGACTGATATGGGAATGAAGGTGGGAGATGCCATGACCAGGAAGCTGGTCACAATAGGAGAGAACGCCACTGTAAAGGAGGCTGTAAAGCTCCTGGACGAGCACAAGATTGAGAAGCTTCTGGTCACTGACAAAACCGGAAAATTAAAGGGGCTGATAACAGTGAAAGACATCTCCAGGAAGAAGGAGTTTCCTGAGGCATCAAAAGACCCTGAAGGAAGATTGATGGTGGCTGCTGCTGTGGGGCCTCTTGACATGGAAAGAGCGGAGCTTCTTGTGAAGGCCGGGGCGGATGCGCTGGTGATAGACACTGCGCACGGCCACTCTGAAAACGTTCTAAGGGGCATAAAGGAGATGAAGAGGGTTTTTGGAATAGACATTGCAGCGGGAAACATAGCCACTGCCGAGGCCGCAGAGGACCTGATATCAGCAGGCGCGGACGCTGCGAAGGTTGGGATAGGGCCTGGTTCCATCTGCACGACCAGGATAATCGCAGGAGCAGGAATCCCCCAGATAACCGCAATACAGGAATGCTATCAGGTGGCATCAGAGCATGACGTGCCCGTAATAGCTGACGGGGGAATCAAATATTCCGGGGATATAGCAAAGGCCATTGCAGCAGGGGCGAGTTCTGTTATGCTGGGCTCCCTTCTGGCAGGAACAGACGAGTCGCCCGGAAGGACGGTATTTGTCAGGGGGAGGAAATACAAGTCATACAGGGGAATGGGATCTGTCGGTGCCATGCAGGACGGCTCTGACAGGTACGCGGCAAATGGTGAGAAGGGAAAATATGTGCCTGAAGGTGTTGAGGGCATTGTGCCATATAGAGGAACAGTCGGGGAAACACTCTTCCAGATGGCAGGCGGCCTGCGTTCTGCCATGGGATACTGCGGATGCAGCACAACAGAGCAAATGAGAAATGCATCAAGATTCATAGCGGACTCCCCGGAAATTCCATTTACAATATCC
>CAZCSS010000073.1:0-4613 GCA_964501515.1 uncultured archaeon
GTTGTCCACGTTCATGTAATAAACCAGCTTCATGGGAGAGAGAATAAGCCTGCCCTGCTTACTGTCATACACGGGATATTCCCTTCCGTTCTCAGGGGTAACAGTTACCCTGACAACTGACTTGACCTCTGCATCGCTTTCAAGAGGGCCTTTTACATTGACACTGGTGGACACGATTTCCATTTTAACCCTGTAGCCGTCCCTGACCATGTCGCTGAATTCAAGCCCGTTTATCTTTTCCATCAGCCCGGCTTCGTCAGCAGGGCCGCCCCCGCTCAGGAACCAGTCGCTTACATTGAGATTGATTTCCATGCGAATGTTGTTGAATATGTCTGCAAGCGCCTTCTTGCCTTCCAGGAAAAGGGAATAGCAGTCTGCACCAGTCTGCAGAGATGAGCTCGGGAGCGCGGGGCGTTCGAGCACGCTGTTCTGTTCTGTGCCCAGACCTGTAACCTTCATATTATCAGCAAACTCCACCGAAAGAGTGAGGTCTTCAGGGGAGGATTCGCTGAACATGGTCTCTATCTTCCTGACCTCTGGCAGATCCACATCATACATCCCGGCAAATCTCATATTGCTTGATGCGTAAACATCAAGATTCTCCTTCACGGCTTTCTCAAGGGCCGTTCTGAATGCGTCATCGCTCGGGTAGCTGACCTTGCTTTTTTCATACCAGTATTCCTTTCCTCCGCCACTGATGAGACTTTCATAGCAGGCCTGATACACGGAATATTTCAGAGAGGTCTCCATGTAAGGAACAGCAGCATCCAGGGCATTTTCCATTGCGAAGAGGTCATTGTGAAGACTGGCCGTGTCCAGCTGACCGGATGTCCAGCCGGGTGTTATCCTTACAAGAATTATGATTATTATGAAGATTGCTATTATCACCAAAAAAGATACGGCAGCGCCTTTCATCATACCACCAGCCTTACCTCCGCTCTGGTTTGTCCCTTCACCGCACCTGGGAGGGGAATTTCTGTTGTAACCCCGCCCTCACCAGAGGCAACAACGCAGTCAGAAACTGTTTTCTGATAACAGTTTCCCGGATTTCCCAGCATTGGGCAGATATCGACAACATTCCTGTTAACGCCTCTGTTAATGCTCATGTCAAAGTGCAGGTGCGGGCCTGTGGATTTTCCGGTATTTCCGGAGAGTGCTATTTTGTCACCGGCATTCACCTTTTTGCCTTCTGCAACAAATATGTGATAAAGATGGCCGTAATAGGTATAGTAGGTCCTGTCGTCTATGACGTGCTCGATTGTCACCACCTTTCCAAAATCCCCCTGCACACCGGCAAATACGACTGTTCCATCGGCTGCAGCGTAAACAGGTGTTCCTGTGTCCAGGGGTATGTCAACCCCCCTGTGAAATTTGCATTCACCGAAAAGTTTTCTCATGCCTATCCCTGAACTCACAATCTCGTGTTCCGGGTCAACCGGCCATCTCCACCCCTTCTGCCTGAATGCTGACTCTTCTTCAGGAGTGAGTTTTGCGGGCCTGAACAGACCTTGTTCATCTATCACCACGCCTCTGCTGAAGGTCTTTACTTTATCCTTAAGGATAAGGTCCAGTCTGTAGTTTTCTCCCAGACCGGACAGCACCCTGTTTATGGAATCGCTGATTTTGTCCTCGTCTTTGATCGTATACATGCCAAGATTCTCTATGAAGAGCTGCCCGCCAGAACGGGAATTCAGAAGGCCTGAAAGTGCGCTCCCCTCGTCTGATATCTGGTATGCCAGGTCTATCTTTTTATGAACCCCAGCAGCGCTTGTTACGCTAAGTATGATTTGCAGCAAAGTAACTGCGAAAACCCCTACAACAATTATGAAAAACATTACGGTTAAACTTACCTGACCTTTTCCGGGTTTATATGCTGACAATCATTTCACCTATTCTTATATTTTTGTCATCTTCGCCGATGTTTACATAAATTGTATGGGACTCTTCAAAACCGCTTGGCATCGGCTCTCCTGTTACAGGATCTACATTTATTTCAGGGGAGAAAACCCACTCCCTTTTTTCTGCTCCTGAAACATCCGCTATTTTAACGCTGCATGGCTTGGAGATTGCGCATAAATCTTTTACATTCTCGGCATCGTTTCTGTCAAGATATGATGTTTTTATATACCACCCTCCGCTATTCTTCTCAAAACAGTTCTTTATGATGTAGGAAAGTGACACCTTGTCAAGGTCGTCCATTGTGTACTTCTCGGAAAAGGCCACTCTTGCGGTATCCAGCATATAAAAGGATACGGCTGCGGTTGTTAAGACCACCACCACTATCGAGGCCACTGCCAGCTCCAGAAGCTCCTTTCTGAGTGTCATTCTGTCACCTTTTCAAAAATTGCCTGATGCACCTCCACCTCCGGACCCCCCTCCCTGATTAAGAAAGGCGTCTACTGCTACATTTTCGCCAGCATACTTATATACAACAACATGCACCGTATTCCTGATTTCATTCTCCTGAACCGGAACAAGTGTTTTTACCTTGCCTGAGTCATATTTGCCATGGGTCACCCTGACCCAGCACTCATCATCACAAACCACCTTAATATCCCATGGGTTCTTGAAGCTTTGGGATACCATCCCTTCGTATGCAACACCAAGCGCATTCGCGGACGTGGCTATGGACCTGGCAAGTATCCTGGCCTGAGCATCGCCATAACTGGAGATGGAGGGGGCAAAGGATGTTCTTGTAAGAACAAAGATTAACAGTGCGCCTAGAAGTATTGCAAATATCACGTGCATTATGGACATGTCACCTTTCATATCAAAGACTTCTTTTCTCCAAAAAGCATTTCATAGGTGCACTTTTCATCGACTGCCATATTCTTTATCCCAACAACATAGTAATCTCCGTCCTTTTTTAGTCCCATGCAATAGGAGGCTGAAGCGCTTAGTCCGGGCCCTTTTATGTGTTTCTCCTTCCTGAAGGGTTTGTCAAGAGCCTTGCAGACAGGTTTTATGCCGCCAAATTCCTTCTGCCACATTCCCTTTGCCTTTTCCCAGAGCTTGTCGTCCCAGTCAAAAGGATTCAACCATGATTTATCATTCTGGTTTGCCCACGGAATTCCAATAACGTATGATGGGTGGCCAGGCTCGCAGTCAATCCACCAGTAACCCAGTTCCTCAGCCACTTTCGAGACGCTCTCCCTGTTCACAAAATGGACGGAATCCACGCATTCCCCGACGTTGATTTTCTGGGGGCTTCTCAGGAGTTCCATGCCGGTCATGATATTGAAGGAAGACACAAAACCACCCCAGCATGGACTGAAGGGTCCGAATCTCACAAGGGGGGCAAAGGCATGAGAACTCGCTACAGAAAGTATTATGATTATCACAACCCCGAACACTACAACCATCAGATGCCCACTGCCAATGCCCTTTCTCTTCATGAATAATATTTGGCCTCTGCACTTAAATTTGGTCCAAATGCAGGCTATTATCCCGGCGGGGCTACAAACGGCATCTCCGGGCTTGATGAAGGCAGGGTTTTCTTGGCGTCCCCCTCGGTTGCGTGCGACTGGCCCGCAAAGAGGCCTTTAAACCAGTCGAAGAACCCTTTCACTGTTGCATTTGCATTGCCTGACCACATCGAAACCAGGCCGATTATTACAGCAGCGGCTACGAGAATGAGGACAATCACGACCACTATCCGTATCACGCTTTCCATGGTATCTGCTTTAATAATTGTCTGAATCCCCTTAAATGGCTTGTTCACCGGCTTGCACAATGGCCCGGCTACAGCAGCCTGCAGGGGCTGTATGAAAAAGCATAAGGCGACCAACCGAAAAGCTTATAAACTGAAGAGCGATTACATCTCTATATAAGGTTAGTGACTGCGGAGTGGTTAAAATATGCTGGGGATAATGACCAGCAGGTAGTAATCTCACTTGATGGCGGTGGCAGCATGAGCGAACATGCAACCCTTCAGGAGAAAGAGCTTGACCTCTTTCAGGACGATGTGGGCAGGGGGCAGAAGCCTCCCGGGAGGTCTGGTCTGAGAAGAAAGCTTTTGATAGCAGGCGTTGCCGTGGCTGCTGGCGGAGCTGCAGGATATCTCGCACATAACCACTTCAGCGGGCCTGATGCTTACAAATCCCGCATGAAAGAAAGAGCGCCTGTTGTGGAGACTGTCAATGAAGCTCCGAAACCAGCGGTTCCCGGGAAGCTGAGGGACAGCTATGCGGCGGCCATGGAAAAAAGCAATGATGCGGTCGAAAGTGACCACTGGGACGGGAAGTATCCGAGCAGGGAGTTTCTAGAAAAATGGCTATATAATTACTTTAATCATAATTCTGATGACAACTTTTATTTTCATGGCGCCAAAATTCTTAGCGTTGGGCCGGCAGAGAAATACGGGGACATTCTGGTCAAATTCAGAGCCGAATATGATTACAATGGTAAGAAAAAGGGTGAAGAAGTACAGATGGTTCTTGAGTATAAAAGAGGAAAATGGAGATTTGGTGCGTTTGTAGGAGGCAGGGGATATTAATATTTATTCTCCCTGCCACCGGCTTCTGCGTTTGTGTCGAAAAGGATGATTTTGGTTCTGGGCCCGAAAAGCTTATAAACTGAAGAGCGATTACATCTCTATATAAGGTTAGTGACTG
>CAZCSS010000074.1:0-4592 GCA_964501515.1 uncultured archaeon
CCTTAAGGATGCTCTCTGATGTGGACACGAGCACGCCCTCTGCACCCTCCAGATCCCTTTTCACATCAGGCATTTTCAGCCTCCAGTTCTGAAAATATCTGCCGGAGTTTGGCAATCTCGTGTTCCACGGTGGCAAGCTGTTCCCTTAGTCTCACCCTCTTGTTATTGAGCTTGGTCTCGCTCTTTACCAGGTCGCGTATCTCGCCCCTGAGCTTGAATTCCACCCCCTGCATGCTGCCCAGTATCTCCTCCACCTTGTCCAGTGTTTCGGAAAGGGACTCCTTTCTTTCCTGCAGAAGCTTGAGCTGCTTGGCCAGGTCCTCTGATATTCTCTCTATGTCCCTGTCTTCCTTTTTTCTCATCTACTCTTCCTCCAGCAGTTGCTTCTTTGTCTTTGCATAGAGTTCTTCTGATATTAACCCTTCCTGATAAGCGCTCTCCAGGTCCTTCATGGAGCGCAGTATCATCCTCTCTCTGGGGAGGGATATCTGCCTTCTCACAGGACTTTCCTCCAGTATGTTTTTTTCTTTCCCTTCCGGCTTTTTGAATCCCTGCATCTGGACTTCCCTGCTTTTTTGCTGTTCCCCTTTCTGTCTCCTGAAAAGGGTTGTTTTAATTATAATTACCAGAACGATAATAAATATTGCCGCAAGGAGTAAAGGGTGCTGCAGCAGAAAGGATGATGCAGGGTTCTCTGCGAGAGCCCGGATTATCTGGTCTGTCATTGTTTAAATTTGATGCAGGGGATTAAAATATGATTAAGGAAGCTGGAGGGGGTGTGGTTTTCAGGGCAAGGGTGAAGACAGGGTGCTCTGCGTTCAGGGTGCTGAGGGACTATAACAGTGTTATAATAGAATGCAGGAGCCCACCCCACAAAAATATGGCCAACCTGGAAATTATAAAGGAGCTCTCCAGAATCTTTGGAAACGCCGAGATTCTCAGGGGAAAATCAGGCAGGAACAAGCTGATTCTTCTCAGGGGGGTTACGCCGGAGCATCTGAAGTCGCTCCTGCCAAGACAGTTACACAAATACCCCGAATAAGCTCAGCGCCCAGGGCCCCACCAGACTTCCGGCATACGCTGCAATCGCGAACTGGACAAACCTCCCGATGACAGCAGCCAGAAGAAATTTCCTGAAATCAAGCTCGAATATCCCTGAACACCATGTAAACACCTTGAACGGAATCGGAGACACTGCTGATATGAGAACAGCCCATGCCCCGTATTTATCATACCACTTCTCCACCCTTGGAATATGCTTTTTAAAAAGCCTCTCGGCCACCGGCCTGCCCAGCATCCTTCCGAGAAAATAACCCACCACAGCTCCTACAACAGACCCCAGAACAGCTGTCACTGTTATAAGCGCAGGGTCGGTTCCGAGCGCGGCCACGGGAGCAATGAAGAAAGCAGTGGGGACAGGAAAGATAAAAGACTCCAGAACAGATATGACGAATGTTCCTGTGAGCCCCCACGCCTCCACAAATCCCTGCACCCACAATATAAAGCCCTCGAGCATGAGATATTATATGTAACCGCTGCTTTTTATCTTTCTCATTTCCTCCAGATAGGGGCCGTAGAACCCGCGCATTATCTCTTCAGCCTCCCTGCCAGGCCTTACTGCCTCTGTGTCCTTTCCTGACTCAAGCGCGCGAAACAGGATATCGAATATTTTTTCTTCCCACCCCATCTGCTGTCCTGCCCTCCTTGTTCAGGAGTTCCTGAAACCCCTTGGCAGGGAAATCAGCCTCGCCTATGTAACCGCCTTCCCTTATCTCGCCAAATATGATGTGCGGTTTCCCCTGCATTATGGCCCGTTCGCTGTTCGGGGAAAATCTCATGAAGATAATCTCAGCCGGCCTGTTCAGATTGGGTGTGAGGGCAGTGTCAAATATCAGCCCCATTCCGGGGTCAGAATTTCCCGGAAACCCCAGCCTGTATGTTCTTATGTATTCCGCTCCCCCTGTCTGTGCGTATGCAAAAATTGGCACTTTCATAAACTCTTATTGGCAGCAAGATTCAAAAACCCTTTCGGATGCGGGATTATGTTTAAAAAATTTTCCCTTCATTAATTATCATGCCTGTTGAGATTGATGGCCTTGACCCGGGAGACCACGACTTTATCCCCGGAGCAGAGAGAATGATTATTGAAAACGCCGGTTCTCCTGACCTTGAGAAGATGTATGGAAACCTGAAAAGGAGAATAGAAAGTAGATGGAACGACTGGAAAGCAGAGAGGGGGAACAGGGGCCTTGAAGCCATAGACGGCGACCTTGTCCTGACCAGATACGGGCTTTGCGAGCAGGAAGACGGAAAACTCTATGTCCCTGCCTTTAAAGGAAAGTTCAGGCCATGGGTGACCACAAGACCGGCCTTCAAGTGGTCTGATGGAAGAGAAGGCGAACCCCTTGAAGGAGCAGATATGCCTGCACCCGACCTCTATACATTAGGAACAGGGGCGCTCTGTTTTGTCACTGATGGCATGTATAGATATCTTGTTCTTGGAAAAAGGCATACAAGGGAGGTTGGAGGCCAGGAGAATGTTGTGTACGACACCATTCCCGCTGGTTTTATGAAACTAAGCGATCTGGGTGCAGATGAGCCCGATGTAACTGCCATGGAAAGGGAATCGCGGGAGGAATTTACAGAACCGGATTCATATGCCCAAAGCGGTGTAATGATATCAGACTACTGGAGGAACCTTACCGGGTGCTTTGATACGCTGGTTAATATGAAAAGCCTCAGGGAAAAGGCCGAGATTGAACAGGAAGACGCGGCAGGCATGATTCTCGGCGTCAGGTGGAATGAACAGGCAAAAAGCAAGGCAAAAAGCAAATACGAAGGAGACGGGATAGTGCTCATTCCTGAATATAATCTCGGAAGATTTGTTTCAGAGAACACAAAAAGGTTCGGTGAGAGAGCCGCACTCCTTCTGAAAAGATACTTCCTGGAAAGGTAGCCACCAGTCAAAGAGAGTTTTACGCCGTCACAAACCCCTCTTCTCACCTTCGAATCTGACAGGTATCCTTATTGGCTCTTCCCCGAAGAACCTTTCCCGCTTTGCTTTCCCTTCTTTGGCAACAGGAATCCTCTGCGGTGCAGTTTCTGCCTCAAGGCCGCATTTCCTCCTGAGCTCCCCCACCTTGTTTGTTCTTTCCCATGTGAATTCAGGCTCCTCCCTCCCGAAATGCCCGTAAGCGGCTGTCCTGGTGTATATAGGCCTTTTCAGGTCCAGGTACTCTATTATCTGCTTTGGCCTGAGGTCAAACACCTCCCTGACGGCCTGTTCTATCCTGTCCTCCGGAACCTTACCGGTTCCGAATGCATTTATCATTACAGAAACAGGCTGGGACACTCCGATGGCATACGCAATCTGCACCTCGCACCTGTCAGCCAGGCCAGCGGCCACCACGTTCTTAGCTATGTGCCTGGCCATGTAAGAGGCAGACCTGTCCACCTTTGAGGGGTCTTTCCCCGAGAAGCACCCCCCTCCATGCGAACCCTGACCTCCGTAGGTATCCACTATTATCTTTCTCCCTGTAAGCCCGCTGTCAGCAGGCGGGCCTCCGACAACAAAGGAACCTGTGGGGTTTATGTAATATTTTGTGCTCTCGTCCGTCCATTCCCCGACCACGGGCTTTATCACGTGTTTCATCACGTCCCTCTCCAGCTCAGCCTTCTCCATGTCCGGGGAGTGATGAACAGAAACAACCACAGTATCCACCCTTGAGGGCTTTCCGTTCCTGTATTCTACGGTGACCTGGCTCTTTCCGTCAGGCCTCATCCAGGGAACCGTCCCCTTCTTGCGGACCTCGGCAAGCCTTCTTGTGAGCCCGTGCGCCAGGTGTATGGGAAGCGGCATGAGAGTCTCTGTCTCATTTGTGGCATATCCGAACATGAGCCCCTGATCGCCTGCGCCCTGCTCCCTGTCCTCTCCCTGATCCTCAGTCACGCCCTGCGATATGCAGGGGCTCTGCTCATGAAGAGAAACCAGAACAGAGCAGTCATCAGCATTGAAACCATATTCTGGTTTGTCATACCCTATTCTTTTCAAGGTCTTCCTGACCACGCCCTGTACGTCAATATGCCCCCTTGTGGTCACCTCCCCGGCCACCACTATCAACCCTGTTGTGGTCAGGGTCTCCACAGCCACCCTTGAATCAGGGTCCTGCTCCAGCAGGGCGTCCAGAACAGCATCTGATATCTGATCGCACACCTTGTCAGGATGCCCTTCGGTTACTGATTCCGATGTAAACATATAGCTTCTGCTAACCATGTCAATACCTCCTAAAATTCAATAAGAATTGATTGTTTCCAACCGTTTATATACTTTTAAATATCCTCCGATGATAATAATAACTGCTGGTTATATCACCCGCAGGAGCATAACATGATAGTGACAGGAAAAAGCATAAGGCAACTCAGGGAAGAGAAAAACCTCTCCCAGGCAGAGCTTGCCCGCCTTGCCGGGGTTTCCCAGGCCCATGTCGCCAAAATAGAGACAGAAAAGGTGGACCCCAGACTTTCCACAATAAACAAAATCATCTTTGTGCTCACCAGGGAGAAGAGAACAAAAAAGTGCAGGGAGATAATGA
>CAZCSS010000075.1:0-4381 GCA_964501515.1 uncultured archaeon
CAGGAAAAAGTTGCGAAGGCGATCGAATTGAAAGGATACAGGGTTTTAAAGACTATTATTGGGGTTTAGTTATTTCGAGGTAATTTCTTAAATCCTCAGCTTCCAAAGGGACATCATCTTTTCTTATGATACCAGCTCTGTAGACATCACCTACCATTTCCAGCAGTATCTGACATGCGGGTGTGAAATTGAATTTGCCGTTTAGAGCGTCTGAAATTGATATGTATCTTGGTTCCCTGCTTTCGCTCTCGCTTTCTTTGGGTTCTGTTAAAGGTTTCAGATCAAAAAGTCTTCCCACATAGCTCTTCTTGGAATCTCTGTAGCAAAGCCATACCATTCCATTTGGTTCTATCAGGGTTGTTATTTTCTCCCTTGGTTTCAAAATTATTTTTTCGTGTAACCTGACAAATTTCTCTTTGTTTCCTGCTTTCGTCTCCACACCAGTTTCCTCTAAAACTTCTCTTTGAGCAGCCTCCAGATAAGTTTCCGTTCCCTTTAAACGACCACCAGGCAAAACCAGCTCACCTGACCTCAGAGGATCATCTTTCTTAAATCTCTCGGTAACCAGAAGGTTTCCGTCTTTTTCCACATAACCCCAGGCAACTGGTATGTATAAATTATTAAGAAGTTCGTACTTTTCGAGTGTTTCTGGGAGTTTGGGAGTTTTCATAACAATCGTTCAAAAAATAATCTTATGACCATAATTTCCCATTATTATGGTGCTGTCCGGGTAGAATTGATTGGGGTTTTCGCTCCCTGATTCTTCGAGCAGTTCTTTAAGATAACCTTCCTTTTTTATGGAGTAGCCGACATCTTTCATTTTCTTAAGGTATCTTCTGAAATCCTGATGGGATTCCAGAGGCCAAATGGAGTTTGAGCCATCATCGCCTCCCCTTTCACGGAGACCCTCGTGGTACGCTTTCCAGAATTTGAAGATGTCAGTACACGCCTTGGCGTCTTTCTTGTCTTCCGGCAGCTTCGATTTTTCCACACCGTAACTTTTCTTGAAGTTTTCTATAGCTTCTTCGTACTCCGGCCAGTTTGTTTCCAGCATTTTCAATACGTAAGCCGGGTCCTGCCATGTCTGTGGATGCCAATCGCCTGAAGCGAATATTCCATCTTCTTCAGTGATATCATAGAAATATTGAAATGGTATGTTACAATCATGGTGTATTGAACCTACCTGCATAACAACATCCATCTTTCTGGTTTTACCGACATATTTCGGGACAAGCTCGGGGATTTGATCCTGGCGGCCCTTTATGGTTTTTACATATTCAATGCCACAATCTTTTACCTCCTTTCCTGCGGCTCGGAGAGGCTTAGCAGCAGGGTCCAATAATACAGCGCGGATCTCCCCTTTGAAATCTTTTGGGAGATTACCAAGGAGAGCAATGAAAGAATCACCTGCCCCAGCACCAACATCAAGAACATAAAAAATTCTTTTTCCGTTATATGATTGCATTTCAAGATGTTTGGCTACAAATTTCCCAGTTTTCTCCCTTAGAATTTGATTGTTGTTTTTCCCGCCAAAAGCCTTTCTTGAAGCCTCAGCGACTATCTCATGTTGACTTTCATCACCCTGGGCCCACTCTCTTGTATATTCTCCTCTACCCCATTCCACTAGTCTGTTAAACTCTTCTGGATTGTGCCATTTAATTCCGTACTTTGGCCAGTCCTCGCAAGGAGTCCTGAGAACATGCCCCAATGTGATGGGCATAACCTTTTCATCGTGAGAAGGGATTATCACCGTCACTCTGACCCCCACCTTTTTATAACATTTTCAGCAACTTCCACGAACTTCTGCGGCCATGCTATCAGAAACCCGTTTTCCTTTATCTCTTCTATGATTCCATACCCCTGTGGGGCAGCCACAGGAATCATTCCAAGCTCCCTTGCTGCCAAAAGCTGCTTTAGGAGGTCGTCATACGGTATTATCCTTTTCATTTCCAGACCTCTTTCCTCCGAGGCCTTCCTGAACTGTTCCGGACGCTTGCCGTCATCCTTGTCGTATACCTTTCCTATGTTTGAATCAAGACCGTGGTAGGAAAGGATCTCACTTACGGCATCCCTGTTCTTAGAGGTTATTACGAAAATGTCCCATCCTGTCTTTCCAAGGTCTTCCATCATCTCCGGAACTCCATCATAAACCTTGTTTTCCTCCACCCAGCCTTTCCTGTCCTTCGCTATCTTTGCTTTTCTCATATCATAGAAAAGTTGTTTAAGCTCGGAAACATCTGGGTCTTCCAGATATTTTTCATTCAGGTCCTTTGCGTTTTTTGGCAGAATGCCGTTGTTTTCTATCAGCATTTTAGAAAATGAAAAATAATCTTCTGCCCGCGCTACCATTGGTCTGAATGAGCTGAACTGTTCATAACTTAACGGGAATTCCTGATTGTATTTCTCTTCCCATGCTTCTTTGGTTCGCTGGTAGCATTCAAAATTTGTATCCACCAGCGTGCCGTCAACATCAAGGGCAATACCAATTTTCTTTGGATTTATTATCTCAACCATAATATCACTACATTTTTATTACTTTTTAATGGTTATTTATATTTAAAAATTTAACCCTCGAAATTCGACCTTCAACGATTTCCTTCGATTATTTATTTAAAACGTCAAGACATTTTCTCTATAAAGGTTGAAGTGATATTTTATGAACTTCAGGGATTTTATTGAAAAATTGGAGAAAGAAGGGAAACTCATTGTTATCAATAAGGAAGTTGATCCTAAATACGAAATTTCCGCTATTCTGAAAAAGACCGAAGGTAACGCAGTAAGATTTAATAAAGTAAAGGGCTATGATATGCCGGTGGTTGGAGGGGTAGGGAGCTCCAGAGAACTGATAGCCAAATCTCTGGGATTGAAACAGGAAGAACTGCTTTTCAGGATGGCGGAAGCTATTGAAAATCCAAAAAAGCCAAAGGTTATTGAAAACCCGCCGTGCCAGAAAATTGTGATCAAAGGAAAGGACGTTGACCTGAGAAAAATTCCCCTGCTTACACACTACGAAAAGGATGGGGGACCATACACAAGTTCCAGTGTTGTGATTCTTAACAATGAAAAATGGGGCAGAAACATAGCAACGCACAGAATGATGTATTACGGTGAAAAGAACAAGTTTGTGATGAGGATATGCGCGAGGGACACACTGGAATATCTGAAAGATGCCGGAGGTGAAATTGATGTAGCAGTGGTTATAGGCGTACACCCTGCTGTACAACTAGCTTCGGCGACAAGGGTCAAGATAGATTCTGATGAAATGGGAATAGCAAACGCCCTTGTAGAAACACCAACAGCAAAATGCTTAACAAAGAATATTGAAATACCTGCGGATGCTGAGATTGTTCTGGAAGGAAAGTTAAGCGCAAAGGAAAGAGTCAGGGAAGGTCCTTTTGTTGATATAACCGGGACGTATGATTTCCCTGAGAGGCAGGAGCCTGTATTTACCGTGGAAACCATAACCATGAGGAAAAATCCGATCTATCATGCCCTATTACCTGGTATGAGTGAACATAGACTTTACATGGGCATGCCCAGGGAACCAACAATTTTTAATGAAGTTAAAAAGGTCTGCAACTGCAAAAATGTGGTTCTCACTCCTGGAGGTTGTGGATGGTTACAAGCGATAGTGCAGATAAGGAAGAAAAATCCAGATGATGGGATGAAAGCGATAGAGGCCGCCTTCAAAGGACATTCAAGCCTTAAACACGTTGTTGTCATAGATGATGATATAGATATATACAGCAGGAACGAATTAGAATGGGCAATCGCAACGAGATTCCAGGCCAGCAAAGACTTGTTCATCCAGGAAGCTCCGGGATCGAGTGTTGATCCGAGCGGGGAACCAATCCCAGGATCAGATAGACAGAAAACAACAAGAATGGGACTTGATGCGACCATACCAAGTGACAGGGATAAAAAAGACTTCAAGAGACCTCACATACCTGGAGAAGAGAAAATAAATTTAGAAGATTATTTGAAGTGAACCATGATTAGCGAAGGAAAGGGTAAATATAAGGTTTGGTTGAAAGAACTGAAACAGGGAAAAGATATTATCCTTCTCCTTGGTGGTGGTGAACGTCCACACATAGGATCCGTGGTTCTGTGTGAACCAGGGAAAAAACCACGCACGCTAAACAGAAAATGGCATTTCGATTGGATGGTCGCCAAGCCGATAGCAAAAAGGATTTGCAAGAAAAGAGGAAAGCCAGTTGTCTGCATCGCGGGAATTCATATTGATAACGCAACAAAAGAAGAGATAGAATTGCTAAAAGAAAACTGTAAAAAGATTGAAAAGAAAATTTAAGAGAAAAATGGAAGAGATAGTATGGAGCTGACAAAAGAACAGAAGGAAATGCTTGAAGGGAAACATGGAAAT
>CAZCSS010000076.1:0-4335 GCA_964501515.1 uncultured archaeon
ACCCTTCCGGGATCAGGGCGCTGCACCATTGCATAATGGACCACTTCCTCATTGTGGATGGTGTTTTCTGTGGAGAAAAGGATGACGCCGTTCTCATAGAAGTTAAGCTGGCCTGATGTTTCTGTCACCACCAGATTCCCGTAAGGAGAGCTTTTCTGAAGCAGGACGCTCTGCCCCGGGAACATGAGCTTGTTCGAGGCAGTGTTCATGTCAAAGGAGAGGAAGAATGCTGCAGAAACAAGAAGCAGAACTGCCAGAAAAGCCGGGAACATCCTCCTTATCAGCCCGGAGAGCAGAATTGCGGGTATCAGGTTGATGACCATTATCACCAGCGCGGACTGAAACGGGTTCAGGAAAAAGACAAAGGCGAATGTGAAAAGCATTCCGCCCAATATGTCTCCTACGTTGTCCAGGAGATAGACCTTTCCTATTCTTTCCTCTTTTCTTCCTGATGAAAACAGTGTTGTTGCAAGAGTGAGCAGGAACCCTGAAATCAGGGCGTACGGGAAGAGCATCAGAAAGGAGAATGAGAATATCTGAAACAGGTCAAGCGCCTGGCCGGGCATCAGGAACCATGCCCGCAGCCCCCTTATCAGGCATATCAAAAGAAAGGGAAGGAATGCCACAAGAAGCTGGGAGGCGACAAGCAGTTCGAGTTTTCTCTTTATCCTGCCCGAGCGTTTTCCCAGGAAGGTGCCCAGACCCATTATGAGGACCCAGTTTCCCAGAACTATCCCGAAAACAAGCTCATTTCCGTTAAAGACAGACAGGAATTCCCTCAGGAGAAGGAGCTGCGTAACTATGTGCGAAACGCCCATGGCAGTGACAGAAAAGAGCAGCATCCGCTCTCTCTGGTTCCTGAAATGTTTTACCATAAAAAGTATTTAAATCATGATATTAAGTTTTATCTGGTGGGTGAATGATAGGGCTTCCTGAAATTCTGGTCATACTGATAATAATACTGATTCTTATGGGCCCCAAAAGACTTCCCAAACTTGCCAGGTCGCTGGGGCTTGCGACAAGGGAATACAAAAAGGCCGCTGAGGGAGCTGGAGTGAAAAGAAAGAAAAGGCCCGCTAAACCAGCAGGTTAGATGAGATGTGGAGGAGAGAACTGTTCTCGAGCATATCGGGGAGATGAGGTCCCGCCTTCTCAGGATTCTTGCTGTTTTCGGCTTTTTTGCTGTCATAGGTTTTTTCCTTAGCCGCGACATCATCGGTTTTGTCAGCAAGGCCCTGGCTCCGAGGGAGTTCGGAGTGGAGCTTGTTGTGTCGCATCCCATGGACTTTCTGCTCGCAGAGATAAACATTGCAGTGCTGTTCGGCCTTCTCCTATCGTCCCCGTACATTGTTTACCACATATACTCATTTGCAAAGCCGGCCTTTCGGAAGGATGAGAAAAGGATTTTCACTCTTTCGGTTGTCTCAGGGGCTTTCCTGTTTGTTGCCGGCCTTCTGTTCGGATATTTTGTAATCCTGAAGTTCACCATATGGTTTCTGGCCGGACTTGCCCAGGGGGCCGGTGTCATGAACTTGTGGAACCTGAATGTTTTCATAACATTCGCCTTCCTCCTGACATTGATAATGGGGTTTGTTTTTCTGATGCCTGTATTTATTGTGGCCTTTATAAGAATCGGGGTTATTGACACAAACATGCTGAAGGATAACCGGCCGTATGTGATTGTAGGGGTATTTATCTTCGCAGCTGTGATATCTCCTCCGGACCCGTTTTCGCAGATAATCGTCGCTCTTCCCATGCTGGCGCTGTTCGAGGCGAGCATACTGGTTTCAAGGGTTTCCGAAAAGCGAATCCGATAAGCGCGTGTTCTGGTTTTGAGGTTTGAACAGGTGAGCTATCCCATTGAAACAGAAGAAAAGAGTATCTCCTGCTTAACTAGGGCCTCTCGGGGATTGGTAACCGTGGGCTGAATGCCTCGCCGAAGCTTGGCACTTACACCCCGGTCCCACCAACCTGTCGTCTGCAGGACCCTCGTCCGCTCGCCGTTCGTCGCCGAACAGTTTGCGGAATGGCTATCTCTTTTCAGGGACGGTTTCGCGCTTAGTTAGGCCCGGTCATGTCTTTGGAAAGACGCCCGACAGCCGGAAAGAACAAAGGTTCTTTCATTCCAATTGCTGAGCGTCTGCCGGTATGCCTTCAGCGCTTATCCGTTATGGCGTAGCTACTCAGCGCGCTTTCACCGGAAAGGCGGCTTGATTCAGTTGTATCCAGGCCGCCAATCGCTTGTGACGACTGATACACCAGAGGCCACGACTCCATGTTCCTTTCGTACTAGTGGAATCTTCCCCTCAGATAGCCCACACCTTCAGCAGATATAGAACGTACTGGCTCGCACCGTACTTAATTGCTGGAAGAACAGGAAATCGCTTCAACGAACAAATCAGGTTTCTCTTGTTTACCCGGATGCGGAATCTTAATTTTCTCATGAAACATTTTCATATCTTCCTTCTTGCCGACTCTTAATATGTGCCTTTTCCTGGTTTTCTCGAAGAACAAGCGGGAATCTATCCTTTTCTGATCATCGTATATTTTAGTGGATCGATTGAAGACAGTTTTGCACTGCAGGAATCATGTATTTTCATTAAATATCTTAATGGCTTTGACATTCCGCAGGTTCCGTTATTCCCTGTCCTTCTCCCAGCTAACGTGACTCTTTCATCGAAACACGGCTTCTGCAAACCATAGCAAGCCGTGACTCTTTAATGGGTGAACACCCCCACCCTTGGGCGCTTACAGAACCTCTCTTTCATTTTCTTCCGTAGACGCTTCTTTATGGAAGCGTCAGCTCCTGGAAAGAAGGGTCTTGCTGCACGCCCAGGAAGAGCCGAGCCGACGGCGGAGAAGCAATGAACGGGGTCGATTTGACCCTACATCTCCCGATTGCTTCCTGGTATCATCGCACCAGCTTGCGCCGGTGCTCAGCAGCCAATGGGTTTGTTCCGCTTCTATCCGCGACGAGAAACGTGGCATGGACTCTCGCCCGCCACGACTCCATTCGACTAGAATGAGGGTTGCAAACATCAACATCCCTCAGACTATTTATCCCCAGGGTAGCTTTTCTGACAGGACCGGCGCCCAATTAATGACGCACGGTAGTTCGCTAGGCCGCGCTTTCGCGATAGCATTCCTTTTAGCAGACCTTTTCCGCCTTTCCGTTGGCGCTTTTGCACCGCTTCGAAAGGGTCAGTTGTCAGGAATACTATAAGCCCCCCTTTTGCCCTTGCACTCTACCCGAGATTTGCAGGCGGTTTCTTTGTAGAAACCTCTTTCTGACCTCGGTGAGGGGAACTTAGGGCACCCCTGATTTTTTGTCAGGGGTGTACCGCCCCAGTCAAACTGCCCAACTGAAGCTGTCCCTTTTCTTGGAAAAATGGCCTGATTCAGCATGCCCCGGCCATCATTCTGCTAAGAGGTAAGCAGTATGAAACCAGTAGGGTGGTGTTACATTGGCGCCTTAGCAAGACCTTACGACCTTGCAGCATCGCTCCCACCTACACTATACAACCAGTTCCATACTGCAACATCAGCCTGCAGTAAAGTTCCATGGGGTCTTCGAGCACAAGACGGCCTGTCTCGAAAGCATAAGCCGTCAGGATATTTCTCGTCCCGCTGAAGGTCTCCAGAGTATGCACTGGACGTTAGGTTCACTGGGCATCAGCCCGGGACAGTGGGGATCTCGTTAAGCCATTGATGCAGGTCGACAATTAATCGACAAGGGATTACGCTACCTTAAGACGGTCAGAGTCTACGGAAGAAAGACGGCTTTGTTAAACTAATATAAGCCGTCCAACTATACCGCCGCCGTTTACCGGGGCTTGGCTCCGTTGAACCGGAGTTTAACCGACCGGCACTGGGCAGGCCTCAGGGAGTATACAAAGCGTTTCCACCTGGCACTCCCCTACGTTTGTTAACGACCAGTGTTTTCTTTCCCGTTGATGTCTTTCTTTTTTACAAAAAGAAAGAGGTCATTGTTAAACAGTCGGACCCCCCTTGTCACTGCGACCTACTGATCCCAACTGAGTTGGGGCAGTAGGCACCCCTTTATGGCGAAAGGCTGCTTGTTTAACTGCTCAAACAACCCAGCTCTACCAAAGATACGGGGCCAATTTGCCGATTGGGATAGAAACAGGGAATCAGTTCAAATATTCAAAGCATACACGTTTATTTTTCTGGAATTGTTCGATTTTCCCAGATTCGCTAAGTATATTAGCGCATCTTTTCAATGTTTTCCATTTCACGTTTAGTTTTTTCATGCATGTCTTAAGCTGCAAATGCCGTTTTCAGGAAAATTGTTAACGTTTTCAAGAACTTCATTAT
>CAZCSS010000077.1:0-4248 GCA_964501515.1 uncultured archaeon
AAAGCGGAGAACGTCGATAGTACCATTGTGCGGTTACCACACGGGAGGCATTTTTTAATTCGTCCGCAAGAAGATAATGTACTTTCGAAAGTTCTGGTACATAGGTTTCAACAAATGTCTGATTGGAAAGTTGAACGATGCTCGGCAAAGTCACACCCAAATTAAAAACCACGAAAGGCACAAAAAATGCCAAAACAAGAATTACCGAAACCATATATCTGTCGTAAATTGTTGCTGCGGACCTACCAATGGCCAAGGAGACTACGGGAATAACAGGCATGAAATGATGCGTTTGTGTATCAAAAGGCGTGATTACTATGAAAAAAAGAAACAAAGTCACTGTCAATACAAGGAATCTGTCCTTTCTTCTACCAGTTGAGATCAAAAAAGCCAAACTTATTATAACCAATATGATGTTGAACCCCTCGACATACTTCCCTGGCTTCAGTGGCGTTCCTTCAATATCAACGATATAACTTTCCACCAATCCTGGCGTTGAAAGAAATGTTTCAAACTCTGGCTTTGCATATAAAGGACTATTATCTGATAGGTAGAAGTCTAGTAAGCTTGCTGAATTCAGACTTTTCCCTTTCTCCTCAATCAGCATCGGAATAGCTTCGATGCGGTTTGGATTCTCATTTAAGGCCAAAGTAGGAAGAAAACTTGCCAGGAAAAAAACTGTTACCAAGGCAATATTCTTCGCCGCATCCTTGGGTTCTATTGTGCCAAAAGTACCAAAAAATTTTTTCCGCAAATCCTTATGCAAGACGTAAAGTATAAGCAAGGAGAGCAGTGTTGCTGAAATGAATTCTATATAAATATATTTGAAATTTATGGCTACTCCCATGGTCAACGAGGTGAAACATAGATATTTTTTCTCCCCAGTTTTATAAAATCTGTGTAAAAAAAACAGCATCAACACGGCAAGGAAAGGAACGAAGGGGAAGTAATTGTGCTTGCTCAAAATGAATCCAGGAAAAATGACCAGTACAAGCGCCGAGAGCAAACCAAGTTTCGCATCATAAAACTCCTTCCCAGTAAGGTAAACAAGGAAAACCGCCAAAACCAAAAAAACCGATTGTGCAATAAAAAATACAGAGGGTTCAAAACCAAAGAATAAGAAGAATGGTATAAGGAAGTAGTTTATTCCTGTGGTGAGCGTGTGTGTATTCGGAAGTTCACCCGTAAGAAAGTAATCTAAAATCCCTGTCGCAGTTCTGGCGTCGGCCTCCGAAAGTGAAAAATCATTTACATTGTAAGAACTGACAAAGAACGCAAAGGCAAGGATCAGCAAAAGAAATACACACTCCCATTTTATTTTAACAGCCTTCATTTCAAACATATCTTCTTTTTAATGCTTTTATTTATTTTATCCATATTCTAATCGAAGTTTATGTCAGAAATAATTCTATTTGCACCTCCTTACAGACACGCTTACGGGTACGTTAAAATAAGAAAGATGGGTTACGGTGTTCAACCAATAGGCCTGTCTTATATTGCCGGTTTTTTAAGGGAAAGGGGGCATGACGTAAAACTCGTGGACTGCATTTACATGACCAAAGGATGGTCTGACATAAGGAAGTTGATAGAGAGAGAAGACCCGGATTTCATAGGAATTTCTTCCACTACCTCTGTGGTTCCGGAAGCAAAGAAACTATCAGAAATCGCAAAGGAAGTTAACGACAAAATAAAAATTGTATGGGGAGGGATACACGCAAGCACGTTGCCCGAAGAAACGGCAAAATTCAAAAATATTGATGCTGTTGTTTGCGGTGAGGGGGAGCTTACAATGCTTGAAATCTTGGAAAAAAACAGTTTCAGGGGAATTCGGGGTGTTGTTTACAGAGAAGGAAAGAGAGTTAAAAGAAATTTGCCCAGACCCTTGATAAAGAATCTGGATACATTGCCCTTCCCTGCCTATGACCAACTTCCTCTGAATAAATACGGTTCTCCAACTCTTGGTAATGCCGTGTCCGTAATATCTGGCAGAGGCTGTCCTTACAACTGCATATTTTGTGCATCAAAAACCATTTTCAATAGGACATGCAGGTTCAGGAGCCCTGAAAACTTTGTCTCCGAGCTGGAATATCTTCACGAAGAGTACAACATAAATAATTTTTTGTTTCAGGATGATTTGTTCACACTTTCCCATAAAAATATCATGGAAATATGCAGGAAGATTGTAAAGAGAGGTCTGGAAATAAAATGGAGGTGTAATGCGAGGGTTGATACTGTTTCCAAAAAATTACTCAAAATTATGAAGCAGGCAGGCTGCGAGGTGATACACTATGGCATAGAATCCGGAGATCCTGCAGTACTAAAAATGATCAATAAGGATGTCACAATCTCCCAGATCAGGAGAGTTGTAAAAACCACCAAAGAACTGGGGATCAGAGTTTACGGATATTTAATTTTGGGGTTTCCCTTTGAAAACGAGAAGACCATCCAAAAAACAATAAATTTTGCAAAACAACTTGAACTGGATTACGCACAATTTTCCCTGCTTACCCCTTTCCCAGGAACGGTTGTTTGGGAAATGGCAAAGAGGGGGGAGGGAATAAAATGTATCGCCAAGGACTGGGGAGATTTCAATTATTACGGGGATCCTATAATAGAGTTGCCGGAAGTTTCAAAAGAAATGTTGGCTTACTATCATAGAAAGGCATATAAGGATTTCTATTTCAGACCTGCATACATCGCAAAAAGGATTCTGAAATCTTCTCCCGGACAATTTTTGAGAGACCTAAAAACAGCAAACACAATTTTGGATTTCATAAAAAACAAAGAAAGATAATGGATTTAAAATTAAATCTTTGAATATTAATATGAGAATTCTGCTGCTTAATCCACCTGCCGACGACAGGTTCATAAGGGAAAGCCGTTGCCAGGAAAGGTCAAGGTTCTTTCAACTCATGCTACCCCCTTTGACATTGGCCTACATGGCTGCACTTCTCAGAAAGAAAAACGATGTTGAAATTATAGATTGCATGGGTGATGATATTGGAGCCAAAGAAATTTTTGCGAGGATAACAAATTCAAAACCTTCCATGATTTTTGTTAACACCACGACACCAACTATAATCGAAGACATGAATTTAATAAGGAAAATAAAGAAAATTTCAGATGCAAAGATCTGTATTTTTGGTGTTCATGCAACATATTTGGCAAAAAAGATATTATCCGAGGAAATGGTAGACATTGTTATAAAAGGCGAACCCGAAATCACAGCACGTGAGTTATCAGAGAAATCTATAAAGGATGTTGCAGGTGTTGTTTACAAAGATGATGATGGTAAAGTAATAGAAAATGCTGACAGAAAATTTGTAGATATAGAAGAGTTCCCCTTTCCAGCCTGGGATATGCTGAACCTTGAAAATTACAGGAACCCGTTTACAAAGAAAAAATTTCTTATGATAGCCACAGGAAGGGGGTGCCCCTTTGAATGTAGTTTCTGTGTTTCCCCATTCTATTACGGCAGAAAGGTGAGAAAGAGAAAGATAGAAAGCATCATAAAAGAGATAAAATACTGCAAGAATCTTGGTGTGAATGATTTTTTGTTTTTTGAAGAAACCTTCACAATTGACAAAAAATTTGTAATGAAATTATGCGATAATATCATAAAAAGCGGTTTGGATATAAAGTGGATGTGCAACAGCAGGGTGGATACGGTTGACAATGAAATGCTTGAAAAAATGAAGGAAGCGGGATGTTGGCTCATTTCTTTTGGAATAGAAAGTGGCGAACAGAAAATACTGGACAGGTGCAAGAAAGGAACAACGATAGAAATGTCCAGAAAAGCTGTTGAAACGACCAAAAAATCAGGCATAGCGACACTTGGTCATTTTATACTAGGGTTGCCGGGCGAAAGCAGAGGGTCAATAAGAAAAACTATAGATTTTTCAAAAAGGTTGGAGTTGGATTTCGCCCAGTTTTATCTTTGTGTTCCTTTCCCCGGCACAAGACTATTCGAAGAATTAAAAATCAAATACGATACTGACTGGTCAAGATTTGAATATTCCTTCAATACAGTCAGCAAACTGGACCTTGAACATGAACAAAGAAAGGCGTACAGGGAATTTTATCTCAGACGTAAGGCAATAAAAAATATAGTGCGCATCCTGGGTTTACGGAATCTGCACAGAATTTTTACGAACGGGATCAAACTTATTGTGTAATTTCGTATATCTGTTTCCAAGCTAATAATTTAAAACTTTGAAAGATTAAACTTATTATGCGAAAAATCAGGTT
>CAZCSS010000078.1:0-4108 GCA_964501515.1 uncultured archaeon
AACGCAGAACTATACCTCGGCGAGCAATTCGAGTTATTATGTGGTGGGGAAGGCCATCCCTGATGTAATTCTTTATCTCAACGGCTCGGCCACCAATATGACTGCAACATACCTTGAAACATCAAACGCCACTGGCTTCTCCTCGGGCGGGACTGTGAACCTCTACAGGAACGGCTCTCTGGTCGGGAATCCGGAGATAACGGGCCTTGGTGCGGGGACCTGGGAGTATCATGTGAATGTAACAGGGGACAATAACTATACTGACAACACCACAGGGGTGACTTTGTTCCTCAATATCGGCAAGGCCGCGTCTGTGATAACCCTCTTCCTGAACGGAACAGATGGCAATTTCACAGGGTTTGCAGGAGACTGGATAAACCACAGTGTTTACATGAATCACGATGACACAGTGTATCTCTACAGGAACGGCTCTCCCATACAGAGCGGAATCCCGCCGCTGATAAGACTCGAGGAGTATGGCTCTGTCCAGGAAGCCAATATATCAGCAAAATACTTCGGGAACGACAATTGGGAACCTGCTGAGGTCTTTCACCATCTGTTTATAGAACCGCCAAACCAGAAGCCGCCAGACATAATAAACCCGTATTTCAACCAGACCCAGATAGATGCGGGGGAGGCCGTGCTTTTCAATGTCACCCTCTCTGACGAGGACGGGGTTTCATCAGGCACAGCCACGTTCAGGCATCCCAACTCAACAGAGATGAATGTCAGCCTTGTGCAGAAAACTTATGACGCTGATGCATATTCAGATGACCAGGAAGATGGGATGCAGACAGTAGCAGCAGGATATTCAGACAATACCAATATCATTGTTGAGGGTGGCTTCTACAGCTTTGGCACAGCAACCACCACTGAGAACATAACGCTTCAGAACATTTACAATCTCAGCAGGGCATTCATTGTGGCAAGGCATGCAGGCGCGATAAATTCTGACACCAATCAGGACGGGGATGAGTTCACTTCGAATGTAAAGTTTGTGAATGACACCACAATTGCTGTGACCAGGTACGGGAGCGGGACAGCCGCCAATGTTTCATGGTATGTCATCCAGGCAGATAACATCCAGGTCTGGAACGGAACCAGCACACTGAATTCCGGCTCAGGGGGTTCGGGGGTGGATAATATTCAGGAAACCCTTTCGCCTGCCCTGCCGAACGATTACAATGACAGGTGTTTTGTGGAGCTGAACACAAGGGTGAATGACGTGGGAAGAACGAATATAGTTGACGGAAAGGTGATGGCCAACCTTACCAGCACAACAGAACTGAATCTCTCAAGGAGCAGGGAAGCCGCAAGCTTTGTGGAGGCCGAAGTTTCGTGGTTTGTGGTGTGCTTTCTGGACTCCACAAGTGTGCAGACAGGCTATGCTTCGGGATGGAATGATGTGGACGTATCGATAAGCGATGTGGACGATTCAAGAGCATGGCTCACCTTCACGTTCGAGGTTTCCCAGAATCAGGGGGCTACAGACAACAACGGGCTTGCCCAGGTGGCTCCGAGGTGTTCACTCTCCTCGAATGCAATAAACTGCTCGAGACAGACGGCGGCTGCGTCAACAGACGGCCTCCTGGAGATGCAGTGGTATGTGATCGAGTTTGAGAATGGTATGGGAGCGGCTGTCCAGAGGGGGTTCTCGGACTCCACAGACAGCACGGAATATACCAAAACAGTGGACCTCTCCACGGCTGTGAACAGGAGCAAGTCCTTCTCGTGGACTTCCAATGACTGTACAGGAACAGGGACCGCCTTTCCAAGGTCGGAATGGATTGAGCATTTCATTGATGATGACACCATAATGTTCAGGAGAGGGAGAACCGGCCAGACATCTGACCACGACTGGCAGGTTGTGACATGGCCGCAGTATACGTCATACAAGACCTACAGATACACGGATGATAATGTAACAGGAACAGTCTATCAGGACGTGGTGATTAATGAGACCGATATAGTGACCGGCATAAATGTGACCGTACATGTGAATTATTACAACAGTTCTGGTTCATCTGACAGGGGAAATCAGCTCCCTGACCTGGGGCTTTTCCTCTGGAACGGAAGCGAATACAAGGATATAGGGGCGTTCGGCTTCACGGGTGCAGGGAACAGGAGTTTGTATGTAACTGATTCCGAGGTTCTGAACGCATGGCCAAGCGTTTCGAAAAGAGACATCAGGATTGACGGGGTTTATTTTGACTATGTAAACGGATCCTGCATGGATATCATAAACTGGACCCAGGTGTGGGTAGAGCTGAATGCCACAAACAAGACACAGACATGGACATATGTATGGAGCGACACCTCTGCTCCGGGAATATATAATGTGACTGGCATTTATGCGAACGACACCTTTGACAATGTGAATCACACTGTTTTCACTGATTTATATTTTGAGGTCAGGGATTATTTTCCTGCATGGAGGAATGTGCAGGACAATGACACGGACTCGAGCATAGATGTGGGGGAGGCCATCAATCTCTCGGCTGAGGGCTGGGATGATTTCGGGCTTTTTCAGGCATGGCTGGAGACCAATGAGAGCGGTGTGTGGGAGAACAAGACTGCTTACGGGTCTCCGCTTGATTTGGGGAACGTTTCGAAGAGCTGGGTGTGGGCGAACTTTACCTGGTCAAATGCTTCTGTTAACTCCTCCCGGACAGTAGCGTGGAGGATATGGTTCAGGGACAACTCCACAGCAGACCAGTGGAATTCGACTTCAACACAGTATTTCGAGGTCCTAGATACCACGCCTCCCTACTGGCAGGACAATAAGACAAGCCTGGTGAGCACTTATTCCTCCTCGCAGCTTTCCTTCTTCAATGTGAGCTGGTTCGATGCAGGGACCAAGATTGAGACTGTATATATTGAAGGGAACTGGTCTGGGTCGCCTGTTAACTACAGCATGTACACAGAAGGTTCCGGCGTGTATCGGTTCAATACGTCCCTTCCGGCAGGAGGGTTTTTCTGGCGGTCATGGGCGAATGACTCTGAAGGGAATGTAAATGTTACAGACACATGGTATTTTGAGGTTCAGAAGGCTGAGAATCCGATATTTCTTTATCTCAACGGCTCGCAGGGGAATGTCACAATGGTGTATGAGGAAATGAGCAATGCATCGGCTTACGTGAGCTTCGGGGGTGTGGAGCTTTACAGGAATGGCACGCTCGTTGGGAATCCGGAGATGGCGGGGTTGCATGCAGGGGACCATGTGTACAGGGCGAGCTCTTCCGGGAACCAGAACTATACTTCTAATGAGACAGAATACTGGCTCACTGTGGAGAAGCAAACAACAGGGATTTTGCTGGACATAAGTCCGGGCTCTCCCATCACGTACGAGACCCGGAGCACGGTTGTCTGCCAGGTGAATAATTCTGAGGTGACTGCGAATCTGTACAGGAACGGGACGCTTGCCAATGGGGAGAATGATACTGCTCTGACCCTGCCTGCAGGGGGGTGGGAGTATGTGTGCAATGCGAGCGAAACGCAGAACTATACCTCGGCGAGCAATTCGAGTTATTATGTGGTGAACAAGGGGACTATAGATGCGGTGCTGCATCTCAATGGAACAGAGGGGGATTTGCAGATAACTTTCGGGGAGACCTCGAACGCGAGCGCGTATTCCAGAAACGGGACTGTGAACCTCTACAGGAACGGCTCTCTTGTGGGGAATCCTGATATAACGAACCTGGGGGCAGGGACGTGGAAGTATCTCGCCAATGTGACAGGGGATGATAACTACACGGACAATGCGACAGGGGTGGTGTTTTATTTGAACGTCCAGAAGGCTGAGAATCCGATATTTCTTTATCTGAACGGGACACAGGACAACCTGCAGATTGTGTACGGGGAAACTTCTAACGCGAGCGCGTATATAGATTTCGGCAGTGTTGAGCTGTACAGGAATGATACTCTTGTGAGTAACCCTGAATTTGCGACCCTGCACGCTGGGGAGCATGTGTACAGGGCGAGTTCGGCCGGAGATGACAACCACACTTCAAATGAGACCATCTTTAACGTGACTGTCACAAAAGCCACAACAGGGATTTTGCTGGACATAAGCCCGGGCTCTCCCATCACGTACGAGACCCAGAGCACG
>CAZCSS010000079.1:0-3935 GCA_964501515.1 uncultured archaeon
ATGCATGCAAGAATAACACATGAACCTACTCCATGCAGTGCTGAAATTTATTAACCACCTAAACCAATTCTATATTGGTTTGCACATAATGTGGAAAACATGCTCAGGAAATCGCCCGGCAGAGGCAGAAAAAACCAGGATAATCCCTTTCTTAATGCCCAGAGGCAGCTTGATCAGGCATGCAGGCTGATGAAACTCAACCCCAGTATAGTAGAGATTCTCAGGCATCCCCAGGAAATAAAAGAGGTCTATGTCCCTGTAAGAATGGATAATGGCAGGGTTCATGTTTTCAGGGGATTCCGCGTTCACCACAATGACTCAAGAGGCCCGTACAAGGGGGGCATAAGGTATCATCCCGACGTGAGCCTGGATGAAGTCAAGGCACTGGCCATGTGGATGACATGGAAATGCGCGCTTGTGGGGATCCCTTTCGGGGGGGCAAAAGGCGGGGTGATATGCAACCCCAAGAGCATGTCAAAAAGGGAACTGGAAGAGCTTACCAGAGGCTATACCAGAAGTCTCGGGGGGTTTATCGGCCCCTTAAAAGACATACCTGCCCCTGATGTTTACACAAGCCCCCGGGTTATGGCCTGGATAATGGATGAGTACTCAAAGATGCGGGGGGAGAATGTTCCCGGCGTGGTTACTGGGAAACCCCCTGAAATTGGCGGCTCTCTGGGAAGGGAATGTGCAACAGGATGCGGTCTCTCCTTTGTTGTAAGGGAAACTGTTAGGCACTGGGGGCTTGACCCAAAGAAAACAACAGCAGTAATACAGGGATTCGGCAACCTGGGTACAGTGGCTGCAGAAAAAATGGCAGAACAGGGAATCAGGATAATAGCCGTAAGCGACTCCAGAGGAGGGGCATACGATCCCAGTGGAATAAATCCTGTTGCAGCGATCGCTCACAAGAGAAAGACCGGTTCTGTGGTGGGGCTGAAGGGGAGCAAAAGGATAACCAACAAGGCCCTCCTGGAACTGAAATGCGATGTTCTTGTTCCTGCTGCGCTGGGAAACGTGATAACCAGGGAAAATGTGGGCCGCATAAAAGCCAGATTCATAGTTGAGGGGGCAAACGGCCCTGTCACGCCTGAGGCTGACAGAGTACTTGAGAAAAGAAAGATAACAGTCATACCTGACATACTGGCCAACGCAGGGGGCGTTACTGTATCCTACTTCGAGTGGGTTCAGGATCTGCAGTCCTATTTCTGGACCAGGGAGGAGGTTGACAGAAGGCTGGACAGCATTATGACAAAGGCATTCAGGGAAACACTGGAGTGTTCCAGCGCCCACAGGACCAGCCTGAGGAAGGCCGCCTACATACTGGCCATACAAAGAGTAGTGGATGCCGCAAAGCTCAGGAGATTCTGACCTGTCATTAAGTTTTTATATTCTACACCCACTATTAGTATAATCCAGGTGATTATGTGGAAAGTGTTTTTGTTGGCAGCAGGAACAACAAGCTCTCGGAATGGGCCAGAATCAACAATATACCTGACAGATTCTCCCGCGACCTCTTCCGGGCAATAGACAATCCCGCAGAGTCTCCTTACCTCATGGAATCCCTTATAAAAAGCTTCAAAAAGCTTACGAAAAAACAAACGATGGAAGTCAGGAAGGCCCTGATAAGGATACAGATGGGATGCTCCCTGAATTTCCATACAGACCATCTGAAAGCCAACAAGCAGCTTTTCGTGTCCCAGGCCCTGGAAAAGATACTTTTCGGTTCAAATTTTCTCTCATCAGAGGATGACAAGCATCTGGAAGAGTCCGGATAAGATGCTGCCTTTCTCGCCCCACCCGGATGCATATTTATAAAACCCCTTTCCAAGAAATATGCATGATTGAATACAGGAGATCAGTTAAAGAGGGACTGGGATTTCTTCGCAAACCAGTGAGGTGGCTTCCCCTGTTCATTCTTGACAGCGTATTCTTCCTCGTCATAGCCTTTGTGTTTGCGTCCAGCATTGTTGACTTCCTTACAATACTTTCCGGTACAGGCTCATTCAGCTCGATGCCGCTTGAAATAATTACAGGGGTAACAGGAGCAGCCGTTTCCTTTGTAATATGGGTTGCACTGAGGCTCTTTGTGCTGGCCTCAGTTGTTCACCAGACCTTCCATGAGAAGGAGTTTGCAAAGAGCTGGGCAGTGGCAAGGCAGAGGTACCTCTCCCTTGCGGGCGCCCTGTTCGTGGCCACCGCAATCAATATGCTAATCACTGCTGTCCCTTTTGTGGGAATTGTTTTCAGCATTCTTGTGTCCTGGGCGTTCTTTTTCATAATGCAGGATGTTATATCTACCAACAAGGACTCCTTCCTTGCCCTTAACAACACAATGAAGATGTTCAAGAGAAAGCCGCTGTCTGTTATAGCATCATGGCTTGCTGTTGCTCTGGTAGCAACAGTCATAACACTGCTGTTTGCCCTGCCGCTCATAGCGCTTTTATTTAGCACGCTCAGCGGAAAGCTGATGACGGGGGCCACAGACCCCTCACAGATTGTTGCAGGGGTTCTGGCTTCTCTGCAATCCAGTCCAGTCCTTTTTACAGGAGCAGTGCTGTTGTTCGTGTTTGGGGCATCCCTTGCTACAGTATGTGCCCTGAAGATGCAGACAGAGCTTTACCAGCAGATGAAGAAAAACCTCAAGCCTGCTGTATTCAGGCTGTTTTCCTGAACTTTCGCGGCCCTTAGTTTTTTATTCCAGCACCACAATCCTACTGTATGTTGCTGGGAATAGTGGGCGTTCCAAACTCCGGGAAGTCAACGTTCTTCAAGTCGCTTACCCTTGCGGACATAGAGATAGCAAACTACCCTTTCACCACAATCAAGCCCAACATGGGGGTTGGTTATGTGACCACTGAATGCCCCTGCAGGAGGCTTGGTGTGGAATGCAAACCGCAGAACTCAAAGTGCGTGAATGGTCAGAGGCACATACCCGTGAAGCTGCTTGATGTGGCAGGCCTTGTGCCAGGAGCGCATGATGGAAAGGGCCTTGGAAACCAGTTTCTTTCAGATCTGACGCAGGCATCAGGCCTGGTGCATGTGCTGGATATGTCAGGCAGAACAGATTCAGAGGGCAGGCCGTCTCAGGGATGGGACCCTGAAAAAAATGTCAGGGTTCTTGAAGAGGAGATAGACGAGTGGATAAAGGACATATCATCCAAGACGCTTGGCAAATCAAAACAGATTGCAAGGACGCAGAAGGTTCCCATAGAGAAGCTGCTCGCGAAGCAGCTTTCAGGCCTTGGCGTGACAGAAGAGGATATAAAGGCAGCGATGAGAAAATCCAGGATTGAGGGTTTTGAATGGTCTGAAAGCGATATAAAACACTTCTCGGCCGAGATAAGAAAGGTCTCCAAACCCATAATAGTGGCGGCCAATAAGATTGACACTCCCGAGGCGCAGAAAAACTATGAAAGGTTCTCTTCAAGGGAAGACTTTGTTCCCTGCTCAGCTGACTCTGAGCTCGCTCTCAGGGAGGCCTCAAAGAGCGGGCTCATTGATTATGTCCCGGGAAATTCATTCCAGGTCAGGGGCAAGCTCACTGAAAAGCAGAGGCAGGCCCTGGATTTCATAAAGGCAAACGTAATCCAGAGATACGGCTCAACAGGGGTTCAAAACTCCATCAATGCGCTTGTGTTCAAAAAACTCGATATGATAACTGTTTATCCTGTGGCTGACATAAACAAGTTCTCTGACAAAAAGGGGAACATCCTTCCGGACGCATTTCTTGTCAGGAGAGGCACAAAACTCAGGGAGTTCACTGAAAAGGTCCACACAGACCTGGCGAGAGGCTTCATCGGAGGGCTGGATCTGGAAAAGAAAAAGCTGGGCGCTGATTATGAGCTAAAGGACGGGGATGTTGTGGAGATACTTTTCAAGTAAGGTTTTTACAGGAGGTTTCCACCTTCCTCCAAAACCTTAACCAAAAACCT
>CAZCSS010000080.1:0-3933 GCA_964501515.1 uncultured archaeon
CCTGTAGACAAGGTCCCCGGGCCTTACCCTGTCCTTCACCTTGAGGCCGATTGATTGCCCTTTTTTGGCTTCATTCACCGGTTGCCTGTTTATCTGCATTGAGTCAGCTGTCTGCTCCAGATTCGTGGTAGAGCCTTCTATTGATATCCTGTCTCCCTGCCTCAGCGTTTCTGAGAGCTCAACCAGAGCCACGCTGAGGTTTGTGAAAAAATTGGTCACCTTCCCGACAAGCATCTTCTCGGACATGATTCACCTCCGGATGAAGAATAATTGGAAGAGTGGTTTATATTGTTATTGCAAACCACACAGGCAAACATCCTGGACCCCGAGAACAAAAGATGCAGGTATTATCTATGCGGCCATCAACCTGTTCGGGCCGCAAAAGCATCTTTTTAAAACACCTCTCCAACATAACACCATGGGAGTGAGCCTTTCAGAACTCGTGGAGGCCAGGGAAATCGGGCTGGAGGATTTGAGAGGCAAAAGTATTGCAATAGATGCTTACAACACGCTTTATCAGTTCCTTTCCATAATCAGGGACCGCTTTACAGGAGAGCCCCTGAAAGACTCCAAGGGGAGGGTAACCTCCCACCTTTCAGGGATATTTTACAGGACGTCAAAGCTTCTGGAGAACGGAATAGCGCCTGTATTTGTTTTTGACGGCAAGCCTCCTGAGTTCAAGAGGGAAACCTCGCAGGCCAGGAAAGAGATAAGGGAGGAAGCAGAGAGGAAGTGGAAAGAAGCCGTGAGGGTCGGGGATATGGAAGCCGTGAGGCTTTATTCGCAGGGCGCTTCCCGGCTTACAGATGATATGATTGAGCAGGCCAAGCACCTGCTGGACTACATGGGAGTGAGCTGGGTTCAGGCCCCGTCAGAAGGAGAGGCCCAGGCCGCGTTCATGGTATCCAAGGGTATTGTGTGGGCATCTGGTTCGCAGGACTGGGACTCCCTTCTCTTCGGAAGCCCCAGGCTGGTCAGGAACCTGAACATAACAGGAAGGAGAAAGGTCCCGAGAAAGGAGAGGTATGTTGTTGTCAAGCCAGAGGTGGTCGAGCTTCAGGATATGCTGTCCAAACTGGAAATAAACCGCGAGCAGCTCGTAATACTGGGAATCTTGGTCGGGACTGACTATAACCCCGGCGGGGTGAAGGGAACGGGCCCCAAGACCGCCCTGAAACTTGTAAGGGAATTCAGAACACTTGACAATGTGATGAAACATGTGGAATGGAACTTCAAGATATCTCCCGAGGAAATAGCGGATTTCTTTCTCAACCCGCCTGTAAGGGATGCTGAGATTGAGAAGAATGAGATGCAGCCTGAAAAGCTCAGGGAGTTCCTGGTAGAGGAACACGAATTTGGTGAAGAAAGAATAGGTTCTGTCATAGACAGGATGAAAAAGGGCCGGGAAGAGTCGAAGCAGAAAGGCCTTGATCAGTTTATCTCATGACAAACTGGGCGATGCGCCATCTCGGAGCAGGCTGTTTTTTGCCTCTCCTCATTTTTTCTTCGGCTCGATTTTTGGGAGCGCAAGAGGAAGGGGAAGCTGCAGCTCTTCGGCAATAGTGGCTATCCTGAGCAGGCAGGTCCTGAACAGGTGATTCAGGACCTCAACCCTCATATTTTCAGGAAGCTGCTTGTTTTTCTTCCACTGTTTAACAACCTTCTGCGTATTTTCTGGCAGATATATAAGCTCTCCCGCCATCACTATGCTCCCCATGAGCGGTTCCTTCTGCTTTTTTGCTGAACCCGGCACAACGGGCTCATAAGTGGTGGTGAAATCAAACTTCATGGCAAGGGCCTTTTTCTTGAAGTCAGTCAGGTCTATCTCCTTGACATCGGTTACCTTTGGCACAGAGTTTATGTTTATGTTGGGAGCGTTGCTGGAAGCGCCTTTCCTGCCCTCGATGGAAACAATCCTCATTCCTACTATAGGCATGCTGTCACCTGTCTGGATTATTATGGGAAGGATACTTATAAATAGGTTTGCAAAAAAGACATTCTGCATGCATATGGCTTCTGGTGGAAGTATACCTGGAAGTTGCCTTGCAAAAACAAACCAATTTAAAGTGTATATACAATAAAGTTGCATGAAGATTCTTATTCCACTGGCCGACGGATTTGAGGAGATTGAAGCAGCCACCAGCATAGATGTTCTCAGAAGGGCTGGTTTCGATGTGGTCACCGCAGGTCTTCCGGGAACATGGGTAACGGGCTCCAGAAATGTCAAGGTTATGGCTGACAGAAGAATGGAGGACACAAACCCCGAGGAGTTTGACGCCCTTGTTCTGGTTGGGGGGCATCCGGGGTATGTAAATCTGGGCAAATCGCAGAGCGTGCTAAGGGCTGTGCAGGATTTTGACAGAAAAGGAAAGACCATAGGGGCAATATGCGGAGCGCCCTCTGTGCTGGCCAGGGCAGGGATTCTTGAGAAGAGGAAAGCCACTATTTATCCAGGCCTGGAAAAGGAGATTCCCATGCCAAGACCCGGAAGGGTAGTGATCGACGGCCATGTAATAACCTCCCAGGCGCCTGGAACAGCAATGGAATTCGCGCTCAAGCTGGTTGAAGTGCTGGCCGGGGAGACTGAAGCCGCATCCCTGAAGAAGCAGCTTGTTGCATAGGTTTCCCTCATGGTCTGAGGAAATGCTGCATGCCATGAGAGTTCTGATTTAAATATGTGCTCAGACCAATATTATACTGGTAATAATATGCTCACTGATTCCGAGAAAAGGATACTTGAACTGATGTCAAGGCAGCTTCTTGTGACAAAGGCCGAGATAGCATCACATCTTGGGAAGGCCGTGCTGGACGGTGAACAGTATTCTGTAAACAGGCTCGTTGACATGGGATATGTGGAAAAGGTTGAATCTCTTGGCACATGCTATGTCATAACACAGGCTGGCATAAGGGCGGTAAAAGGACAGTAGCCTCGGATGCTATGTTTCAGTGGTTGGCTCTTTTCTGTGTCAGATTATGATAACTGTTTTTGTGTGTTACGCTGTTGTTTGCAATACCATGCAATTATCTAACCATGTTATAGAGAGGCCGCAATAGGAATATCTTCAGAGTTAAATATTCTCTGATAGAAGGTCACCATGAAAGGCAGACTGAAATATTACACCCAAATGCTGAAGGGCGAACTTTACCCCACAGTGGAGTTTATACTGGATGGGGCGGATGAGACCCTTGAGTATGCAGGCATATTCGCCAGAGGGAAAAGGATCTCAATCGTCGCTGGTGAATTGTTTCCTGGTTTCTATAATGACCCAAGATTTCTCGAAAACATCACTGAATCTGCAGACGGGGCTGAGGTGAACGTGCTTTTCGGTCCTGCTCTTTATGTTGACTCTGGCAAGGAATAACATTCATCTGTACAAACGCTTGCGCAGGGAGGATTCACATTTCAAGATTGTAGATACGGGGAAGGGGGATAAATACACGCTTGTAGATGAGCCTCACGGCATTGATGAGGGCAAGCGAAAGTCTCTGCTCCTTCTCAAGGGATACGGCGCTGTTGCTGATGAACTTCAGCTGGAATTTAATGAAAAACCGCACCTGGCCAAATCAGTAACCAATAACAATATCTTCGATGAGTTCTCTGATTCGAGGACCCGCAATGAGTTTGGAGATATCTGCGGATTCATCAAGCGGCCGCGTTCCAGTGAGGAGAAAGCGAGGCATGCCACGGACGAAGAGATTGTAGAGATGAAAGCCTGTCTTGATCTCTGATTTCAACCTCTATTGACCATTCTCATTAATCAGCGGAGTTTTCGCCTTGAGCAGAGTAGCCCCGCCAGGATTTCCGTTGTTCACCGTTAACCGTTTCATCGGTTAATCACGTTCCGGTTTTCGAACCTGGGTCACTCGGTCCAGAGCCGAGTATCCTTGACCATTGTCCAACCCTTCTGTGATATCACCCTTTCCGTTAACGCT
>CAZCSS010000081.1:0-3700 GCA_964501515.1 uncultured archaeon
ACCAATGTGAATTAAAGGATACAGTGAGTAGATTTAACAATCTTGCTTCATCTAAGTGTTTTATAGATCCTAGTCCATTTTTCAAACCATTCTTTATTTTTTTCATATACTATATTATGATTTACTTATTTAAATAATTATGGTGATTATAATATACAAAATAATCAAAAATTAAGTGTTTACAATAAACATACTAATCCAAAAACAATAAAATGTGCCAATCCCTCAGATTTCTGTATCCTACCTTCCCGGGGCTTTTTGTTCTATTAATAGCGATTTTTATGGTGATCCATAAAGAAAATGTGCTAAGCAAAATGTGCTAAACCCTGACTCAGATAACTCCATTTTTTCAAACAGTTGTTTCTTATAAAGTTATTTCCCATTATGAGAAATCTGAATTTTTCCCTAATTTCATAAGAGTAACCAATTCTTAAGAAAGCACTATATACCATTTTATGATTATCTTTCACAAGTCTTAAAGCAGGAATAAAATCAGCATCTCCAGAAACCAAAACAATTGCATCACATTTGTTCTTTATTGCATACTCAACCATATCAACCGCTATTTGCACATCTATACCTTTCTCTCTCATTTTGATATTCCCTATGCAATCAGCACAATTAGTTTCAACTAATGGTTTGCATTTACCACACAAACCTATTTGATATTATCTCTTTCTTTTCCTGTAGCGTTTCTTTAGTTGAGGTTGTTTGTAATTTTCTTGTTATTATATCGAATTTTGCAAATTGCTCAAGTTCCTTTAAGAAATTCATATGCTTCCAATATACCTCTTTATTATCTTCAACGTTTGGGACAGAATTATAGTATCTTGTTCTTATCCAAGATAAATTAAAGAAGGAGCAAATAGATTCACTTAGTTTCTTGAAATCTATATGGCTTGGTTTAATTCCTCTCATTTTAACAACATTGTGATAAAAATTATTACCATTTATGAAAACTACTGCTTTATTTTTCTTCTTTCATTACCATATATGAAATCTTAATAAATAAGAAGTAACCATAACCCAGCATTACCCCACCGAAGTGAGGTCACACTGGGGACTTAATATATAATGTTTGTTATACAACATATTATATAAATATTGTCTTCCTCTAATTGTATGTACTATGCTCCCGGCTTTTGGTGCCGGGTCATCCTGGGCTTTTATTAGAAACAGCGGGTGAGCAGGATGAACCCCCCTGACCCTTCAGCAAATCCCTTGCTGGCATTTTTCATAATTCTCGGACTCCTGTTTCTCGCAATAGGCGCCCTGACAGGAATCATAACAGGCCTTGCCAGCAAGAACATCCCTCTTGGAAAACTTCCGGGCGACATAGTGATTGACAGGGGGAATGTAAAGATATACTTTCCGCTTATGACATCGATTGTCCTGAGCGTGACAATAACGCTCGTCATCTGGCTGCTTTCCAGAATCCGCTAATACACAAACCCCAGAACTGCTGGTTTTGTTTTTCTTAAACCATGACTCATAAAATAAGCATGGACTTTTTTGTCTATATCCTGGAATGCAGGGACAAATCACTCTACACAGGTATAACCACGGACCTGGGCAGGAGAACGAGGCAGCACTCTCTCGGGAAGGGCTCCAGATACGTGCGCTCCAGGCTGCCGGCCAGGCTGGTTTACTTCGAGAGATTCAAGACCCGTTCAGATGCCCTGAAAAGGGAGAACGTGGTAAAGAGGATGGTGCATGCGGAAAAAAAGCGCCTGATTCTGAATCAGCGGGCTGAGCCACTTGCCGGATTGCATGAAAGGATTTAACACTGATTCTGAATAATAAACCATGTTTGAGGACAGGAACCTGAGAGCTGTGCTGGATGCCCTGCCCGTGGACATAACCTTCATTGACAATCATGACACTGTCCGCTACTTCAACCAGCCTGACAGAGGAAGGATATTCCCGAGGTCAGAAACGGTTATTGGAAAGAAGGTGCAGGACTGCCATCCTCAAAACAGCATAGAAAAGGTGAACGCTGTCCTGAAAGACCTTAGATCCGGAAGAAGGGGCTCTGCCAGGTTCTGGATCAATCTTAAGGGGAGGACCATATACATCCGCTATTTCCCTGTGAGGAGAGACGGGCAGTATATGGGATGCCTGGAGGTCAGTCAGGACATCACAGAAATGAGGAAAATAAAAGGCGAGAAAAGACTCTATGACGAGCCCGGGTGACTATTCCCTCCTTGCGGCCCCGGTCTCTACCGCCTTCTTCTTCACGGCCTCTGCCACTTTCATTGCCACATCCCTGTCAAGAGGATCCGGAAGAATCCTGTCCGGGGCAGGCTTCACAAGTGAAACCAGCGCATACACAGCTGCCAGTTTCATCTCGTTGTTTATGATCCGGGCCTTTGCGTCCAGCGCCCCTCTGAATATGCCTGGGAATGCCAGCACATTGTTTATCTGGTTGGGGAAATCGCTCCTTCCTGTCCCCACCACCGCGGCCCCGGCCTCCTTTGCTTTCTCATAACCTATCTCCGGCTCAGGGTTGGCCATTGCGAAGACTACGGGGCTTTCGGCCATTGATTTTACCATCTCGGGGGTGACAATCCCCCCTGCTGACACCCCGATAAGCACATCCGCGCCTTTCATGGCATCTGCAAGAGAGCCCTTTCTCCCACGGATGCACATCATTTTCTGCACAACCTCCCTCTTGAATCTGTTCAGATGAGGACGGCCCTTGTAGATTATTCCTTTGCTATCCACAAGCGTGATGCTGTTAACAGGGGTGCACACATCCCTGCGCATTCCCATGCAGCAAAGCAGCCTCGCAATTGCTATCCCTGCGGCTCCTGCCCCGCTTATCACAACATTTGCACTGTGCACGGATTTCCCAGCAATCTTCAGGGAATTCATAAGAGCGGCCAGGACCACTATTGCGGTCCCGTGCTGGTCATCATGGAATACAGGAATCCCAATCCCCTGAAGGGCATCCTCCACCTCAAAGCACCTGGGAGCGGATATGTCTTCCAGGTTTACTGCCCCAAACCCCGGCGCTATCCTCTTTACAGTTTCCACAATCTCATCAGGGTTTTGTGTTCCCAGAACTATGGGAAAGGCGTCCACCCCTGCAAGCTCCTTCATAAGCAGTGCTTTCCCTTCCATCACAGGGAGAGCGGCTTCGGGGCCGATGTTCCCAAGCCCGAGAACAGCAGAGCCATCTGAAACGATTGCAACAGTGTTCCTCTTTACTGTCAGGTCAAACACCCTTTTCGGGTTCCTGTGGATTTCCCTGCTCACACCCGCCACCCCGGGCGTGTATGCAATGCTGAGGTCCTTCATGGAATTCAGGGGGAACTTTGAAATCACTTCGAGCTTGCCCCTCTTCTTCTCGTGCTCCTTTACAGATTCCGTGTAGATGTCCATGCTCATCGCCTGCTCAAATCAAAACCAATAATCATTGTTTCCTAAACTATATATATCTCACTTTCAACCAAATACATATCGTTGGGGACATGAGGTAATGGCATCCTAACCGGCTCCAGACGCAGCATGCTCTGTTCCTGCAGAGCAGAAGGAGGCCTGCGCTTCCAGCTGCGCACTCGTCTGGAGAGTTGAGGGCCTGAAAACACAGGCTCCGCTTTGTTCAGGCCCTGTGAAGAAACCGGTTTATCTGGGTTCGAAATAACCCTTTAGGCCAGGATAAACGTCCTAAAGCGTTAACGGAAAATACGCTTCCGCA
>CAZCSS010000082.1:0-3516 GCA_964501515.1 uncultured archaeon
GCCCTTTTCCTTGCATGCGGCCTGTCCCCTGACCAGTTGGTTGACGAGCCAAAAAACACTCCCGCCCCTTATCTGCCTTTCTTTCCCCGTTCGTGTTCCCTGCGCTTGCCCGGGGATTCATGCGGTTTGCGTTTTTGCACTTCCTTTGCTTCAGCGTGTTTCCCGGGCCTGTAGGTCCTCTTCCCCCTGACCATCTCAAGAATGCTTTTGCGATCCTGATAGTATTCAGACACAATCCTGCCGAATTCATGAATGTCCTTTATGTCCTTTTTCACAATCCATTCCAGGATTTCCTTCTTTTCGGCCATGTCCTTGTCAATATCGTCGTCGCTCATCCCTGAGAAGAGCTTTATGTCATTTATCGCCCTGTATGACTTTGTGAGCTGCGTGGACTTGTCCTCAGAAACAATCCACCTGAATACTGTGTTAAGCTCTATGTTCATGTTTTTCACCCCGGAGCTGGGAATCAGCTCTGAAACCTCCAGCACCCTTCTTATTCCCCTTCTCCTGTCCCTGTGCATAACCACAATGAGTTGCAGGCTCTGGAGCAGGGCTTCGGCAATCCCGATAGGGGGGTTTATCAGCCTCCTGTATGCCTCATCGGCGGTGTTGGCGTGCAGGGTTGAGTACACGGAGTGGCCTGTATTAATGGCCTCGAAAAGAACTTCGGCCTCTTTTCCCCTCCTTATCTCACCCACCACTATCCTGTCAGGCCTCATTCTGAGAGCGTTTACCATGAGCTGCAGCATGGTTATCTCTCCCTTGCCCTCGGGGTTGGGGGGTCTTGTGGTGAGGGGAACCCAGTGGAGCCATTTCGGAAGCTGTATCTCTCTGGTATCCTCTATGGAAATAAGCCTCTGGTTTGGTGGTATGAAGCATGTCAGGGCATTCAGAAGGGATGTCTTCCCCGAAGCTGTCCCGCCTGCAACCACAACGTTAAGTTCATACTGTATGGCAATCCAGAGGAAAGCGGCCACGTCAACCGATATGGTGCCGGTTTGTATAAAATCAGTGATAGTCCAGGGTCTCCTGGCGAATTTCCTTATAGTCAGCGTGTTGCCCTTGCTGCTTATGGGAAACAGCGTGGCATTTGCCCTGTCTCCTGTTGTGAGATACGCGTCCATCAGGGGATTGAGGTTGTTTATCTGCGTTCCCACCCTTCTCCCTATTGCGGATGCAAAATTGTATATCTGGCTTTCGTCTCCGGGGTATATGTTGGTCTTGAGCCAGCCGAGGCGGATGTGGTAGACCCAGACAGGGTCATTGGCGTTGTTCATTACTATTTCCTCTATGTTCCTGTCCTGGAGGATGACCTCTATCACACCAAGCCCCAGGGACTGGTGAAGCAGCAGTCCCGCAAGGATCTCTGTCTTGCTTCTGTCAAGCCTGGGCAGCTCCTTGGAGAGCATCTCCAGCGCCCTTTTTATAAAGGCCTCCTTAAGGGCCTTGAGCTCCTTTGCATCAAGAATCTCCTCGGGTTCTATCTGAAGCTCTGTTATCATCCTCTCCCTGACGGTTTCCAGCGCGGCCTGCGTGGCTGTTTCTATCATTGGGAAGTGGAGTTCGTAGACAGGGACAAATTCCTTGGGATCATGCACTATCCTTACGGTTGAGGGCACATTGTCCACAACAAGCCTGTATTCCTCTATTACATCCATTCTATCTCCTCAGCATCTTCAGTATGCCCGGAAGGTTTCTGCTGTTTTCAGGCTTCCCGGACGAGGACTCCCCGGACGGGCTTTTCTTTTCTTCCGCTTTCTCCTGTTTTTCGTTCCTTTTTTTCATCCGTCCCTTTCCGGGGGCCAGTCTGGGGGATATTATCAGCAGGAGCGCTATTATTAAAAGAATTGGAAACAGGACAAGATAAAACTGCCCCATGAATACAGAATCAAGCGCCTTGAACACCCCGTCAAGAGCAGGCGCAATGGACGTCACATATTCCCTGGATACCAGAAGATGCTGGTCTATCCTCGCCCTTATATTGAGTGCATAAAGGGTGTTGGCGTAATACACATATGCAAGGAACCCCAGAACAACAGCAAGCGTTCCGAAACCAAGAATCTTTTCCAGGTGCAGCGGCTTTCCGGGCTTTTTCTTTTCCTGAACAATGCCCTTTCCTTTTTCTGCGAAGATCTCCTTTTTCTTCTTTTCAACAATCCTCAGTTCAGGGTCTCCGAATATGGGATAGTGCAGGGTCACAAGTTTGTGCTTTTCCAGAATCCCTCCCCATTCCGCTATATCCTTGTCCGTCTTTCCCAGTTCCTTTGCCGCGGCTGAAAGCGTTATACTTCTCCTTCTTTTCACCAGATTGAAAAGCTTGTCAATGTCGGTTTCGAGAATATCATCATGCGGCTTCACTCCCTCGGGCATGTATAATATATTGTCGCCTGGCTATAAATTAATTCAGAAAGGCCATTTACTGCGCCATCAGCAGAGCGACCGGGTCAGAAATACGGCAGCAGGTTGCCTGCGCAGTACTCTTCTGTCATTTCATTGAGCGGCAGGTCTTCAAGCGGGATTGTGCAGCTGAGGTTATACCCTATTATGTCAGACGGGTATCCCGGAGGTATGTTGACTGCGTTCAGGACCTCAATGTAAATCCGGCATTTGTCCTGCTTCTGAATGCTGAAATAAAGGGTCCAGTAACCAAGCGGTCTCCATACAGGGTCTATGTTCACGATCTCGGATGTTGTACACGCTCCCAGATAGTCCTCGGCCGTGCTCTTGCAGTCCTCGTCCTCAAGCCCGCAGTAAAGGTATGGCGGTCCCGCAGGACCGCTGCTTTCGCCTCCGGATGCAGGGCTTTCGGGGGGTGCAAGATAGTCCTGCACCGAACCACTGCATCCGAGGAGCGCCTTGGGGTCATCCAGCTGGTCGAGCGGGGTGTCGCATGTCACATTATATCCAAGGAGATAGCGGTAACTCTCATTCACTCCCACCACTTCTTCATATCTTATGCATCTGCTCCCTTCCCTGGTTATGGTAACCCTCAGGACAATTCCGTCCTTATTCGTAACCTCGGTTACAGAAGGGATGCAATTGTCTCTGTTCTCCTTCATAACATCTGCCAGGCACCCGGCATCTCCGGGGCCGCATTTGTGCGCAGGTGAAAGCTCATTGAGAATGGACTGGAGAATGCCGGGGTAAACAATAAACAGTGTCCCGAATGCTGCGGTTATCCCTGTGATTGCAAGCAGGATAAAAAGAGGCCTCATCCCTTAATTATTGTCAAGGCCGGTATATATTTTAACTCCCTGCTGAGTTTCAGCAGGCTTATGTTTTTTAATATCTCAAAGAAACATAAACAGAAATATTAGGGAGGCACTCCTATGATACGCTACAAGGAGTTCGAACTGCTCAAAAAATATGCTAAAGGACGACCTTTAGATGACGAAGATAAAGACGCCATTTATCGCCTTGCCTCAATAGGGCTCGTACGAATAGGGTTTTCAGACAACGGGCCTAAAGTGACTGATACAGCAAAACTGATGCCCCTTGGCAGGGGTATTTATGAGA
>CAZCSS010000083.1:0-3468 GCA_964501515.1 uncultured archaeon
GGACAGGATTTGTCAGGCCCTGCGAAGACAAAAACCTCCTTGTTCACTATCTCAAATTCGGCATGGATCTGAGGAACAAACATTCCTTCAAGGGCATGATATTTGAGATTGAAGACCCGCATGTTCAGATAGACATCAACAAGTATATGCTGCCCGGAGAGATAACCGTGTTCACCATGAACAAACTCAAACCCGGAGAGTATGATGTGGCTGTGAAAAACATAATAGACAAGATATTCAGCATTGCATGGGAAGAGTCAGCCAAGCTCAGGATGGTAATAGTCTTTGACGAGGTTCACAGACTTCTTGAAAAATACGGGGGAATAGGAGGATACGTTGCCCTTGAGAAGGCGTGCAGGGAGTTCCGGAAATGGGGAATCGGGCTTATTATGTGTTCCCAGGTGCTTGCTGACTTCAAGGAAGCAATAGCAGGCAATGTCCTGACTGACGTCCAGATGAACACAAAGTCACTCACTGACATAAAGAAGGTCGAAAGGAAATACGGGACAGATTATGCTGTCAGGATCTCAAGGCAGGGCGTGGGAGTGGGCATGTTCCAGAACCCGAAGTACAATGACGGCAAGCCCTATTTTGTTCAGTTCCGTCCGACATGGCATTCGCCGCACAAGATAACCAACAAGGAGATGGAGATATACAAGGCATTCTCCGAAAGGCTGGCCGTGATAGAGGCAAAAATATCAGCCCTCCAAAAGAAGGGAATGGACGTGTTTGACCTGAATCTGGAACTCAAACTGGCCAAGAACAAGCTCAAGGGAGGAAGCTTTAGAATGGCCAAGATATACATCAACTCGCTGGAGAAAAAACTCAATATAAACAAGTAATTCAAAAAATTAAGTGGGAGAATGGCAGGCATAAATTACACTGTAAATGAGGATGAGGCAAAAAAGAAGAAGGAAGGGAGCGCCCCAGAGGAGAAGGAGAAAACAGGGAATGGGCCGCAGCACCCCGGGTATCCTGTATCCGGGGGAACAAAAGACGAGAATGTGATTACCCCTGAGGAATTCCAGAAGCTTGAGCAGAAAGAACAAAAGAAAAAGCTTTTCGGGTTTCTGAGAAAACCCAAAACGCTGGACGCTTCCAAACTGTCCCCTGATGAGAAGGCAGAAAAGGACAAGCTTGACATGGCAATAGAGATGCTTGAAAAGGAGAAAAAAGGAGAAACCCCGCCCGCGCTTTCAGGGGAGGACAAGGACTTTCTTTTGATGAAGGTGGAGAGGATTGAGGGGAACATAGAGGGCCTGAAGGAGCAGAAGGCCCTTGTTGACGAGAAGCTCTCCAGGATGTCAGAGGAGATAGGTGAGGTCAGGTCTTCTGTACTCGAGAGGGAGAAACTTTTCAGCAGGATAGAGTCTGAGTTTGCAAAACTGAAGCAGTCGCTTGAACAGACAAGGCCCGAGACAGTGGTGCAGACGCTGGAGAAATACGAGCAGGATTCTGAGAAAACCAAGGCCGAGCTGGAATCCCTTAGGTTCAAGATGACCGAGATGGAAAAGGCCACAAAAAGCTTGAGGCTCATTATGGACAGGATTAAGGACCTGGACAACCTGCTTCAGGTTGCAGGAGACGTAAAAAACGCCCTTGACAATATGGAGAAGGAGAGAAAGGATGTGTCAAGGCTTGCGGCAAAAACAGAAACCATATTCTCAGAAATGACAGAGAAGATGAACGAATTCTCTTCATACAAATCAAAGATAGATTTCACCCATGACAGCATGCATGATATCCTGAAGACTATCGATATGCTCGAGGTGAAAATGGAGCGCCTTGCAAAGAAGGATGATGTCAAAAAGGTTTCCGAAAGACTGGACAGGCTTGAGGATGAAATTGACTCCAGGGTCAGGGACTTTAAATATGTGACCACCACACTTCTGGACTCGCTGAAAAGGGCCGGCCTCAAGACCTATCTGAAAGGGCAGGGAGCAAAGGAAATGGATGAGGTGAGGAACAAGATGAAATTTGTTGAAAAAGAGCTGCGGAGAGTTATGCAGACCATCCCGCCGCCAAGAGCACCTGAGGCCCCTGGCAAAAAAACCGGGCCAAAACCCTCCGGACAGTCTGTACCGGCAGAACAGACCTCTCCGGGGTCTGCTCGGCAGATAAGCCCTCAGGCCGGTTCTGCTGGCCATGAATACATTGAAACAGAAAGCCGCGCTGACAGGGCAAACAAGCTTCTGGACTCTGCTCTTGAGAAAACAAAAGCCGGAAACATCAGGGAAGCCATGAATGACTATCTCGCTGCAATAGGCATGTACGAGAGGATTGCCCCCCAAAAGAGTGACACCACAATCGCGCTTTACAATAGGATAATAAAGGTTTACAATGATCTCAGCGCCCGGTCCGGTGCGGTTTCATGAAACCGCTGGCATCAAATACATTGCACCCAGGAATGGCTTTTCCTGCAGCGCTGTCAGGATATGCTGATAAATGTTTATATTGTCATTCCAAAAAAGGCTTAAACAGGCAGGCATTTGCATCACACCTTATGCACATTACAAGGGCATGCAATGCTCGTGCAATGGGGCCATGGTGTAGCTAAACCACCTGAGCCTTTTTACGGGTGCTGCCGCGTGCCTCAAAAGGCTAAGGCTCACCCAAAAACAGGCATAAGTGGTTCTGCAATGGTCTAGCATCGCGGCTTTGGGTCCTGCTTTCGGGATCAGTAGCGGATGACGGCCTTGGCCGCCTGCTGCCACGGGAGCAAACCCTGAAAGATGGCAGAAAAGCCGCAGACCCCGGTTCAAAGCAACTTTCAGGAAAAAAACCTGAGCCAGAAAGTGTGAGTGAGAATCCGGGTGGCCCCATTCTTTTTCCAGAACATGGCACAAACAATTTATAAATACTGCCTGCCATTATGTAGCAGGTGATGAAATGGAGTGCCTTTTTTGTGCAATAGCCAGTAACAAGGTGCCTGCCAAAAAGGTATACGAGGACGACGTTTCTGTTGCGTTCCTGGATATCCATCCCAGAAACCCCGGGCACACGCTTGTTATCTCCAAGAAGCATTATGAAGACCTGCTTGCAATGCCTTCTGATGAGGCAGGAAGGCTGTTCCAGAGCGTGAAAAAAGTCGCAGAGGCCGCAAAGAACGGGACAAAGGCAGACGGGGTTTCGCTTTCCCAGAGCAATGGCAAGGCAGCAGGCCAGGTGATTCCCCATATTCATTTTCATGTTATACCCAGGTTTGCGAACGAAGGCCCTGTTGGTCTTGAGAGCATCCTTCCGGGAAAGGGGATGGATGATAACAGCCTGAACCAGATAGCAGAGGCCATCCAGGCAGGTTTTGGGCAGGCCGGGCAGGGTCGAGCCGCAGATGCCGGGAAACCCGGAGAAGAAAGGGACGAATTTGATTTTAATGTCTGACACCGCTTTTTAGAGCTGCCGCTTCTGCAAAAAGCAGTGGACCAAAAACCACCTGCAACACCGCTTTTTAGAGCTGCCGCTTCTGCA
>CAZCSS010000084.1:0-3359 GCA_964501515.1 uncultured archaeon
TTCGTTCTTGATAAATGATATTAATACGAGTTGCAATAAATAAATATACATGAAGCATTTGAAAATCGATTTCCAGCCGGGCTTCAGTATATACAAGAACGGTGACGGCCCTGTATGGGTGTGCCCCCATGCCGGACCTGCCTTGGAAGTCCCGACTTCCAGGGATGAGAATACGGATACAGTCGCTTCCTTATGCTGGTTTAAGACAGGAGGCTCTTTGGTGGTTTCCGGCATCCCGAGGAAAAGGATGCTTGGTATAGATTTCAACAGGGACCCTCCGCCGGAAGACCTTTCTCTGCTGCTTTGGCCCAAATTCGTTGAAAACGGTTACAGCGAAAGACTTAAGAACTACAGAAAAAAGTATGCCTGGGTTTCCCAGACCAAGACCGACTATCATCAGAGAATGAATATATACAAGAACTTCTGGTCTTCAATCAAAAAATTGGGAAATGTGATAGTCTTTGTTCACAGGGAATACATAAGAATGAAGAATTTCCCGTCAATAATGGATGTGATTACATACCAGGGGGAGGGGGTAAACAAGGAAATAATCAAAAGAATAGTTGGGAAAATAAACAAAAAATACGAGCCATTCTTCAAAAAAATAAGCAGGGATTACAAAGATTCGATTTTTCTGGAGCAAAGGAGAACCGTGGAAAGGATAAAAAAATTGTTTACCGAGTTCAATTTGAATAAGATAAAAATAGAATACAAAGAGAACATTCTTGACGATATTAAGGTAATTAACAAGTACGCGGACAAGAGAAAAATCAAAAAGATGAAGAAGGACTTCAATGAAAAGAATTTCCTTTCTGCCCTGAAATCTGCCCTGAGGAACGGTCCTGACCCGCAGGTAACTGTAGAGGCGATATTCAAGGGGGAGATGGCGATACGAACCAAGAAACCCCTGTTCATAAAGCAGAACATAGTTATGGAGGTTGAATGCAACTCGTTCATTAACTACTGGTATCCTGATATGACGAGCCAAATAATATTTGACCTTTTGAAGAATCTTGTTTCTGTGGACAGATACAGGAAACTCGGAATAAGGCAGACAGACATTCTAAAATTCATGAAGAGAGACGTGGTCTGATGACCAGAATACCATTCTTAGAAGTTTCTGGATCCAATTACGAAATGGGATTTCAGATAGGAAAGAAGTTCAGGAAAAACATAAAAAACGTCCTGGATGGCAGTGACGTTATCAGAAACAAATTTTCCGAGCGTTTTTCGGCCAAATGCCGGAAACTTTGCGACAGAGATTTTCCGCAGTATGTTGAAGAATTAAAGGGGATGGCAGAAGGGGCAGGGCAAACGTACCCGGACCTATTCCTGCTTCAAATCGAGAAAGAGGTTTTCAACAGGTTGCTTGTGGACAGGTGTACGACTGTTGTTTTCAGGGAGAGCGGCCATTTCATCCTCGGGCACAACGAAGACGGAAGAAAGGAATATCTTAAAAATGTTTATTTTCTTAGGATGAAGACAGGCGAAACCAGCATTCTGTCATTTTGCTACACCGGAATTCTTCCGGGTAATGCAATATGGATAAATTCACACGGACTGGTTTGCTCTCTCACGAATCTGCATGCAAAGTTAGTTAAACCGGGAGTGCCCAAATATGTGCTGAACAGGGCACTAACCGAATCCAAAAACCTTGATGATTTTATTAAGATAGCTAAAATGCCTGAAAAGACATTTGGCTTTCATGCAGTCGTTATCTCTCAGAGGGAGGGGAAAGCGTTTGGAATAGAGACCACTCCATATGATTACGAAATTGTAGACATTGGTGACAAATACTTCCACACAAACCATTACATTTTCAAAAAGTTCAGTGATATTCCGCAGTTCATAAGCAGGTCCTCTATTTCGAGGTACAAGAGGGTGTATGAAATGGTCATGAAGGGAGACAAAGGCGGTGCGGAAACAGTGATAAAGAAAATACTGTCAGACCATAAAAACTCCCCTTTCAGTATTTGCAGGCATGGTGATCCTTCTTCAACGGGAAAAACATCTTATCATACATTCTCCGGTCTGCTGGTAAACTCTTCGGATTTAGAAATGAAAGCATCCCAGGGCAACCCCTGCAACTCGGAATGGAAAACCTACAGTTTGTAAACCCTTTTTATGTGTTCAGCGACCTCGTTTGCCTGTGTCACGGGGTTATAAGCCTTCAGACCTGTCAGTTCCTCTATTTCGTCCCTCATCATGGAGGTTATCGCTCCCTTGCCGGAAATAAACATTGGACTAATCCCGTATTTTTCCTTAAGTATAATCATGCCTCCATATGCTCCGGGAGGGTCCTGACAACTCAAAATGTATTGCCCGCTGTATTTTTTCAGCAGCTTGCTGCCCAGCAACATCTTGGTTTCTCTCTGGGTGACACCATCAGCCATTTCTATTATTACAAAATCCGGGTTTTCAGCAGCGAGGTTTGAAAATACCCTCATAAAAACATCTTCCAGTTGTTCAAGGGAGAAGCCTACCGTGGTCGGCGTTCCTGCATCCACTATCCCGTAAACCTTCTTTGCCCCTCTGTATTCAGAAAGCTTTACGTCGTGTGCATTCCCCTGTCCTGTTACCTTGCCAACGCATACAATGTAACCTTCTTTTACAAGCGCCCATGTCAGGTACTCATTCGTCGTTGTCTTTCCGCAGCCTTCCACAACGCCTATTGAAAATATCGTCCTTGGGACTTTCTTTACCTCTACCACCGGAAGAGCGAAGTCCCTTATATTCAGTTTCTTACCTTCGTATGCAACGAACCCCTGAAATTCCGCTTCCATTTTTACCAGCCCGGGGGCTGTCTCAGTTATGTGGCTCACAGCGCCTCCCCTGGAAATTATGTTTAATACATCTCCATGTTTAGGATGTCCGGGCACTTCGGATTTCATAAATTTAGGGGCGTATCTTCTCGTGAGACAGGAAAGGTAGTAGTCGCCCTCTTTAGGTTCATATGCTTCATCACACGGTCCTCTTATAATCTTTACGTTTGTCCCCTTCGCCTTCACAAGTTTCACCAGCACGACATCCCCAAGTTCCCCGTCAGCTTCTTCAAGCACTTCATACCCTTCCGGAAGCTTAACATTCCTTGCGATTGACGTGACCTTAAAATTCATAATTAATAATTATATCGCCATCCGCTTAAATTAATTGAGAAATAAATTACTCCCCCTTCTTCAGCTTCTCCCATTTCTCTTTGAATTTCTGCCCAATGGACTTCTTCATAAAGCTGTCCAGAGAAATCTGGCCCCCCTTAGGTTCCGGATGAGAAAGGTCTTCTTCGCTGTATCCAACCGCGTTCAGTATCCTCATGGCAGCGGGAAGAATCTGGTTGTTTATGTAATATTCGGGGTCGTAGT
>CAZCSS010000085.1:0-2939 GCA_964501515.1 uncultured archaeon
CATACAATATTTTTTTAGATCTCTCCTCATCAAGGTCATATTTATGTGCAAATTCTTTAACAATACCGGGTTTTACCTTATACACATTTATGAATCTCTCAGCTTCTTTCAAAAGGTCTAAATCATTCATAAAAACACCTTACTGCACACCATGTAAGTCTATACCCCCAAAAGATTTATAAATCTTACGGTTTTTGTCACCATATGATAGTTATACTGATTGATAGTTAATACTGATTAACAACTGATCTTGACAGGCCCAGCAAATCCTTTCCTCTTGACTGGTGCTTTAACATCAGGGCCCTTCTGTTCTCCCCTCTTTCGCTCAGACCCCAACCATCAGCCTTACTGTGTCCCTCACCCCTGGAGCAAGGCCGAGAATCAAAACCACTATCTTGAGAAAGTTTCTGAATTCCCCTTCTTCAGTATACCTGTCAATCAGCCAGAGAACGGGCAGGACCACAACAGCCTTCAAGAAGAACATGGAGGCCTCCCCGGAAAAGCCAATCAGGGCCCTTGGAATCACGTGCTGCTCCAGGTAGCCAAACAGGGAGAGGGCTGTCACAGTGGCCGAGGCATCCAGGAAGTGGGCGCTCATTATAACATTGTTCTGGAAAGTGAAGAGCTCTCTATTCACTTTTATTTTCCTGAGACAGGAAACCCTACCGGAAAGGAAGAACAGCCCGGAAAACAGGCCCGCCAGCATGGCTATCAGGAGAAGGGGGAACATGCTCTTCCAGGGAATTATAACCAGATTGATGCCCACCAGAACCCATCCTGCCAGAGACATGCTCTTCCAGTACCTGACAGAGAAAAGCCTCTGGATCAGCAGGGATGCCAGAAGAACAGACAAGGCCAGCCCAAATGTGATGAAATAGCTCCCGGGGGTAGGGAAGAACGGCTGAATGTAAAAGGAACGAAGCGGCTCTGATAGTACGCCTGCCACTGCGGCATCATGCAGAACCCTTGTGGTAGAGGCCCAGAATATGAAGGGAAGGACTGCATAAAGGAAATGCCTGTCTATCCTTATGCCCATCCCTTTCAGAAGCCGGAACACCAGCCATACGCCCACAACCAGCAGTATGCCATACACTGCTGTATTCACAGGATTGAACCAGCCGTTGGAGAGAATGGGACTGATAAAGTATTCATGAATGAAATCGTTCATACCATCTTTTTTCCGGTTATATTTATTAATACCAGCATGCACAAATATAAATGATGCAAATGAAAGCAGCCCTAACAATTCTGGTGGCTCTTTCACTCCTTGCTGTCCCTGTAATGGTTCAGGGGCAGGCAGCATCAGCGGTTAGGCCGGTTATAAAGACCCTGGGGGTTCTGGGAAAAGGCATCGCTGTTTCACCGTCTGACCCGCTTGACTTCAAGATGGTCAAGGCCGGGATAGCCACGGTCAGGGTCAGTGTTCTCGGAGAAGAAACCGAACTTACAGTGGGGATTTTGTATCTGGATGAGGACAGGTACAAGCTCAAGGACATTGTAAAGGAAACGGGCTCTGTGACAGCAAACCTGTACCAGAACGATTCGCAGGTGGGCGACCTCTCCCTGTCTTCTGTGACAAAGGCAAATACTGAAGTGTGGGCGGGAACGCTGAATGTGAATGGTGCCCAGTATTACCTCTACATTCTGGAGGCCCCGAGGCCGATCAGGGCCAATGAAATCAGGGACAAGGTCTCGGAATACTGCAGGGATAACCCGGATGACACAAACTGCAGGAACAAGGTGGTTGACTACTGCAGGAACAACCCGGATGACAGAAGGTGCAGGGAGGTGTTCAGAAGATACTGCCTTCAGGGAAACAATCTGCAGGATGCCAGATGCAGGAACGAGATAACAGAATACTGCAAAGAAAACAAGAATGCAAGAGAATGTGTAACATACGCACTCGAGAGATCCAGGAAATACTGCTCTGACAAATCCAACACCGACACCTGCAGGAAGATTGGCCAGAGAGTCGTTGATTTCTGCCAGTCCCATCCGGACAGCGCGGCCTGCACAAAAGCAAAGCAGATAATGGAAGATAACCCCCGGCTGCTGCAGAAACTGAACACCATCAGGGAAAGGATAATATCGATCAGATCCCCGGCAGCAGCACCGCCAGCGCTTACTTCGCCTGCATCACCTCTATCGCCCGGGGCAACGGTCGGAGTCAATGAAACACTGAACAACACATCTGCTGAAACCAACCCAACAGGAGGCGAATAAGATATGCTCAGGCAGCTGTTGATAGTATGTCTTTTGCTATCATTTGTGCTTGTAACCAGCGGATGCGTGCAGCAGCAGAGCACTGACCAAAGCGCAACAATAGGGGCTGCAGAGGACCGGGCAACCGGAGTGATTGAGCAGGAACTGGACAGCGCGGTGGAAAACATCTCGCTTGATGACATAGAGAACTCGCTCTTGCAATGAGTTCTCTTATCTTTTATTTTTTGCAAGGCAATTGCCCTGCGCAGGTTAATCCAAGCATATACACGCTTTTTTACTCCTGAAACCAATAATATGTCAGGAATATAACCGCAGCAGTTGTGCAGAGGCGGGCCGCGCCGCGCTGGCGCATAAATAGCCTGCCGTATGGCAATGATTTGGAAATTATATAAATAAGTATAACTATATAGTGGTAATTAAACAAAAAAGTGGCCATTATGAGCATGGATATGATAATCAGGAAGAAGGCACTTAAGATACAGGAAAGGCTGGGAATGAATATCGGCATAGCAGAAGGCATAAGCAGCATTCCTGTTGTAAGGACAAGTGAACAGGCCCTCACAGTCCTCAGGGAACTCTATAAAGTGGGTCTCAGGGCCTTCCTGCTTCCCAGGGAGCTGTTCTCCGGGATCCTGACATCCACTGACCTGTACAAGAATTATTATGGGGAGCTTCTGAAGATAAAGGAACTTGCCAAGAAGTTTAATATCGAGCTG
>CAZCSS010000086.1:0-2903 GCA_964501515.1 uncultured archaeon
GGCAGCTGTGTTGTCTCAATTACCGTCGCTCACAAAGTAGTGGATGTTATTTCAACCATCCTAATGGTAATTGAGAGTTATTCCTCTATGTTACACCACCACTCAAAGAACAGTGGAATCTGATTTGAGGCTAAAAATACACAAAAGGCACAAAGAAAACCTCGCTGCCGTCCACCCTTTTCTTGCCGGTGGCATTCATGTTTGCTATTACAGCCCTTTTCGGATTATAATGGGAAATAAAGCTCCGGAAAGACCTTGTGATTTTTGGCGTTATTTTCACTTCTATGGGGATAATCTCCTTCTTGCGTTCCATGATAAAGTCCACTTCTGTCTTGGCCCTGGTGCGCCAATACCTGATATTGTAAAACCGCTTCAATTCGTTATGAATGAAGTTTTCATACAGGCTATCAAAAACCGCATTTTCAAAGTTCCCTGCCAGATAGTTCCTGATGCCATAATCAACAAAATATATTTTCGGGTTTTTTCTCAGTTCATTCATCAGATTTTTATGGTATGGCCTGACAATAAACACCACAAATGAATCTTCCAGCAGCGGCAGGATGCTTCTGACCTCATGGTTTTTCAGGCCCGCGTTCACCGCCAGTGTTTCATAGTTTATGACATCTCCCGAAACAATAGCAGCGGCCTTCAGCAGTTTTATGACGTTTTCCCTGTACCGTGTCCCATGCAGGGAAACAATATCCTTTTCGATGTAAGTGGTGAACATGTTTTTCAGGAGCTCTTTTTTCTTTTCCGGGCTGTTTTCCAGCACTATCCTTGGATACGAGCCGAACTTCAGGTATTCTTTCAGGAGTTTGTTCAGGTCATTCAGGAAAACCGTTTTTTTGCTCTTGAGCTTTTTGCTTTCGAAATCGATTCTGAGTTTGCTGTAGAGGTTTTCGTATTTCTTTCCTTTGGTCCTTAAAAACTCCAAAAAACTGAAAGGATAAAGATTGAAAAACACAACCCTCCCGACCAGATATGAACCAAGGTTTGTCAGGTCAAATGATGACGAACCCGTTATAACCAGTTTTGTGTTGCTCAGGGAATCAAATAACAGTTTCAGTTTTTTCCCTACATCTTTTACATACTGGATTTCATCCATCAAAAAGTAGTGCCTCTTCCCTGATGTCAGGTAGAATTCCATGAATTCCCTGGGGTTTCCCTCGAATTTCATCCTTATAATGTCGTCCTCGAAGTTTATGTAGTGTATTCTTTCCCCGTCAATGCCCCTGCTTTTCAGCACTTCTTCAATTCTCATGAGCAGGGTAGTCTTGCCGCTCTGTCTCGGCCCCCTTATTGCTAATATTTCCCTGTCTTCAAGCCATTTCTCCACATCCTTCTCCAACTCCCGTTTGATGTAGACCATGATATATTATTGACAAAACGCCTTTATAAACTTTACTTTTTTTAATATTTTATTAAAAACAGCTAAGCTATTTTGAAATATTGTTGAAATATTGCAATTATCAAAACCCATTCCTGTGCATCACATCATCAGGCCTTCTCTTGGGTACGTGCAGAACCCCTTTATCATCACGGTAATATCTGGTGTCTCCATCCTTGCCCTCTTTCATATCCTCAGCAACTGACTTTTCAGCAGGGTAGCCCATTGTGACGACCAGGTCTATTTCATATCTGTCCGGTATCTTCAGCAACTCCCTTATTCGTTCCCTGTTAATCCTGGCAAGAACGCATGAAGCAATGCCCTTTGACCATGCAGCCAGCATCATGTTCTGGACAGCCATACCAGAATCATGCCGGTACCAGTTGCTTTCTATATTTTTGTTTATGAGAACGACCACGTAAGCAACAGGCTCCTTTCCCTCCAGAGAATCCAACTCTCCCCCGAAACCCATGCACTTGAACATCTCCTGCCGTGGCCCGTCCCGGTCAACCACAACATATTCCAGCGGCTGCACATTCCTTGCGGATGGGGCGTACCGGCCTGCATCAACTATTTCCCTTAATTCATCCAGCGCAATGTCTCTTTGTTTATACTGGCGTATGGTTCGCCTCGTTTTGATAATGTCAAATGCGTCCGCGCACATTCTTAAACCCTCACTCACCAACCATTGTCACCACAATCTCCCTGCTTCGTGCAGGAACGTCAAAGTCCAGGCACACCAGCCGCTGCCATGTTCCCAGCAAAAGCCTGCCTTCCCTGAAGGGAATGACAGCAGACGGGCCCATGAGCGTGGCCCTTACATGCGACTTGCCATTGTCATCGCCCCATGTTTCGGTGTGCCTGTATTTTATGCCGGAAGGGACTAGCCTTTCCAGGGCCTGCTTCATATCCTCGACAAGATTTGGCTCGAATTCGATTGTTGATATGGAAGCGGTTGAGCCGGACACAAAGACAGCGGCGATGCCTTCTTTTATGCCGGACTGTTTCACAATCTTCGCGACTTTGTCCGTTATGTTGATTATGTCGGTTTCTTGTTCTGATGATATCTTGATGCTCTTTGTCACTACAGTCATGTCCACCACACTACCGAATTTATTATCACGACTTTTATAATTTAATGCATGGCTTTGCAGGAACTGGCTGTCTGGTTTTCTGAATGGTCGGGCGGGCTTGTGGATAGCATGGGATACCTTGGAATCTTCGTGGCAAGCTTCACAGGCAGTGCCAGCATAGTGCTTCCTGTACCTTCTTATATAGCGGTAGTGGCAGCAGGCGCATTTTTGAATCCCTGGATTGTTGGAGCCCTGGCCGGCTTGGGCGCTGCGCTGGGAGAGCTTACAGGCTACGGCATAGGATATGGCGGCGGAAAGCTGGCAGGAAAAAGACGCAAAGCCCTGCTTGAAAAGTCCAGGAAGTGGGCTGAAAGGCATGGCCTCTTCTGGCTCCTTATTCTTTTCGCCGCTACGCCACTTCCTGATGACATTGTAGGCCTGCT
>CAZCSS010000087.1:0-2890 GCA_964501515.1 uncultured archaeon
CATAGACGAGATGCAGTGCGGCGCAGACAAATGCGACGCTGACTCCGACACTGTTATTGATCAGGCAGAGCACGCAGCGACAGCGGATTCGGCCAGCAGTGCGGACCAGGCAGGTGATGTGGTGTGCTCAGGTTGCGTGAGCAGTTCGGATATAGAAGATGGCAGCGTGATGTCCACTGATGTGGGTTTTGGTTACGATTCATCCCCTGATTCAATTGCAGATGACGGGGTGATATCGAGTGACGAGGTGGATTTCAATTATGCCGGAAGCTCTTCCAAAGGAGGAGCTGCCAGCAGCGCAGAGAGCGTTGCCTGGAGCGGGATAACAGGGATGCCTGCAGGATTTGCTGACGGGGTGGATGATACTGGCTCTGCCGTCCCGAGTGGTGTTATTGTTATGTGGAGCGGTTCAATCTCCAGCATCCCAAGCGGATGGCACCTGTGCGACGGCACAGGCGGCACGCCTGATCTCAGGGACAAGTTTATTTATGGCGCCCCGCCAGGAGAAGATCCAAGCGATGGAGGGATGTACAACTCTTACCACACGCTGACAATAGATGAAATGCCACCTCATACCCACACGTATACTTATACTGCTCCTGGTGATGGTGGCGGTTATCATGGGACTCATACAGGCTCTGCGGGCGGAGGTGCTGCGCACAGTCATCCAATACCTTACTTCAAGCTGGCATTCATAATGAAGATCTGATTGTTTTTTATCGGCATTTGGTTATGTGCTATTGCTGCATCCATCTGTGTATGTTGTGTGCATCTACTGACCTAGGAGGGAGCCGATCTGCTCTATGCAATCAGCATAGCCCGAGAGGTTGCCATTCCTGAGGGCATCCTGGGCCTTCTGGTAGAGACCGGCTATCTGGTTCAGTGTTTCCTGCGGCGTCCCTCCGCCAGCAGGCGGGGTTGGCGGGCCTGAAACGGACGGGGCGGACCCGGCTGTTCCAAATATCGCATTCAGCGATTCCTGAAGAGTGACCTGCATGGTGAGTTTGTCGCTGCAGGCCACTATCACTCTTTTGAGTTCCGGAACCGTTCCCTTCTCGGTGGCAGTGAGAAAGACCGGCTCCACATATATGATTGAGTTGTCAACTGGGATTACAAGGGTGTTACCCCTGATCACAGAAGAGCCTGACTGGCTCCAGAGCGTGAAAAGCTGTGATATGTCGGTATTCTGGTCTATCCTGGCTTCTATCTGAAGAGGGCCGTACACAAGTTCCTGCTTGGAGAATTTGAATACCGTGAGGTTTCCGTACCTGCCAGGATCAGAACTCGCTGCCATCCAGGCAACCATATTGTCCTTTCCCCGGGGCGTAAAGGGTGTCATGAGGATGAATTCCTCATTTTCGCTGTCAGGTATCTTCATTATTATGTAATAGGGTATAACCTCGGTCTTGCTGCTGGTGAGGATTTCATAGGGTGTGACCCAGACATCTTCTTTGTTGTAGAACACATTGGGATCCTTCATGTGGAAGGTGGAGTAGACCTCTTTCTGCACAGTGAAGTAGTCCTCTGGATAGCGCAGATGGGAAACCAGGTTTTCGGGCATCTCAGAGAAGGGCAGGAACATGCCCGGGAATATCCTGGAATATGTCTGGATGATAGGATCGCCGGGGTCGATCACATAGAAATGGACATCGCCGTTATACGCATCAATCACGACTTTTATGGGGTTTCTTATGTAGTTGAAATAACCCATGCCGCTGACATAGACAGGAGAGGAGTAAGGGTATTTGTCGGAAACAGTATAGCCGTCCATAATCCAGAAAAGCCTGCCCCCTGAAGTCACTATGTACGGGTCCCTGTCATACATGAGAAACGGAGCGATCGCGCGGACGCGCTGGCGTATGTTCCTGTTCATCATGATTCTGGACTCAGGAGTGATTGACGTGGAGAACAGAAGTTCCGGTGAGCCGAATTTTATTGCATACACCAGCCTTTTGAGAGCGGACAGCGCCACTCCGTCCCTGCCTTCATAGGACGTGAACACATTGGCGTTTCCTTGGGGGTAATTGAGTTCCTCTGTGGTGGTTTTAACCACGGCATAATCCATGCCGCTCTCCCCGAAGTATATCTCAGGCCTTGTTATGTTGAAGTAGGGTGACTTGGGGGGTATGTCCTTTATGTAAAAAACAGGCAGCCCTTCAGAGGAGACGTCGTTTACAGGGTTCATAACCACACCATACCCGTGCGTGAATACCAGGTGGCGGTTGACCCATGTCTGGGCTTCTGAGGAAAGCTCGTTTACATCCATTTCTCTGGCCGAGACCATTACCTGCACTGGCTTTCCATCAATGTTGTAGCGGTCAATGTCAACATCAAGGAAATCATAGTATGTTCTGAAGAGCTGGAGCTGTTCATAAGTAGACATCAGCGGGCGGAAATCCCAGAGCCGGATGTTGGAGATGGTTTCCTGGTTTTTTTCTATGTCCTGCATAGTGAGGTTGTATGCGACGGGAAACTCGCTCTCCTTCACATTTTCAAGGCCGTATGCGCTCAGGGTGGAGTGTATGTTTCTCTCCAGATAGGGCTTCTCCAGATTGAACTCGTTAGGGGCAACAACAAAACTCTGGACCACCCCGGATGCCACTGCGCCCAGAACGCATATTGCAAGAAGAATGGCGATTCCCTCAAACACAAACCTCCATCTTCTCAGTCTTGTGTTGATGAGGAAAACAATGCTTATAATAACCGAAACAAAGGAGAGGAGGGTCAGAGTGGGGAGCACTACATTTATGGCTGTGTAGCCTGCCCCAAACACCACGCCAAGACTTGAAAACAGGATGCTGTATTCACCAAGAGCAAAACCAAAGGAGAGGACAGCAAAGAGCATGGCCAGAAGTATGCTGAGATGGGGGGTGGCTTTTTTCTTTATGGA
>CAZCSS010000088.1:0-2861 GCA_964501515.1 uncultured archaeon
CCTAGTCGCCCCTGTGTCGATCCACCGGGTGTGTGTGATTGTGTATTGACAGCCCTGAGTCGCATGGCAGTAATAATCCCGGTATTCCTGCTCCTTCTGCTCTTTTTCAGTGCACTGGCCCGTGCTTACCCAGCGCGTGCTTCCGGTGTCCTCCCAGCCATCTGCCGGGCAGTTGTCATCGTTGGGGGTGTATAAACATGTGTCACCGTCTTCATCGCAGGAGTCATCCGTGCAGGCGACACCATCATCGCAGTCCCTTGGACTGCCCCCACATGAGCCCGAGATACAGACATCGTCTACTGTGCAGAACAGGCCATCGTCGCAGGAGGTTCCATCCGGCTTGTCCCTAGTCGCCCCTGTGTCGATCCACCGGGTGTGTGTGATTGCGTATTGGCATCCCTGAGTCGCATGGCAGTAATAATCCCGGTAGTCCTGCTCTTTCTGCTCCTTTTCAGTGCACTGGCCCGTGCTTACCCAGCGCATGCTTCCGGTATCCTCCCAGCCGTCTGCCGGGCAGTTGTCATCGTTGGGGGTGTACACGCATGTGTCACCGTCTTCATCGCAGGAGTCGTCCGTGCAGGCGACACCATCATCGCAGTCCGGCGGGGTTCCGGCCTGACATTTATGCGTGTCCAAGTTGCATGTCTCCTGACCATTGCACCACAAACCGTCATCGCAGTCGGCGTTGGACTCACACTCCGGCTCTGTGATATTAATCGTTAAATTGTAATAAGGAGGGTTCCTTTCGGTAGATTGATAAAGTTCACGACCATCCTGATCCGCAAATAGCCCATTTATTTTGAAGCGTATGGGTTTCCCCACATCAGCCATGTTGCCCTGTAATTTAATGACATAAGCACCATTGGGTGGAGCATCCATACCAACAGTCCAGTTATCATAGGACAAAGGATTTGAGGAGTCTTCAATATAACCCTCCACGAGTGTTCCGAAAGGAGCTAAAACACCATTGATATAAACCCCTGTACCAGTGGGAGGGTTCCCAATAAAGGTATTTTTCGCTGGTGGCGTGCCATTAGCGACAACAACACCGGCGAGAGCTATACAAAATAGGAGGGATATATAAATAGTTCGTATTTTTTTCATTTTCCTCCAGCACCCCTAAGTTCCTCTCTCGAATTTCGGAACTTAAATATTAAAATGCCAGCTATAAAAACAATGCCCAGTAAGATTAAGTAGAATGGATAATCGCCTGACGAATCATTTGAAGAGTGGTTAACTGGTTCCCTGTCAGATATGGGTGGTACGGTTCCTTGAGAACCTGCCTGCAGTGGCAGAGCATCGGATTCCTCGGAGGATTCCATCTCATTCCTGATGTCTGCCCCTTTCTCATCAGGAGACCCTTCATTTGGTGAGGGAACCCACTCCTCCTGGACTTCATTCGTGTCCTCATTGCTCCCTACATTATCTTCGGTTTCCTCAGATGGCGTAGTCACATAAAGATCTAACTCTTTTATCTCGCCAGATTTCCACGAAACAGTCTGATCAGTATCGATTCCGTTTACATAAAGAGAGATTACTTTGCCCGCATCATTCTCAGTAGTCCCCCCAATGACAAGCGCATACATATTATCCCCCTTTAGTATGACGGGCTCCAATTCTTCACCCTCCATTACCGCAGTAACAACAGTACCATTAGATGCAGGCATTTCGTCTATGAAAACTTCGCCCATGACTACGAGAGGTATCTCGGGTTGGGAGGAATTCTGTGCAGAAGTTAAAGATAGAGCTAATATTATCACCGTCAATGCGCTTAAGCCAATAAGACGATTTTCCATCATTTCCTCAAGGTGCTAATTTGAAGTAAAGGGGACAGCCTATGGGGGCTAGTCCCTTACAGCCCTCCTATATGTGTGCCGTCCTCCTTCAGATGTATCCAGTACCCCTCACATGGTTGGAACTCATCGAACGTCGATCTGCTCCATCCGGGTATATACAACTGCCAGTCGTCATCACCAATATGTCTTAAGACCATTGTGTATTTCCCATCTAATGCTGTTAAAGCATTTTCTATGGGCATGGTCTGTGTGAATCCATGACCTATAAGATTCCATCCGGCCTCTAAATATAGTGTTGGTGGAACCTGTATGCCTCCCTGATAGTTCAATGGGATTGCTTCGTCATTCAGACTGAAAGCCCAATAACCATACAAAGGCTCAATATCGGTCGGTAAGAACCAGTTTATTACCTGGAAAGCACCTGCGGCAACCGTATAGTTCATCAGCACATCGTCAGCATCGAATAATGAATTGAAGTCTGCTGGATTCAATCTCTTTGGGACCGAAATCAGACTCCATTCGCCCGCCTGCAGGTAACAGGTATCGTTGAATGGCTCTTCTGGAATTCCTGTGAAAAGGACCTCGGCGTATCCTGAAATCGACTGATAGTAGGCTCCTATAGAAGCTAGTCCGCTGGTCGTTGAAGAAGTCAATGTCACTGTGGCAATCCCGCTAGAGTTTGTCTTGGCTGTTATTGTCTTCTGGCTGTTATTGAAAGTACCCAAGTTAGTTACAAACGTAATCATGTATCCTGGTACTTTATACGGCTTTCCAGAGCCCATAAGTTGTACTGTTATTTCTGAAGTACTTATGCCATCAGCTTGTATTGATGTTGGAGCAGCTGTCACTACCATAGAATCTAGAGTACATGAGTACACTTTCACTTGAGTAACTCCCTCATTACAGCCATTAGTCGCTGTTATATTTGCCAACCCGGCGCCCTCGGAGTAGAATACTGCCCACGCTTGACCCTGCTCGTTTAATGGGACTGTATCCGGTGGCTGGATGGCTCCCAAGTCAGTCGAGAAGGTTATGTTCTCGCAGGTTTCGGTCAGGGTGAAGTTG
>CAZCSS010000089.1:0-2830 GCA_964501515.1 uncultured archaeon
AAACGTCCGATGCACTGCTTCGCAGGCACCTCCACTTCGTGAAGGAAGCGTGTACAGAAAGCAAGTTGCCGCAAATCAGGGCTTTCTTGTCCAGAAAACAACCCCTATGATAACTATAACAGTTATCAGGACTGCCGCAGAATAAAGGGCAAGCGGATTTATCTCCTGGGGCATTAAAATGCCGCCTGTTACCTCTTTGGACGGTTTTGGTTCACACTCCCCATCTGAGCAGCCGAACTCGCATGTCTGGATTTTCTGCCATGCCTTTCCGGTGCACTCCATGAGATCGTCTCCTGCGCATACGCGGAGCCCTGCAACGCAAACCTTGGGCTCTTCTTCTGCAGGAATTTCACAGGCCTTGCTCTCTTCCGGCTTGTTCTCATCTGTGCCGCATTTTCTTGCATCAGTACACTCCCTGGTCTGCTTGCCGTCAGTGCAGTCTGACCATCCCGTGCAGGACCATAGAGGGATGCATGCCGCGGTTCCGCCACCGCCCGCCCCTCCAGCAGCAGGGCAGGTTCCGCAATCCTCAGAGCAGGAAGAGCAGGTTTCCCCTCCTGAGCAGTAGGTGTCGCCGCAGAAGCCGTGGAGGGTGAGATTGAGATTTGTAACCCCTCCGTTCGTCCATGTAGATGTCTGGTCTGCCTCGTAACCTTCAACAAAGAATGTTATGGCCTTCCCCTCGTCAGAGGAGTTGCCCTTCACGAGAAGCCTTGTGGTGTCAAAAGGGCCGTGGGTTCCATATTCTCCAGCCCTTGCAGTGGTGACATTCCCCCTCTGGGTCCCGTCTATGAAAGCCCCCACCAAAACACCTGAGGGGGAGGGATTCCCTCCTATCAGGATGGTTCCGTAGAAAGCATGCGGAAGCGAGCTTGGAGGGGGCGGAGGTGGAGGGGGCTGCGCCATAACAGAGACAGAGAGGAGAAGCAGAGACAATGCCACGAGAGCCCATTTGATCATCATGTCACCTTTTTTCATTAGTCAGATAAAAAGAAATTTAAAGGGTTAGGCCCAGTAGCTTCCTGCCAGTGTCTCGGCCATATCCATGTATATCCAGTAGGCCTTGCCAAGATACATCTCAAGATACGGGTCAAGCATCCCGCCGGAATCCACTGTGTGAACCTGATCGGCATTCGGATCATAAACCTGGGTGTAACTCAGGGAGGGTATCCTGAGGCTGAGCAGAAGGTCGTCAGCGCTGTCTGACATCACGCCGCTTGGTGGGGATGTTCCTATAAGGTTCCAGCCCGTCTGGAGAGGCCTTGTTGGTGCGGGGAGCGCAAGCCCGCCCATATCAAGCCAGTTGAAGGAAACATTTCTCCCGCCTGAAGCGAATTTCACATAGTATCCATATAAGGGCTTGATGCCTGATGTGGGGATTTCATATTCTCCTGTGGCTGTGTTGTAGTAATATATCACATCATCAGGGCCCAGGCCAAGAGCCGTTGTGGCATCGCTCACGTTGAGTTCGGTCGGGAAGGAGAACAGGTTCCAGCCGTCATGGAACTCTATTATGAAATTGTGGACTGTTACAGTATATATGGAGCTTGTGGATTCCTGGTCAAGATTGTCAAAGGCCTTTATGTAATAAGGAACCTCTCCTGTTTCTGTCTGCGCCGGGATTGTTCCTGAGCAGTCAGCGCCTGTGCATGACATCGCCACATAGGTTTCTGTTCCCCCAATCGGGGTGTAGTAAAGCCTCACTTCCTTGACGCCGCTGCCAGTGTCTGTCACTGTGGCCTCTATTGTAACCGGTGCGTCAACAATAACGTCAAGGTCTCCTGTAACGCCTGTTATTTCAGGCGGGGTCTTGTCAAGCATGACCGTCACGGATTTCTCGGATTCCTGGTTGCCGGCCACATCGACTGAATAGTATCTCACGTGGTTCTCCCCTTCAGTCGTAACTGAAACCGATGTTCCCGAAGTGGTGGGCGTGCATGCGTCTGCCTGGTCAACACAGTAGAGTGTGTCTGCCACCCCTGAATGTGCATCGGTGGGAGTGAGCGTGACTGTCACGTCAGAGGTGTGCCACCCAGAGGGGGCATCGTCAGTGGTTTCCGGGGCTGTCCAGTCGATGCTGAATTTTCTGGTCATATCATTATAGGGAGCGTTCCAATTGTTATTGCCTCCCTTATCAACTGCTCTTACCTGCACCCTGCACATATCGTTTCCCTCGATCCGACAATCCTCACTACCACCTATTGTAATCGTCTGGTTAGAATTGCAAAGGGACCTGTCTGTCCAATCCCTGGTTATCTCCTCGGTTTCATCAAAGTCTCCGTTGCCGTTCAGGTCGCTGGAGACCCTGTATTGGCAATAATATAGGCCTGACTCGGAATCGGAATCATCCACTGATACTGCGAAGTCGTCGTTGTGCCAGCTGCTAGCAGCAGGGCCTGTTATCTCGGTAGTTGGGTCAGTGGTGTCAATATCAAAGTCAGTATTATACGCCCATGGGTAGAAATCTACGTTGTCGCTTACGTTGTTTCCGAGCCCTCTGGGATTGCTGTTCTCATTGCCCGGGCCTGTGGGGTCTCCCCACCAGTTGTATGCTGCATTAACAATTGTAGCAATATCGTTTTGTATTCCAACCGTGTTTCCTGATATTAAATTATATGTTGCAGTTACGTCACTACCTTTTCTTGTCCAGATACCAACATCATTATTTGTTAAAGTGTTGGACAAGATACTTGCAACAAATATACTTGTTCCCTCTCCACCATTACCAACACGAATACCTTTTTTGAAATTCTGAACAGTATTTTCAGATATCACAATATTATCATAATTCCCTGCATAAGTCGAATCCATGAATCTAATACCATAAAGT
>CAZCSS010000090.1:0-2811 GCA_964501515.1 uncultured archaeon
TTCAACATCAACAAACCTGGTTATAGGAACCATTTTGCCGTCCACCTCAAAGATGTATGTTCCCATTCCGCATGCAAAATGCGAGGAGAGGGCGTACTGTTCCCTCCCTGTCAGCGCCTCCACGAAATTGGTTACAGGCATCACGGACGGGACCGGGTAGAAATCATCCCTGCTAACCTGACCATCAGTCTGTTCCTCTATCAGGTTTATGGTATCGGGTATGGTTATTCTGTGCCTGTCCCTTTCCCTTTTTGGCATCCTTCCTACAAGAGAGACAGGCTGATAGTTAACTGACCTGACCACATCAATGTTCCTGAACCCGAACCTGAGGATGTCTCCGACCTCATGGTCATTCACGTTTTTTATGACAGTGGGAACCAGAACAGTTCCCAGCCCGGACTTCCTGAAATTGTCCAGTATGTAGGGAATCTCCCAATGGTTTTTCGGGTTGCTCTTCGGGGTCACGCCGTCAAAGCTCAGGTATACTGTGTTTACTCCCGCTTCCCTGACTCTTTTTGCCAGGTCGGGATCCCTGGCAAGCCTTATTCCATTCGTGTTGAGCTGTATGTGCTCAATGCCCTCTTCTTTGCAGATGTTGATTATCTCAATAAGGTCATCTCTTAGGGTGGGTTCGCCCCCTGTGATCTGGACAGCGTTGCAGGGAACAGGCCTCTGGTTGCGGAGAACAGAAACCATTTCCCTTATCTGCCCCAAAGAGGGTTCGTACACATAACCCTGCTTGGCGGCAAAAAAGAAGCAATACCAGCATGCAAGGTCGCATCTATTGGTAACCGCAATATTCGCCAGAGCTGTATGGCTTTTGTGAAGAGAGCACAGGCCGCAATCATAAGGGCATACAGGATTCTCCTTCGTGACATTGGGGTTCTCCACGCCCCTGCCATCCCTTGCGAATCTCTGGGCCCTTTTGTACATTTCAAAATCAGACCAGTATATTTCCTCAACACCCCCGTGTTCAGGGCAGTTCTTCCTTATCAGGACCCTGCCCGCCCTCTCGAATATCTCAGCGGGTATGACCCTGTTGCACTCCGGGCAAATGGATGTTGTGTTCTTTATGGAATGCTCTTCACCGGATTTATCTGGCATGGGAAACACAAGTTTTTATATATTTTAAAAGTATTAAATAGTGTAGAGGAAAACATTTATATAGGTTACTATGTCCGGGAAGACCGCGCTTGAGGAGAAGATTTACTCAACTTTCGCAGAGGTTGCGTCTTCAATCGGATATTCACCCCTTCATGGCAGGATTATAGCTGCTCTTCTGGTCAACAGAAGGGAACTCTCCCTTCAGGGGCTTGCCAGGGAAACCGGCTATTCTGCCTCTATGATTTCGCTTTCCCTTGACCTGCTCGAAATTCTGGGAGTGGTCAAGAAGGTGAAGAAAACAGGTGACAGGAATCTTTACATCTCCCTGCAGGGCGATCTTCTGGAGGCACTGAAGAACGCCATTGTTCTCAGGGTGAAAAAAAGCATAGACTTCACCCTGCAGGATTTCAGCAAGAGCAGGGCGCAGACGGGAAACCTCACCCCGCCGGAAAAGAAAAGGGTTGAGGAAACAATAGGAATACTGGAAAGGGAGATAAAAAGGCTGGACAGGTATGTATCCTTGCTTTCGGGCATAAAGCTGCCCTGATGCTGCTGCCAGCGGCAGGATTCTGCAGCTGTCAGAATTAACCTGCCTGCCGGCTTGAATCATATGCTGTCGCCATATATGGTGAGAAAGAGGTCCATTCTCTTTGCCTTTTCAGATAGTGTCTTGTAACTCACCGGTGCAAAATCCCTGATATCCCTCTTCAGCAGCCGCGAAGAAATCAGTCCCCCTATTATGCCAGAAAGGATCGAGGGCTGCGCAACATAATTATATATGAAAGCGCCTGCCAGAGGAATGACAGGGTGATCAAGCCTGAGAAACGAAAACCTCTGGAGATGTGGTTTCAGATTCTTTTCTTCGAGTTCTCTCGTATCCAGCCTTCCCTGCAGGCCCTTCAGAAATTCAAGGACCGGTAAATCCTCATCGAGGTCTTCAATGAGCATCTGGTTTCTGAGATATGCCTCAGTCAGGTTATAAATATCTATTGGCTTCTGGAGCTCGCGGCGGGTTTTGCTTGTTCTTTCTGAAAGCTCGGCCCGGTGTTCATCCTCACTGGACGTGCTCAAATCAGCCACGTCAAGCACCTGCGTTATTGCATACAGCCTTTCGTCATGCCTCTCCCTAAGGCGGGGCATCCTGAAAAGCGCCTTCAGGTATCCTGTCCCGCTGAAATAATAGAAAAGGTCCCTGGTCTCATACGCAAAGCCCGACTCCCTGCTGATTGCACTGTCAAGCAGTTCGCTGTATCCTTTCAGTTGCCTCAGTGAGGATATGTTTTTCTCGCACTTTTCATCTGGAAGAAGGGCTTCCTCCCCAGCGTCCAACGCATCCGAAAGCGCCATGAATAATCAGAAAGGTGTTAGTTTTAAATATGCACTTCTCCAAACAAATGGTTAGTATATTTGGCATGGTGATTCTGTGATAATACCTATAAGATGCATGACATGCGGCAAGCCTGTGGGCCACCTCTGGGAAACATACCAGAAAGAGGTCAGGGCCAAGAAAAAGCCTAAGAATGTCCTGGACAAGCTCGGCCTTGAGAGATACTGCTGCCGCTCGCTATTTCTCACGCACAGGGACCTCATGGCAAAGGTGGCCAAATTCAAGAAATAGGAAAACAGAATCCCTGTGCACTCTGGGTATGCGTGGGCGTGTCTAAAAAATAACTCCATTCTCCCTCGCTCCCCTATTCGCAGAATCAT
>CAZCSS010000091.1:0-2747 GCA_964501515.1 uncultured archaeon
TCTAGAAGGTCTGAGAGAGGCCCGAAAATCACCATCGAACGAAAGTAATAATTTCCATGACTGGATAATTGATAACTTCGGCAGCGGAATAGCCAAGCATTTTATGATTCCTTACAATGAGAAATTGTGGACAGTTCATCCAAGTAAGATGAGTACAGAATGGATGGGAAGGTTTGTTCCTAATGTATCTGTTGACGAGTTCATAGAAGGATCAAAATCTTTAATAAGGGATTCGGCGGGATATAATCCGAGATTTTATTATCCCATAAGAGATGGAATAGAGTCTCTTGTTAAGTCGTTTGAACAAAAACTTGATAAAAGAAGAATAATGCTTAACAAAAAACTGATTTCAATAGATATGTCCAAAAAAATCATCTATTTGGATGACGGTTCAAGCGAATACTATGATAATATAATTTCCACAATCCCACTCCCTTTGCTTATCGAGAGCATTAAGGACACCCCCGGAGAAATCAAGGAAATGTCAAATGGCCTCATCCACAACTCTGTTTATAACATAAACCTTGGAATAAACAGAGAAGACGTATCAGATAAACACTGGATATATTTTCCCGAAAACCGATTTCCCTTCTACAGACTGGGTTTTACCTCTAACTTTTCAGAAAATATGTCACCTCCGGGAACAACATCTCTTTACGTTGAGATAGCACATTCAAGATTCAAAGGAATAGACAGGGAGGCCGCAACGAAAGACACGATAAAGTGTCTAAAGCATCTTGGCATCATAAAGGATGAGAGTGATATAATATGCAAATTACCACTGGATATAAAATATGCTTATGTAATTTATGATAAAAACTGGGCACATTTCACCAAAAAAATTCACAATTATCTTAACAAAAATGGAATTTATTCCATAGGGAGATTTGGTGCTTGGGAATATTCTGCGATGGAAGAAGCAATATTAGAAGGAAAAGAAACGGCTGAAATTTTAATGAGGAAGACTTAATAGAAATCTCTCAAGCACCAGCGTGATTTGTTTCCATGAATATTTTTCCGAGTCAATTGTATTTCTCTTAGAAACATTCAACCTTAATCTATCATCCGTTAGAAAAGATTTGCACTTGGCTGCGAGGTCATCATAATTACCAACGTTAACAATTAAACCATTTAGACCATTCTTTATGATTTCTGGAAGACCCCTCGCATTTGTCGTTACAATCGGCATACCGCACGCCATGGCCTCAACAAGTACAAGTGGGAACCCTTCAGAATAGCTGGGAAGCACAAGTACCTCACAACTCTTCATATACCTCGCAACCCCTTTCTTGTTTATCTTTCCTAGGAAGATAACATCGTTAATTCCCCTTTCCCTTATCATTTTTTTCATTCCTCCCTCTTCCTCGCCATACCCTGCTATGAAAAGCACCGCATCTGGTACGCTCTTTTTTACTTGTTCAAAAGCTTTCAAAAGGTCATAAACACCCTTGAGTTTAATCAATCTTCCCACAAACAAGACAGAGTTCTTTATCTTTTTCTGTTTAGGATAATTTCTGAAATATTCATAATCAACACCATCAGGCATCACAGCCGTCTTGACTTTCCCGTATTTCAGAACCTCTTTTTCCATGTGCTTTGTCATTGCCAGAACCATGCTTGAGTTCCTGATAACAAACTTCAGCACGGTCATTTTCTCGAACCTGGAAGCGACGTAAATCTCTCCCACCGGCCTTGATATCACCGGTATTCCCAGAAGTTTTTTTGCGAGAACTCCGCCCAGAGCACCCGAATAAAGCGTTTCAGCATAAATCACATCCGGTCTTATCTTAGCAATTTTCAGAAAAAAACCGACAGATGTAGAAATCGTCCTCAGAAACGTAGGTGCAGGAAAACACCTCACGAAATGTGTTTTGAAACCCGACTCAAGTTTCTCTGGCTGTTTCCTCGTAATAACATGTACTTCATGTCTCTTTGAAAGGTTTTTAGCTATGCTGTATGCTGCAATCTCCGTCCCGCCTATATATTTTGGCGGGAACATTGGAACTACTATTGCTATTTTCATGCCAATCGATAGATATCAGTTTGTTACAATTTTTATAAATTCATATAATACTTATTAGCATGAAGCACAGAGTTCTTGATTTTCTTGTTTGCCCTGAATGCCACGGGAATTTCTCAATCGATGTTTTTGCGAAGCAGAGACAAAACCACACTGTGGATAGGAAAACCTACTGCAAGCACCAATGCAGCTTCTGTAACAAGAAGCCTTCTGGTGTGGAATGCTCAGAATGCTTTAGAACTGAAATACTTGAAGGCCTTCTAACATGCATAAAATGCGGAAGGCAGTACCCAGTCATAGGAGGCATCCCCAGGACGCTACCCGATTCCCTTATGAAGGATGTTGTGCAAAAGAACCCTGATTTTTTCAAGAAATATGCGGATAAAATATCCAGAATCGGCTCCTTTGGAAAACCCCTCCCCGAAGAAGAATTCAAGAGAAAGACTGCCAGCAGCTTCGGTTTCCAGTGGAATGTTTTTTCAAAAATGATAGACGAGTTCAGAAACAATTTCCTCAAATATATAGAACCGATAAAGCCGGAATTCTTCAGGGGGAAACTGGTCCTTGATGCGGGCTGCGGCTTCGGGAGGCACACATACTATGCGGCCGAGTTCGGTGCAGAAGCCGTGGGATTCGACCTCAGCGATGCTGTTGAGGCCGCATACCGGAACACCAGAAACTTCCCTCATGCCCATAATGACATCGTTAATCAGGTCGGGTAATGCCA
>CAZCSS010000092.1:0-2620 GCA_964501515.1 uncultured archaeon
GAGCATCCTTAAGGAGCTGAAACAGAAACTGCGGAAACTCAGGAAAGAAAGGGAGTCGCTTGAAACCGAGTTTCTCACCAGGGAAACCAGCAGGAAGCTTATCAGAAAAAGCGAGGAGCAGGCGAGAAAGAGGCTTGACATGTTAATGAAAAAGGAGAGCGAGATTGTCAAAAGAGAGAATGACATAAAAAATTCCCTGTCTGAACTCAGAATGAAAATAAACAAACTCGGCCGAATATACAACGAGCTTCAGGAGCTCTGGAAGAAGGAGTGAATTGCGCGCCACTGCACAACAGGACAAAGGTTTAAGTGTTAAATCAGCATATCCATTATTAATTTTAATCAACCTGTTAAGCAGGTTTGTTTGAAAAAAGGAGATGATTGAATGAAGAAGCATGTGCTAATGGCCCCGGCAGGGGATGACATGGATTCCGTATACCAGATTGTAAGGACTTTTCCAACTGACAGGATAATCCTGCTATCTGATCAGAATGACATCGAAAAAACCAGGGAATTCAGCAGGTCCCTCAGGAAGTTCAAAATCCCGGTGGATACAATAAAGGTCAGAAAATACAGCATCGATGAGCTGTTCAAGATAACCAAAAAAATATACGAAGCCGAGAAGGAGAGGGAGGTAATAATAAGCGTGGCGTCGGGAAGCAAGACAACTGCATGCCTCACGCTCTCGGCTGCTTTTGTGAACGGAATAAAGGCCGTGGGAATAGTGAACGACAGGGTTGTGCTCATGCCTGTCATGAGGTTCTCCTACTATAAAGCCATATCAGAACAGAAGATGAGAATCCTGAAGTTCCTTTACAGGAGCCCGGGATACCGCAGGTCTCTTGAAGAGATGCGCAAAAGCATGAAGATGAGCCTTCCTCTGATATCATATCACATAAACGGGAACCAGAGAGTCGAGGGCCTTGTGCAGATGGGGCTTGTGGAGTCTGCGGACAAGAAAAGCAGAAGAATGACTATAAGCCTCACCGAGCTGGGGGAGATGATGATAAGCGGATATATCTGAGCATCTTCTCCAAGTTTTTTTATTCTTTTCTGCTATTTCTGAATATGGAGAGATATTCGAGCATTAACCCTGAAATAATCAGGCGCAGCAAGATGTACAGGGAACTTGGCATCGAGGAAAAGGTAGGCGTGCTGTGCTGCTTCTTTGACCCTTTGTGCATGGGGCTTCTGAAAACAAAACTCAAGGAACTGTCTGGCAGGGTGATAAGCAGCAGGGATCTTGACATGGCCATAGAATTAATGCACGATCGGGGGGATATTGTATACAATATCAGGTCGTCAAACGGGGTATGCGAAACACTGATTTCGCTTAACCACAGAAAAAAGGATTTTTACAAAGCAATTGCAAACGAGATCGTATCAACTGCTGACAAGCTTTTAATCTAACCTGACAATAATAAGCATATGGAAGAAGAGGTTCTTGAAAAATACAGGAAAGCTGGAGCCATATGCTCCGGGGCAAGGAAACTTATAGAGAAAGAGCTGGAGCCGGGAGCAAGGCTTCTTGACATTGCTGAAAAAACAGAGACATTCATCAGGAAGAAAGGTGGTCAGCCCGCTTTTCCTGTAAACATCTCGCTGAACGAGATTGCGGCCCATTACACCCCCTCGCACGGTGACGGGAAAACCATCGGAGAAGGGGACCTGGTAAAGATAGATATAGGAACGCATATAGACGGTTACATAGGGGATATGGCCTTTACCTACTGCTCTGAAGCGAGCGAGCTCGTGAAAGCCGCTGAAAAGGTCCTTGAGGCCGCAATAAAAATTATCAGACCGGGCGTGACTGTGGGGGAGATCAGCGCAGTTATTGAGGAAACCGCTCGTTCCATGGGAAAGGGCGTGATAGTGAATCTCACCGGACACACCCTGGACAGGTATGTATTCCACGGAAGCCCGTCAATACCCAATGTTAGGAATGACTCGAGATACGCCTTCGGGGTGGGGGATGTCATTGCGCTCGAGCCCTTTGTAACGAATTCGAACGGCCAGGTAAAGGATTCAGGCCCCACGGAGATATACCGCTATCTCATGGACAGGCCGGTCCGGCTTCCGGAAGCCAGAAAGATACTGTCCATTGCAAGGGATGATTTCAGGCAACTGCCCTTTGCCAAGAGATGGTTATATAAGGACTTCTCTCCTGTCAGGATTGCAATGGCGCTGAGGCAACTGGAGACCGCAGGAGCAATAGAGAGCTATCCTGTCCTGAAAGAGGTAAGCGGCAAGCCCATAGCCCAGGCCGAGCACACCATTATAGTGATGGAGAAGCCGCTCGTGACCACGAGATGATTGCATGTTTTCCGAAAGTGTGTGGAAGGCCTGCAGGAGAATCCCCAGGGGAAGGATCACCACTTATTCTGAGATAGCCGGTTTTCTGGGGATGAACGGCCCCAGGGCCGTGGGGCAGGCGCTGAAAAGGAACCCCTTTCCCGGCTCAGGCAAAGGGAGGACACCGTGCCACAGGGTGGTCAGGGCTGACGGGGGCCTGGGCGGGTACGGCGGGTCTTCCCGAAAAGGAATCAAAAAGAAGGTTGATCTTCTGGTGAGTGAGGGGATTGAGGTGTGGGTGTTGGTAATTTTATAACGAAGCATGGAA
>CAZCSS010000093.1:0-2613 GCA_964501515.1 uncultured archaeon
CCCTGAATTCCTCTTCCTTGGGCTTTCTCCGCCCCCTCAGGACATAATAGTAAAACAGGAAGCCGCCTGTTGCCAGGGCGGCAGCAATCAGGATATATGTAAGCCAGCCCCCGCCCTCCGGGGCCCTGCTGCCGCCAGCAGGAACTACGGCCGTGCTCTCATTCCCTTCCCTGGCTTTCATTTCCGCTGCTGCGTCCAGACTCTTCTGCACATCTTCCCATGCCCTGCCCTCATGGCCGTATTCAGCAGACCTGTAGCTCTCGTACCAGATGTCCAGGCTGCTGTCAACCTCTTTCTTCACATCCCTGCCCGCCCCCTTCTTCACGTTTTCGGCCTTTCTCACAACATCAGTCATCATCTCATTGGTTGTTATCACAGCGGTCACGGATTTGTTTTCGTCCCTGCAGCCCGCTTCCACCTCTATCTCAAAATACCTTGAGACTGCCTGCGGGGTCACAGTGAAATCCATGTATCCCTCCTCCCCGCTGTCCACATCCAGAACCCCTGAGTAGAAATCGCTTCTAAGGTCAGGGTCGAGCTTCTTCAGAAACACAGTGAATCTTCTGCTCTGGTTTCCGTAGTTGTACACAGTGACCCTGAAATCCGCAGGCCCGATCTCCTTGAGGTTTATGCTCTCGGGAAATATTGACACGGAAAAGCCGTCCTGCGGCAGGTCCCCGGAAAAAACAGTGACGGTTCCCTTTGCCCTTTTTGTGCATGAACTGTACGAGCAGTCCCTCTTTGCCTCTGCCTCAATGGAATATTCCCCGTCCTCGGAAGGGGCCTTGACCCGGAAAACCAGGGCCTCCCTGGGATTTTTCTTTCCGAGCGAAACCCTTCTTTCATGCGGGGATATGTCCAGCCCCTGCCCGGCCAGCGTGACGTCCAGGTCAATGTCAGCATAACTCTCCACGTTCACAGTCACGTTGACGCTCTCCCCGGGCCTGGCCAGCACATTGGGGGCCGAGAAACCCAGCGAGAAAACATCCTGATTCCCGTTGATAACGCTTTCAGGGTCTTCCTCTTCGCCGGCGGCCGCGAGGTCCATGTCGGGCTGCTCCGAAACGCACACCCCGCCTGACCACGACTTCGTCCGGTTCAGCCCAATGCTCTCTATCCTTATCGTGAAAGGCGAGCACGAGCCGTTCGGGACTCCGAACGAGCGGAACTCCACAGGCCCGGTGAATGTGTTGTTCTCATCCGTCCACACAATCTGGTCAGTAAGGGAAACATCGCTCCAGTTCGTGTGTGTTGTTATGTGGAAATCCCCCTTCCCCCTCACAATCGCGAAGTCATCAGGAAGGACAATCATAACGCTCTTCACAGAGTCCTGCGGCATTGAGAAATAAAGCCCGTCCCTGAGCTGGTAGGCCTGTGCCTGGAAGGGCGCAGCAGCCAGCGACATCAGGAAAACCAGCGCTCCCAGAAGGGCTTTAAGGGCACCCGCGGCTTTCATAGATTATTATTTGTCAGAGGCCGAATAAATAAGGGAAATCGGATCAGGCAGCGAAACATTTAAAAACAGGCAACAAGTTTTAATTAAGTGATTTTTATGGACACCGGCCGAGAGATGAAAAGATACGTAAAGGATGCCGGCATCGACGGGCCTTCTGAAGCTGCCGGGCCGCGCGGCATGGCAGACTATCTCAGGGCGGCCAAAGCAGCAGGGCTCTCCCTGGCCGGGACCGCTGTCCTGCTGGCCGGCGTGTACGGATGCGGTACTCCCAAAGGTTCCAACATCAGAATCATACATGGTCCTATGCCTAAACCGACATATCAGCGCGTCATTATCCGGGAACAGCCCGGGCACCGCAGACACCACAGCCACCGCAGCCATGTGAGGGATTATTACATCAACCCCTCCACAGGAACCATAATAGAGCGCAAGATTGTCCGTGAAGCCCTGGAAGGAGACGGTGCGGCAAAGGACTATATTGACACCAAACTGGAAATCGAAAGGAGAAGAATCAAAAAGCAATACAGGAACGATGAGATCACCAGGGAGGAATGGAAAAACAGGAGAAGGGAGCTCGACGCCCTGGAGGAATACCTCCATTCAAGGTGAAAGAGTCTCCGGTGCGCTAGGCCCTATTTAATATTGACACAACCCAGAGCCTTTGCACCGGCGCGGTCCGTGGCCACAGCGCAAACATATTTTGTTTGAACACCAGTGTAATCACATATCCTATATCCAAACCCATCACTGTCAACCGTGGATGATGATGACCTGAAGATCTCATGGCAGCCCATCTTCTCAACCAAATCATTGCTGTTATCTGATGTTGATGTCCATGTTTCTACATCAACCCTGTCCCCGTATGGTATGTCAGGGTCTTTTATTTCGATTTTTATTTTATTTTTCTGGGTAGTTAGTTTTGTTACGGTTACAGTGGGTTTGGTGTTGTATATGCCGTATTTTTCTCCTTTGACCGTGTTCTCCCCTGCCGCGTTCTCGAGCTTTACCTCAACCCTGCATTCTGTTTCTTTTGGTTCTCTTGGATATAAGAATCTGACTCTGAAATCTTCACTTTCTCTCTCGCCGATAACTTTGTGATTGCATCCTGACACAGACCACCTGTAGCTCTTTATCGGCTCCCCTTTCAGGTCCTCGAC
>CAZCSS010000094.1:0-2588 GCA_964501515.1 uncultured archaeon
GCAAACACCATTAGAACAGCATCTTAAAAACATAATTGAGAACGGCTATGAATATTCCCTTTCAGGTCCCGCTTTCTTCAGCGCTTTGGCAGGAATTGTGTCAGAGAAAAATCTTACAGGTAAATTAAAACTGAAAAGAATTTCTGCCGGGGGCGGTAGGGTTCTCGACGAAGAACATGATATAATAAAGAACGTTCTCGGAGTTGAAACTTATACGCTTTTATATGCATCAACAGAGGGAATGATTATGGCAACACAGATTGACAATAAGGGACCTTACTGTGCATTCTCTGATGCCCATCTAATTGAAATAGTTGACGATAATTTGAATCCTGTTATAGAAGGTGAAACTGGAAAGGTTCTTTTGACCTCTTTCTATCATGAGGCTGCTCCTATTATAAGATATGTGCAAGGTGACACTGCAACAAAATTAGACAAAAAACCCTTTGAGGGTTACAGTAAGTTTACTCCCATATTTGATGATATAAAAAGATTTAAGGATGCTGACATAGGAGGTGGTCTAATATCCCTTCATCAAATTGAGGAAATGCCTAAACACATAAGAAAAATGGGAACTAATGTGGTCGGAATACAAATTGCCAAAAAACGAAAAGACATGAAGGATTTTCCTGTAATAAGAATTGAGGCACCATCTGGCCAGGACGAACAGAAAATAAAAGATGCTGCAATATACGCATTTAGGCAAAACCCCCAGATGAATTATCTACTGGATACGGGAGAGATTCTCCCCCCGGAAGTGGAGATATACAGGCCAGGAGAGCTCAGGGGAAAAGCGTATAAACTAAATCTTTTTGTTGACGAAACTTAATAAAAGTCAAAAACAAATTAAATAGAGAATATGCCCAAGAAAACTGTCATGGTGGTGGATGATGAGAAAAGCCTTCTTGAACTTGTCAGAGGCATCCTTGAGAATGAAGGTTTCAATGTAATCACTGTCACCTCAGGGAAGGAGTGCCTTGACAAACTGAAGACAGTGAAACCAGACCTCATTCTTATGGACATGATGATGCCCGAGATGTCAGGAAGGGAAACCACAGAGAGAATAAGGAAAAACCCGCAAACAAAGAACATCAAAATCGCTTTTCTAACAGTAGCAAGATTCTCTGAAACAGGAATTAGCAATCTTAAAGCCTTGGGTGTTCTGGACTATATCACCAAACCCTTTGAGAATGATGACCTTGTGAGAAGAGTCAGGAAAGCCCTGGGATAGGGTATGGTCAAAATATACGGGGTTGACCCAAGCAAAGAAGTCACTCCTCTCACGGTCAGAGATGCCATTATCAGATGCTTTATTCTTGCACATTCCGATGTTCTGAAAGAATGAAGGAATTCGAGAGGATGAAGAGAATAAATGTGGAGATCCTTGTAAGAAGATTCTTTCAGGAAACCGGCGGGGACTTTGAGAATCCCACAAAGGAGAGCCTCGTAAATGTCTGCGACAATCTTGCAGAATTCTCAAAAAGCTTCAGGAGCCCGAAGATAGTAAAAAACATTACAGAGAAATCATGCAGCTGATTGAAAAGCTCGAATGACTCACCCTGCCCTCATCCCTTTCAGTTTTTTCTTTATCTCTTCCAGTTCCTTCACCCTCTCCCTGATTTTCCTCTTCTCTCTGCCCTTCACCTCTTTTGGTATTCCTCCAAGGGGTATGGTAAAATGAAATGTTGAGCCCTTCCCAGGTTCGCTCTCCACCCATATCTTTCCCCCAAGAAGCTTCAGGTATTCACTGCACAGAGCAAGCCCAAGCCCTGTTCCCCCGGCTTCTCTAGTGTAAGATGAATCAACCTGATAGAAACGGTCAAATATTTTTTTCTGTTCCTCCTTTGCTATCCCTATGCCAGTATCCTTTATCACAAAATGAACACGATCCTTCTCGGCCCATGCATCCAGAGAGATAGAGCCCCTTTCAGTATATTTTATGGCATTGTTCATCATGTTGAGGAGGATCTGAGTGAGCTTCTCCCTGTCAGTTCTCACAACAGGCAGGCCTTTAACATTCCATTCCAGCCTGAGCCCCTTCTCTTTTGCATTAACAGCCATCTCGCTTTTGACAGTATTTATAATATTGTTCAGGTCAACCACCTCTTCTTTCAGCCTTATTGTTCCCAGATCTATCCTGGAAAGCTCGAGTATTTCAGTAACAAGACTTGACAGCCTTCTTGTTTCCTTGTCAATAATCTTCAGGTAATTGCGCCTCTTGGTCTTGTCCTTCTCTGTCCTTGGATCAGCCAGAAGTTGCGAGAACCCGTGTATTGCTGTGAGAGGTGTCTTGAGTTCATGAGCCGCTATTGATATAAACTCATCCTTTTTCTTGTCCATCATTCTTAATTCCCTGATGCTCTCTCTGAGTTTGGCTTCTGTTTCCATCAGTTCCTTATTGGTTTTGTCCACGTCCTCCATCATGTTAAGTGTTGCCATTTTAGTTTCCTCCAGTTCCCTGATCTTTTTATTGAGTTCCATTGTTCTTTCCTTGACCTTGGTTTCGAGTTCTTTTTCATGCCTTTCTCTTTCCTTTATATAACCTCTCAGCTTCTTTGTCATCTGCCCGAATGCGGATGCCAGTTCGC
>CAZCSS010000095.1:0-2575 GCA_964501515.1 uncultured archaeon
AGTGGATTATTGTAAGAAGAGTGAAGTTAAAATCCTAAAAGCTCGGCGGCAGAACCCAAATCCCTTCGGATTTGCCCTATTGGGAGACATAACAAGCATTAAGCGGTTCCGTTCACTACGCTCACCCCACCCAAACTTTGCCTTCGGCAAAGCTTCGTTTAATGCCATATGATGCCGCAGAGAATTTACAACCCTCCGGAAACCAGTAATTTTTTAGTGTGTTCGCATAAGTTTAAAATGAATGGTAAAATTGAAACTGAAAATTTTGATTTTGGTCGTGCTGGTTGCACTTGTCCTCACGAGCGGCTGCATTAAGATGGAAAAACTGCAGGAAATGGAAAACCAGACAAATTTGTCCGGGACGAAAGAAGCAAACAATTCAATTGATATGGGTGTCGGGTCCGAATTTGACCCGATAGATTTTACCAAATCCAAAATTATCGAAAACTTGAAAAATGAAGGATGGTATTCGAAAGAGTGGAAAAAAGAGGAAATTGGAGGAGGCGTGTGGAAGGTTTCTGTGGATAATCACAGGGCTGTTTGGGTTGTATATTCTGACGGATTCATCTGCGCAGAGAATGATGGTGCCGAGTATTTTTCAGAGGTCGGTTACTGCGGAGGCGAGGAAAGAGGGAAAACAAAAAGGATATCAAATCAGAGCATATCCGGAGAATTTGATGAAAATCAAATATGGTCAGGAAACATAATCATAACAGGAGACACTACAATAAAAGGTGACCTGACAATACGTCCGGGAACTGTAATCAAATTCAAAGTGCAGGATGACCAGAACTCCGGAGAGGAGACAGAGGCCGACGGTTATAACGACCACGACCCGACAAGACTTGAAGAATATGCAAAAACCCATTCAAAATTGAATGTGAGGGGAAAGCTGATCGCAAGGGGGACCCCGGAGAAAAGGATTTTGTTTACTTCGTCAGCAGAAGAACCTTATTACGCTGACTGGATCGGCGTGGAGATAGGAAAGGACGGAAGTCTGATAGAATACTGCACCGTTGAATGGTCAAGGAACGGCATAATTTTAAGTGAGGAACCCCATCCAAACACAATTATAAGAAACAATGTTATCAACCAAAGCTTCTGCGCTGGCATATGCACTGATTCCTGGGGAGGCCAAATCTACAGCAACGAAATATGGGAATGCGGGCACGAAGGAATAGATGTCCATGGAGGAACCCCCGTAATAGAAGGCAACAGAATTCACAGTGCCCACACCGGAATAGTTGTGCTGGGCGGCTCTGCAACAATAAGGAACAACACAATGACGAACGTGGGCAAGGGCATACACTTTGGGGACGAAGAGGCAGAGAAAAACTCTGCTGTCGAAAACAATTATGTTGAACTTGCCCCGGAGAATTCGAAAAAAGAATGGAGGTACGGCAATTTCGCCTACAAGATGTTTGGCGATCCTGTTGTTTACTCTGATTAAGGCTGATTAAGATGAAACTGCAACTTTCAATATCCATGCTGATTATCGTCTTGCTTGTAAGCGGCTGCATTCAAACGAGCGAACCACCGGAAAAACCGCAGATAATCAAAGGCCCTGGCGAAACCATAATGAAATACAAGGGCGTATGGCTGCCATTTATGAGAGAAACAAGGGTTGCTCTGAACGAAATAAACGAACTGAAAGAAGACGGTATAAATATCGTGGCAATCGGGGTTAAGATATGCAAAGGAGAAGAATTCTACGTGTGCGAAGACGCGGGGGAGATAAAGGATGCCATAAACGAATTTCACAGGAACGGAATAAGAACATTCCTGCTCATTAACCCGGCTCATCCGGATTTTGATACTGACTTCTACCCTCCCACAGAAGACCCGAAGGAAATAATCGGAAGGCTCAATCCTCTCGTTCTCGAATGGGCAAAAATCTCGGAAGAATACGGGGTGGAGATGTTTTCCCCTGTGAACGAGGTTCATCTCCTGGCAGAGGATGATCAGACAGCGTCTGAATGGGCGCAGGAGATACTCCGGGAAATTAAAAAGGTTTACAGGGGGAACGTTGCCTTTCGCGTACAGAGCATGCCGGAAGGCGTGGATGCCTTTGACCTGAAAGGATATGACTACATCGCGTTGGGCGGAATCCCGGCAACCAGAGACGTAGAAGACAACCCAGGGCACATGGAAAATCTGATCAGGGAAAAACTGGATTCTCTGGAACATCTTTACCCGGACCAGAAACACGTGCTTCTGGATGTGGGAGCGTTCACAGGCCCGGATTATTACTGGTGGGAACCGATTGCACCTGAAAACATGGAAAAGAACAACCCGGGCCTGCCGAAGGATTTCTTCGCAGTCTCTGACGAAGGCCAGGCCAGGTTCTATGAAATGCTTTTCAACCTCAGCTGGAACAGAACAAGCGGGTATTTCATTCCCGTCTACAAGGGCTGGGAATACAGGGGAAAGCCCGCAGAAGAAACGATAAGGAAATGGTTTAATTCTTGAGAGACCTGTGTTTATACCTGCCTCTGAAGCATGGATAGTGCAGATATTTATTTTTGCCCGCAGAAAAGCGTCACCAGAGAACAACGCCAAGAATCTTCGCAAGCCC
>CAZCSS010000096.1:0-2563 GCA_964501515.1 uncultured archaeon
CGCTGAAAGGGGCCTACTCCGTCTATCGCACAATCCGAAGGGGGGGTAAGGTTCTACCTCCCCAGGAGAACGTTTGGGCATGGAGGGGGAAGGGGAAGGATGAGGGTTGGGTGGAGAGGTATGTGAGGGGTTGGCGGGAGAGGGTGCGGAGAGAAGGTGGTGTGAGAGATTGGGAGAGGAGGGTGAGATGGATGTTGGAGGATAGGTTGGATGGAAAGGGTATGCCATTGGTTTTGAATACCCTGGATGAGGTCGGGGTATTCAGGCTCAATATTAAGGATGTGGCTGGGGGAACGATTCTCACGGCCCAGAACAGGTGGTGGCGTGTGGTTTGTTGGTGGTGGGATGGTTCGGAGGGATGTCATGCTCATGTTCAGAAACGGAGGTGATTAGATGAATATAGGCGACATGGTAGACATAGATGGCCTCCTTCGGGAAGCCAGAGTATTGTCGGGTCAGTCCGTGCTGACCCAGGAAGAATATGAAGCCCGTGTGGAGGCCACCCAGCGGGCGGTTCGCCGGCTTCCCCGTCTCCGGAAGAGGAGAGATTATCTCCAGCGAACCTTCCGGAAGCGGAACGGCGTGGTTCTTCGCCAGATAGACAGGGCGGAGAGAGACCTGGCCTATTGGGAGAGTGTCCTGGCTTCGAAGAGGAAGGGGAGACCGAAGGAGACGGCCAGGGAAATTATCCCGAAGATAAAGGCCAGGCTGAAGGAACTCCGTTCCGAGCCTAACCTGGTGGAGTCGAAGAAGGAGTTAGCCAGGCTTCATAGGGAGATAAAGGAACTTGAGGAGTTCCTTCAGTCCCAGGGGATTGATGAACGGAGGGTTCTTTTTGAGAACCGGCCAAATGCCCCGCAGATAGTCCACGGCTGGAAAGAGGCCAGGCGGAAGATGAGAAATACCGGACATGATAAGAACTGTCGCTGTCCGGTGTGTAAGGAGGGGCGAAAGGCGGAAAGAAATCTGGCCTTCTTCGGCCAGGATAGCGTAAAGATAAAAGGAGGTAACTAAATGAATGACGACTACTATGACCTCATAGAGGTTGAATACAATGACGGGATGGTGACTCATCATCCTGCCCCGATAGTGAAGGGATTGATGGACATTCCCCGCTCGGTCAGATATAGGGGGGAAGATTTTTTCACCTGTATTTGTGGGGCAGAGAGTTTTTACGCTCCCCCCTGTTCGGAGTGTGGGGAGGAATGGGATAAGGATGAGGAAATACAGAAGTGGGAGAAGCGGAAGAAAAGGCGAAAGGAGTATTTCCTCTCCCAGATAAAAAGAGGGAAGGTTCCTTCGAATGTGGTTCGCATGGAGTATATCCGTGCCGAGCCAGGGAAAGCGTATGTGATTATCAATGAGAGCCATGACCTCTTTCCACAACAGGAAGATTGTCTTCTGGAGTTCCAGGAGTGGGAGCGGATTAACATTCCGAGCCAGGGCCTCACCCTTCGGGAGATGGACGAACTTCTGGATAAGTGGGAAGGGGATTGGGAGAGGATGGATGAGAGAATCCTGGTTTTTGCCTCTCCTGTTCCATATCTCATGGTGGAATCAGCCAGGAGATGGCCATATACCGTAAGGGTGTTCCATAACGATAAGAGGGAGAAAAAGGAACTCCCGAACGGTAAAATTATAATGACCGTGGCCAAAGAAGGATGGGAAATAATATAAGGAGGGAGCATAATGACAGATGAGAAAGGGGAAGACATAGAAAGAGAGGCTTATGAAAAAGTATCTCCGTTGTTACTCGACCTTTACCAATCTCTCAAACCATTTTTGCTTCGAGCGTATATGATGGGTCGAAATGACGAATTGAAGAATTGTAATGAAATGTTAAAAAGGTTACGAGAAAATAAGGAGGTATGAAAATGTATGCCGTGATAGGTGAATATCCTGGAGTATCAGGATGATACTTTCCGAGCGGATGTGAAGGTTCTGGCCATCTGCCGGACACTTGAGGAAGCCCGTTCAGAGCGTGAGGAGTTCGAAAGGAAGGGGTTCGGGCTTCTGAATATTTGGGAAGTGAAGGAAGTTTCATAAAGGAAGTGAGGACATGGACTTCATTGACTTTATTCTGATGAGAATAGATAGCATAATACGAGAGGTGAATGAGGAGATACCTGGCGATATTCCGTTTAAACAGAAGGTATTTCGACTCGCAAACATGGAGATGAAGGAGGAAAAACATGACTTCTGGGTTGGGCGTTGTGCCCAGGCTGAACTTTTGAGAGAACTGGCTGATGATGTCTTCGAAATTCCTCTTAAGGCAGAGCAACGGATGGTAGTAGAGGTTCTTCCGTATTTCTATGTGTAATGAGGGGTTTAGGTGCATTTTGCTTATCCTAAATCCCGACGGACATTATGTGGGAAGGCAGATGTTCCCATGACAAGTGAATGGAGGTTAGTAACCTGTAAGAGATGTTTACGGATTTTCAATAGGAAAAAAAGGAGGTGTAATCCATGATATTTGTAAAGAACCCCAACTGTCTCTATCATGCGTCTCATGGGGGTTATCATATAGGGATATTTCCTGATTATGATGCACAAGACCCCCGTG
>CAZCSS010000097.1:0-2557 GCA_964501515.1 uncultured archaeon
TTGAACCTGCACGTCCTTCCGCACCGGCTGCAAAAGCTGCCGGTTTTTCGGACACACGATAAAGGGCACAACCCGCTGTGAAACAGCGGCAAACACCTGTGCGGTTGCGTCTCCAATCGTGCGCGTTGTGCGGGCACATCCGAACCTGCCGGTTCATCTGTGCTAACCGTTCCGCCACCCCGGCACTGTAGCTGTGTTGAGAATTGCTGTCTTGTTTTAAAAAGACTTTCCCCCGTGCCTTGCAGCACAGTTTGAGCACAGTCCTGTCTTCGGATCATAGTGCTGCTCGCACACAAGAGCTCCGCACATTCTGCATGAATAAAGACTGGCTGAAGGCCTCCCGCATATATGGCACAGTCCGCTCACAACCATAATATCCCTGATAATACTTGCATTCCCTTTAATTAATCTTGCCGCCAATTATAGACAGAATGCAGACCACAATTCTTACCCATGGAGACACCGATGGGATCTGCGCAGGGGCAATAGCGCTTTCCAGATTTCCCGGAGCTGATGTGTTCTTTACAAGGCCGGCTTCGTTTCTCTCTGATCTCAGGGAGACCGGACCGGGGAGGATTGTAATAACAGACATAGCCCTGAACAGAAAGGATGCCCCCGAAGCATCCAAACTCTTCAGGAAGCTCTCAGGAGAGTCAGAAATTCATTATTTCGATCACCACAATATCGCCCCTGAAATAAAGAAGCAGATAAGGGATTCCATCTGCCATTTTTCTCATGCCAAAAATGTAAGCGCATCAGAACTCATATACAGGCGCTTCCAGAAAGACATCCCAAAAGAAAGGGTCTGGATAGCCCTTTACGGCGCAATCGGGGACTACTCTGACGAAACGCCTTTCGCAAGGGAGAGAATCCTGAACTGGGACAGGAGGGCTCTTTATTTTGAGGTCTCCACCATAGCAATGGGGATAAAGAATGACGAGTTCTCCACGTATGACGCCAAGAGAATGATCGTGAAAGCACTTTCGAGGGGGAAGAACCCCACTGATGTTCCGGGCTTGGCCGCGTCAGCAAAAAAGGCCATAAACCGGGAGTTCGAGCTTTATGAGCAGGTGAAGAGGAAAGCAAAAAAATCCGGAAGCGTTGGGTATGTTCTTGACCAGAAATCCTTTGGTTTCAGGGGCCCGTCTGCCCTTTTCTCAGCCACAGTCACAAATTCCCCCATGGGGCTTTATGTTTTTACAAGGGAGAAATACATAGACATAACCGCCCGGACGAGAGACTACACCCTGAAACTGAACGAGCTTATGGAGGAAGCCTCTGAAAGCGTGGGCGGATCAGGCGGAGGCCATGCCGCTGCCGCAGGAGCCAGGATCCCGCTCGGGAGTCTGAAAAGATTCCTCGAGAAGCTTAATGCCCTGCTTGGGGATTAGTTTTTTAAGCAGGGCTCTCAATCTATACCATGGGCCTTGTAGAGAACCTGATTCCCGGGATACCCTATCCCACGCTTGTGGACTCTGTAATTCTTTTGCTGCTTTCCATAGCAGCGGCCAGGATTGCCTACATAATACTCCACAGGGGTGTTGGAAGGCTCACCTCAAAAACGCAGACAAACCTGGACGACCTCATTCTAAAGGCTGTTTCAAGGCCCGTGCTTCTTGGGGGAGTGCTGGTTGGCCTGTTCCTGGTTTCCAGAACATGGGATATTATGCTCCCCTATACGGAAACCACGCATGCCGCATTCACTGTTGTGTTCATTTTTTATGTGGCCCTGATAGCGATAAGGATAATAAACGCCTTCCTGGAATGGTACATGACCGAGGTTGCTGTTAGGACCAAAACCAAGAAGGATGAGCAGTTCCTCCCCATAATCAGGAAGGTTCTCTACGGCCTGGTGGGTGTTATAGCAGTGCTGTGGATTCTGAACCAGTTCGGGATCGAGATAACCACCTTGGTGGCCGCAATGGGAATAGGAGGCCTTGCTGTTGCACTGGCCCTCCAGGACACGCTCAAGGAATTCTTTGCAGGAACCTACATGATAGTGGACAGGCCCATAAGGATTGGCGATTACATAGAGACTGATGCAGGAGACAGGGGTTTTGTTGAGGACATAGGATGGAGGTCAACCAGAATCAGGACATATCCGAACAATCTTGTGATAATACCAAATTCGGTCCTCTCATCGAGCAAGATTGTCAATTACGACATGCCCAGACAGGATATCGGTTTCAGCGTGGCCTGCGGCGTAGGGTACGGAGAGGACCTTGAAAGGGTGGAGAAGGTCACGCTGGATGTGGCGAAGAAGGTTGTTGAAAAACACAGGGATTCTGTTCCCAGCGGGCTTGTGCCCATGGTGAGATACCAGGAATTCGGTGACTCAAACATAAACTTCAAAGTGCTGTTCAGGGCCAAGAGCTATGCAAAACAGTTTGCGATAAAGCACGATTTTATCAAGGCACTGAAGAAGGAGTATGACAGGAAGGGAATAGAGATATCATGGCCTGTCAGAAAGGTCTACATGGCCAAGAAAAGGGTTGATTAATTTATCTTCATAGGATAATTATTAACATGGCTCTCCAGATAGCGCCCGACGAAAGGG
>CAZCSS010000098.1:0-2549 GCA_964501515.1 uncultured archaeon
CAGCCCCGAGCCGCCTGAAGGTGTATTTGCCCCGGAGTTTTCCGTCAACACGACCCCTGTATTTTGCCATAACTTTCACCGATAAACATGGTATTGCCTTCCTGCTTGCTTCGGAGATGCCTGATCTGTCCAGTGTTTTCAGGGCACATCCCAGCCTTCTCTCGTAGTTGTATACCGGGTTTTCCATGGTGATTGCTCGGGCAGGTTCCTTATAAACCTTGCCCGCGCATCATGCTTTTCATGCCATGCGGGGGGCCGGATTTTCGCTGCCCATGAAGGCAGAAGTTTTGGGTATTCAGGCCTTCATGTCTCCATGAGACAGGAGACATCTCGTCATCTCTCGCTTCTGTCTCGAGATGCCGGTTTCTTGAAAAGGGCCTGATTTCGAACCGACGAAGGCATTGCTCATCCTTCTCCCGGAGGGGAAAGGGTTCTGAGCCACAGGATTTCCCGGCATCCAAGCCGTGACTGCTTGAAGATGGCTTGAGTCCTGCCCCTTTAACCATTCCCCGAGCCCTTCCTTATCCGGAAGCCCTTGGGCTCCTGTTTTGGTTGAGCTTTTGCCTGAGGAAAAGCCCACTTGGGTACCCCCGCACTGATTGCTTTTTTGTATATACTAATAATATATAAAAAGGTCTGGACTGGTTGAATGTGTAGGGCTATTCTGCTGTTGAGATTGCCTTGAGTTCGTTTTTTATCTTCTCAATCTGGTCGTAAACGTCCTTTATGTAGGCGTTCACCTCGCTCCTGGCGGCCTTCTCTTCCGGCGAGGCTCTGGGCTCATTCACATGCTCTGCCCTGAGGAGCTTGGAATCCAGAACCGTGAGCACTGTGTTGAAACTGTCAAGAGCCTTCTGGGTGATGGCCAAACCGTTTCTGAGCTCTTTCTCAACATCATCCAGGGCGTCAAGAGCGTCTCTGAGGCCCAGTGCTGTTGACTTCAGCTTCTGTATGCTCTCCACCATCTCGCCGTACTTGTCAAGCTTGATGAAAAGAGGGGGGTATTTCTTTCCTTCTGTCATCTTCAGGGCCTCCAGAAAAGCAGGTTTTATCTCCTTTTTCTCATCGGTCTTTTCAGGCTTTTTCTCCTCGGTCTCGGTTTTCTGGATTTCCGGGGCTTTTCCAGGAGCAGGAGGCAGGGGAATGTCCTTCTCTGAAAAAGGTTTCGGAGGTTTTGGTATGTTCACCATGCTATCAGTTAATAATTGGGGGTGTTTTCTTAAATAGCTATTCTTTTAAATATCCTGTTCAATTAAAAGAAAACACAACCAGCATTACAAGTGCGCCAGTAGTCTAATGGTAGGACGTCGCCCTGCCATCTGGCAGAATAGGCAGAACGGCGGCAATCCGGGTTCAAATCCCGGCTGGCGCATTCTTTCTAGGAAATAATCTCTATCCCGGGCTTGCCCGGGTCGGCCCTGTAGGCCTTGACCGACTCGCTCTCGTGGGCGTGCATGACCTTTACCGTGCAACCGAACTCCCTCTGGAAGAAATCCTCAGCACTCTTCAGGGCACGGTATTCCTCCTCCTCTGTGAGAATGTCCTTAAGGCCTGCGGCCTCTCTGGAAAGGGCCTGCGCGAAGCGAAGGGCGTCGTTCTCCTTTCCGTATTTTTCATGCTTCATCACCCAGGATATTATATCCTTGGGGGACCTGGCTTTTTCCAGTATCTCCTTGTAGGCCTCATACTTCCATCTCGGGCTTGCGTATATTCTTATCTCCTTTGGCTTTGCCCTGATTATTTTGGTGATGCTGTTTATGTCCTCAAGGGTCTGCTTCACCAGTTCTTCCATTCTGGAAAGCCGCTCATTTATCAGATCCTCCCCGTGGACAGGCCACTTCTCTGCTGATATGAACGGTTTTTTTCCGAGTTTTTCCCAGAGCTCCTCGCATGTGAATGGAATGAAAGGTGACAGGAGCTTGAGCCAGTTCTCGATTACAGCCGGAACCACGTTTTTGTTTAGGCAGCCTGACCTTCTTTCGTACCAGCGCATAACATCACTCATCCTGAAGAATACCTCAAGGGAGGCCTTTCTGGTCTGGAACCTCTCGAGGGAACGAGTTGTGCCTTTTATTATCTTGTTAAGTTCGGAAATCAGCCAGCGGTCTATGTGACGTATCTCCATCTTCCTGCTGCTCGTGCTGAGGTATATTATCCTGTCATAAAATTTCCTGAGCCTTTCCCTGTAGTTTTCAACTTCCCTGCTTCTCCAGTCAAAATCCTGCCAGGGCTCAACTGATGAAAACAGGAAGAGTCTGACAGCATCAGCACTATATCTCTGCACGGCGTCAACGGCCAGCACAACATTCCCCTTTGAGGAAGACATCTTGCCTCCCTCAAGCAGGCCCATTCCCCATGTGGCTATGCCCTGCGGCCAGTATTTCTTCGGGAATATGGCAGCGTGATGGAACAGCATGAAGGTAAGGTGGTTCTGTATGAGCTCAAGGGCCGAGCATCTCCAGTCCAGGGGATACCAGTACTGGAAAGAGGATTGCATGTCCTTTAATTCCTTTTCCGGGATACCGGTCTTCTTTGAAACCAAACGCAGG
>CAZCSS010000099.1:0-2547 GCA_964501515.1 uncultured archaeon
GTGCTCTTCCGATCTGCCACAATTACGGTTCAGGGGGGTGCCCGGCCGTGGGAGGATGGGACACTCCATCGCAGGAGACCATAAACAAGGCATGCGAAGCATATCAGAAGTACGGGATATCCATATACACAGTGGCGTTTGGGGATGTCGGCCAGGAGGCAATAGACACCCTCAACCAGTCGGCCTGCTGCCAGAACTGCACCCATTTCTATACCAGCACCAGCTCTGACGAGCTTATGGACATATATTCAAGGATTGCGCGGGGAATCCTGAATGCAAGCTACAAGGCCCAGAGAGTGGAGATTAAGGGCAATTTCAGTTTTCAGGACGTGCTCTATCCTGACTCCTATATAGAAGTTAATTTTTCTTCATCACTGAACCCGCCTGCATACGGAGAGGTCACCTTTGATTTTGAGAGCCCGAAACTGGAGAACATGACAGGCAACGAGACCGTGACGGACAATTCCACCAAAACCAAGGAGGGCTGGTTTTATGTGCCCCAGAATGTCCAGATAGTGGACGCCAGAATCACCTCATATTCCTCCCGGTACTGGACAGACAGGCTTTATGTGAAGAACGAGTCCTCTCCCTGGCATCTGGCCTACTGGCTGGAGAACTTTAACGGAGAAAATTACACAGAGCTGGGAGACCCGTTTTTCGTTCAGATTCCTGTGCGTTATCTGAGCAGCGGTGAAAACAACTCCGTGAGGATAGGCACGGGCCTGTCTCCTTCCAACGGGACAGGGGGCTCGCCTGATGACAGAATCATATACACAGGAAGGATAGGGGGCATAACACTTGAGGGTTACAGCGGTGTATTTCCCAAGGCCAACGGAAGCACGTTGACTGTGTATTATGACACTGACGGTGATAATGTTTCAGATGGCTCAGGCACTGTGGCAATAGGCCCCAAACCTTCAGATGTTTTCGACCCTGACAATGATTCAATAGACAATGCGTTTATGCATCTCATGGACGAACTCAATATACTGTGGGACAGCAACCCGGGGGAAACAGGCAACGGAACAGCCATGAACCCCTATGACGGCAGCGAGTCGAATCCAATAGATTTTCAGATAACCCCTGATGTCAAATTCGATTCCACATCGGTGAGGGACGTGCCCACCATGTGGGGGCCTGCAAACATGGAGCTCAGGATATGGTACTGAAACAAAAGGAGATGAGAAGGGGACAGATGTATTCTGTGATAGTCCTGGTGCTCAGCATACCTGTCATATTCTACATCACATACTACATGGCATCATCCCAGAATATAGGGCATGAAACAACAGAGTCCATAATCACTGATCAGGTGATTGAACTCGCCAGGTCTATGGAGAATGACTTTGAGAGGGGCATAACAATATCATGCAAGAGGGCCATGCTTTCTGCCATAAACACAATAATAATGAACGGGGAGTATCTGACAGACTCGAGAGAGGCCATAAAGGAGCTTATGCTCAACGGAACCCTCAACGGCAATGTCAGCATTATAATGGGAGACAACCGGCTTTCTGACTGGAGGGACAAAATACTTGCAGTGGAATCAGGGTTCCTTGCTGATGCCAGTTTCTCGGACCCGGATATAGAGAACTGGGACGGCCTCCATGTGCTTGTCAGGATAAACCTTACCATAAATGTGTCTGATGTTGACGGCATTGCCAGGGTGGACAGGCATTACCAGAAGGATGTGGCAGTTCCTGTGCAAGGGCTCGAGGATCCCATATTCCCGCTCAGCACCATGGGATATGTTATGAGGATAGTGAGCGAGCCGTTGTATGGCTTTTATGCTGAAAAGCATGCAGGCACATCCGGTTCAGGCAACTGCTCAGGAAGGGTCAGGTTTAATTACAGCTTGCCTGACGACGGCACGCACATCCTGGTGACGGGCAATGCCAGCGGAATAAGCGATGCTGTGCTCCAGAGCTTTGCAGGTGTGGTGAGCAATAAAACTGAAGACCTTTCGGCCAGGGGGGTGTCCTGCTTTGTGTCAGGCGTGGCAGATGCTCTGGACACCCTGCCCTTTAATGAGAGCGTGTATATAGACGAACCCACACTGGCAGTGTGGAGGATGCCGATAGCCGAGGCCGCGGAAAAGGGGTATTATTACCGCGGCACCGGACCCAATTTTCTGCAGAGGCTTGAAGGCAACCTGAGCCCCTCTCCTGACGGAATGGGGATGGAAACCTTTGTGACACAGGAGTTCGGCCTGCCTGAAAAACCCTCACAGAACAGGATTGCATGGAAGTATTTCTCAGGTGCGGACCACACAGCCTGTTACAAAGCCCGCTGGATGGATGATTTCTGGAGGGTGGAGGCCGGGGATATCAGCAGGTACAACCTGACAGAGCTTGACTATGCGGTGTGTTAGAAGGCCGGTGCTTTTTAGGGATTCAACCTCCGCCAATGTGTTTAGAACCGGCTCTGGAAACCCAAAAATCCCTACTTTCTTTATGACACAATCAACCGCTTAGACACGTATCCGCCTGGAGCTGACTTTATATGTTCGCAAGAGAGTAAAAGAACCGGAGGAAGGGATTCCTCATA